>NZ_JADOUT010000028.1:0-23540 GCF_015752345.1 Arthrobacter sp. CAN_A212
CCCCAACGATGTCCATTACAGTTACCAGCAGCCGCACCAGGCAGCGTAAGAGAAAACACTAACTCCGCTGTCCGAAATTCACGCAGCAGCCCAGATTAGGGTCCGCGCCCGTGGGCGCGAGTGATGAGGGCCGTTAGGGGATTTCGGCTTTCGGTAGGGGATCGGGGCACTGGAGCTACCCTGCGGTTCTCTAGTGTCCCGACACCGCCGCATCTGTAATGTTGAGCGTTACACCGGTGCGGTCCTTTCTCCCCACTCTTAGTTAGTTTTGAACTTTGACCGAAGTTTGTGAACGGACCTCAGCCCGGAGTGCCCCCTGAAATTCCCTTAGTCCTGATCACTGCTCATGTCCCGGCACCATCGGGCGCCGCCGTCCCCGCCGGTACCGGTCGAGGACTGAACGTGCAGACCGGAGCCGTCGACATGAGGGCCGCTGACGAGACGAGGGTAGAAGCTGATCCGTTTGTATCCGGGGGAGCTGCCGGGGCAGCACTGTTCCTCCTTTCCGGTGCCGCAGGATGGTTGCGGCGATCCGCCAGAGGTCGACAGTGTGAGGCTGGCAGGGGCCCTGTCGCATGGTGGGATGATCTTGGTTAGCTGCTACCTCGAGGACCCCTGGGGCAAGAACGCGGTCGTCACCGCGTCTCCGACAGAAAGTAGCTAAGTTGGGCTAAGTCTAGCAAGGGGTGCGGGCGGGTCTTAGTAGTAGGAGGAGTCAGGCGTTGAGGCTGCGGCTACTGTGGGACGATGACCCAGGCAACGGTGCGGTGGCGATGGCTTTCAAGCATAAGAGTTCGTGTTCTTGCGGTGGTGGTTGGGTTGCTGGTCCTGTCGTCTGTGGGCTCGGTGCTCCTTCTGTGGGTGGTGTTGTATGAGCGTTTGGACGATGAAATCAGTTTGGGCTTAGAGCGTGAGGCTGAGGAATTCTCCCTCCTCGCGGAGGGGGTGGACCCGAGGACGGGGGAGCCCTTCGGAGATGACGTCAGAGCCATTTTCGATGTGTACTTTGACCGTGAAATACCGGACGAAGGAGAGATTCTTTTAGCCTTCTTCGATGGTGATCTCTACGATTCTCGTAGAGCATCCGCCGTTCCCAACCCGGATGAGTTCCAGCCAAGCATCGACTATTGGGTTTCCCTCGACCGCCCGGAATCCGGAACGCTCGTCACTCCCGCCGGCCCCGCCCAGTATGTTGTGCTCCCACTCGGCGGTGCCCCTGCCGGGATGATGGTGATCGTCAACTTTCCGGCCTTCGAACGAGGGGAGATAGATGAGGCGGTTCAAACCCAACTGATCGTCCAATTCGGCACAACCATTCTCGCGTCAATTATCGGGCTAGCGTTGGCCGGCCGGATCCTGCGCCCACTGCGCGCCCTAGCTGAGACGGCGCTCACTATTTCGGAAGCCGATCTCAGCCAGCGGATTAACACCCATGGCCACCGCGATGAGGCCTCCCAGATTGCCGAAGCCTTTAACGACATGCTGACCCGCCTCGAGGGATCCTTCACCACCCAACGCCAGTTTCTCGATGACACGAGCCACGAGCTGCGCACTCCACTTACCATCATTCGCGGACACATCGAACTCCTCGAACTGGACAAGACCGCTGAGCAACGCAGGCAAACTATTGCTCTGGTGGTCGCGGAAATCGATCGGATGAACGATATGGTCACTGACCTGTTCCTCTTGGCCAGGGCCGAACAACCGGATTTCGTCCACCTTGAACACCTAGATGTGCAGGCGCTGCTGCGAAGCGTGCACCAAAAAATGACCGTCATGGCGCAGCGGGAGTGGCAACTTCAACTGCCCGAGTCCTCCACCCAAGTCTTTCTCGATCCGAACCGGATCACTCAGGCGCTGCTCCAACTTGCCGACAACGCGGTTAAACACACCGCCCCCGGTGAAGTTATTGAGCTCGGCGCGGACCTCACCGCTGGGAGTCTGATGATCTGGGTTGCTGACTGCGGGCCCGGAATCTCCGGCGCCGATAAAGATCGGATCTTTGAACGCTTTCAAAAAGGGGCTATTCACCCTGGTTCGCGGAAGGGTGCGGGGTTGGGTCTGTCCATAGTCGCGGCAATAGCAGCAGCCCACCACGGAAAGGTAACCGTCGTACCCGAACCAGGGTGGGGCGCATACTTTTTACTCACCCTTCCCCGCTGATTCCTACGCGAACCCTTGCCCTAGGATCATCACCCGCATCAACTGGTGGAGCCGGTTCGGTCGGTGCTGCTGGGGTTATTGGTGGTGCCGGTTCGGTGGGTGGTGCTGGTGGTGGTGGTGGTGGTGGTATTGGTGGTGCCGGTTCGGTGGGTGGTGCTGGTGGTGGTGGTATTGGTGGTGCCGGTTCGGTGGGTGGTGCTGGTGGTGGTGGTATTGGTGGTGCCGGTTCGGTCGGTGGGGCTGGGGGCGCTGGCTCGGTCGGTGCTGGGGGTATTGGTGGTGCCGGTTCGGTGGGTGGTGCTGGTGGTGGTGGTGGGGGCGCTGGCTCGGTGGGGGGTGGTGGAGCTGGGGGTGCTGGTGTCGGAGGTGGTGCGCCCGGGCCCGGAGCTGGACCGGGTAGGAAAGGGGCAGCAGGAGGTAGGGGTTGCAGTTCGCCGGGTGCTGGCGGGGACTTTTTGGGTGGAGGTGTGGGCGTTTGCAGGTTGGGTGCCGGTTGGGTTGGGTTTGCTTGGTCATCAGTTTTGGCTTCGAGGTAAGTGCGGAGGGTTGCGATATCGTCCTCTATGCGTTGTTGCCGGTCGGGTGGAACGAATCCGCTCAACGCCAGGGCGTCCAATCGGACGCTGAGTTCGTCTACAACACGTAGGGCTTCCTCGTAGTCTCCATCGACAGAGAACTCTGTGACGGCGAGGACGTCAGATTGGAGCTGACGGGCCGCGTCCGGACTGTAACCCTCTGAAGTACTGCAGCCACTGATAAAGGCCACGCTGAGAACTATTGCCGAGGTGTGGCTGAGGAATCGGGCGATTGTCATTATGGTGCCACACTGTCCTGTAGTTCCTGGAGTAGATCCCCGAGTTCTCCTGGCGTCGCAGGATAGTCAACGGGCACGAGGGTGGGTCCGTCTCCGGTGTTGATGGTCAGCACTAGTAGCGCTGCTATTGCCAGCAGCGCTACTGCCAGGATGAGAGCTATTAGAACCCATTGGGTGACCCCTGGTCTGCGGCGCTGCTCCGGCGGGTTTGGATTTTCTTCCCGAGGCGGCTGAGCCAGTTCCCTGTCCGGAACAGAGTTGATTGGATTTGGGGGTAATTTACCTGTCCGGTTGGCGGTGGGTATGGCTGAGGTCGGCGGTCCACTCGACGACGCAAAACCTGGCCGGAGGGCAGAGGTTGGGTCAACCAGTGAATCGGTCTCCGGGTACGGTGCCCAATGATCGACTGAGCCTGACTTGTTCGGAGCGCCGGGGCCGGGTAGTGAGCGCAGCGCTAACGCTGTCTCGGCCGCGGTGGGACGGTCCACCGGATTGTGGGCGGTCATAGCATGGAGCAGTTGGGTCCAGCCGCTGCCCAGCGTTACTGGAACCGGCGGGCCGCGATATAACCGAGCCGTAGCGGACGCTGCGGCAGGTCCCGGGAAAGCGGTCTTCCCGGTGAGGCATTCCAGTAGTACCAGCCCCAGAGAGTAGATGTCGCTGGCCGGAGTTATGGAAGTGCCCTCAGCCTGTTCGGGGCTGAGGTAGGCGGCAGTGCCCATGGACTGTCCGGTGACGGTTAACCGTGTAGCGTCCATTAGCCGGGCAATGCCGAAGTCTGTGAGTTTGGGGTTCCGCGCCCGTTGGGCGTCCCTGAAACCTCCGAGAAGGATGTTGGCGGGCTTCACATCTCGGTGAACTATGCCGCGGCCATGAATGTAGGCAAGAGCGTCAGCGACTCCGGCGCCCATAACTACCGTCTCTTCTTCAGCGAGGGGCGCGTTGTATCTGGCACGGTGGAGATCCTCGCCGTGGACCAGTTCCATGACCAGGTAGGTCTGCGGGTGAAGCGTTGCGGTGTCCGTGCCGACATCAAAGATCGTGACGAGGTTGCGGTGACTCAGCGAGGCCAGAACTCTCGCCTCGCCCTGTTGCCGGTCGGTCTCATCGTCTCCGATTGCACCCGCACGGAAAAGCTTGACTGCCACGTCCCTGCCAAGTACCTCATCACGCGCTTGGTAGACCGATGCCATCCCGCCCTGACCAATGGGAGCGCCAAGCCTGTAGCGCCCGCCGAGGATCACAGTCGCTGGCGCACCGGCGGGTATCTTTTTCTCTTTAACAGGCTCTCCCGCGCCAGATCCCGGATGAGGGTCTTTGTTATTCATTTTCTCAGTCCAAGATCGGAAGGTCGGTCACGGCGGATACCCAGACTGGTTGCGGTACAGGTCGGGAATCTTCGGTATTGCGGTTGGCCTTGTTCGTGTGGGGGAATGGCATACTGAGGGCAGCATCCGGGTATCGGGTCAACATCTCGGGAACCCTACAGAGTGCTGGGGACGGTAACTCATCGCTGAGGCTGCTTCCAGGCAGCTTCGTAGTTGTAAGAGTCCGTCCCGGATGCGGCTCTTCACCGTTGGTAGCGGTAGGTCAAGCTTTTCGGCGACTTCCCGGTAGGTAAGCTCGCCGTAATAGGCCAGGGAAATTGCTTCCCGCTGCACGTGAGACAGGGTTTTCATCGACGCGAGGACGCTTTGGGCTTCGACCCTGCCGATGGCGTCCGCCGCCTCGTCGAATTCGATGGTTAGGGTGGCCGCACCCCAGTTCGCCTCGCGGTTGATGTGCCCTTGTTCTGTGCGGACTTGATCGACCGCTCTGCGGTGGGTGATGGTCATCAGCCAAGCCAGGGGTGTTCCTGCGGCGGGACTGTATTTGTGGGCATCCTGCCACACCACCAAAAATACTTCTTGGGTGGTGTCGTAGCTGATCGCACCATCGATGATGACTCTGCGTGCCAGTCCGTTAACCTGGCCCGCAGTGTGGTGGTAGAAGGCTGTAAAAGCCTCACGGTCTCCGTCAGCCGTACGTAGTAACAGTCCGGTAAGCGCGGCACGATCAGCAACGGCCCTAACCCCGGGACCGGACTTCGGGCGTTCAAAGTTGTTCATTGCACCCATCTTGTAGAACCAAGCAGCGCCCCAGCGGGCTGCCGTCACACGATGCGAGCGACGCGAACGTCAGTTCTCAATCTTTGTTGCGCACACATAATTCACGATCACCACACCGGGCTTTAGCCTCCAGTTTGATAGTAGTTCGCTGGACTGCAGTCTGTGATGGTCAGCAGGCTTGCAAAACTTTTTGGAATGCAATTGTGATGGACTGCTTCCGTCAAATATTCCAGGTCATTCCCAGCTACACTGTCATAGGCAGGCAGGCGAGTAGGTGCCACTGAGACCGGGTAATGACCTCGATCGGTAACATCGTTGGGCGGACTGGCTTCGTGTTCCGCAGTCAGACGTAATAGAACGTTATCAGCTCTTTACCATGAAAAGCGTCCACCAGACCTTCACCAATTCCTCTTCGTCTAAGGTGGGTCCTATGACTCCCAAAACGGTCGGGCACTTCATGATGGCATCCGGAGCTCTCATGCTTGTGGTGTTTATTGCGATGTGGGTGGTCCTACTTCTCGGGACCTGGGATGGCTCGCTGTACTCGGAACTATCTGTGCACTCGTGGTGATTACCAGCGGCTATCTGATCAGCAGGCGGGAGAGCTGGCCGACATGACACTTTCCAACTCAGCAATGGGTAACAGTCATGTGGGCACGGCTATATCGGACCAGGGCGCGGGCTGACGTATGCGCTGTTATCGGCGTTCCACTGACTTGGGTCAGGCAAGTCTTCAGCGGTTTCTTGTTGGGGTGGTGCGCTGGAGAAGGAGTGGCAGTGTTCCTGCCAGGCAGATGATGCTTGTTGTGATGATGAGGACTCGGTAGTCGATTGTGCTGATCAGTGCTGCCGCGATCATGTTCGCTAGAACTTGTGGGACGTTGATGAGCATGCTGGTTGCTGCTGAGGTTCTTCCCTGGAGGCGTGCGGGGCTTTCGGTTTGGCGCAGGGTGATGAAGGCGATCACGGTCCAGGTGACGCTTAGACCTGTGAGGACTGAGCCTGTCAGGACAATGGGTACTGATGGGACGGCGGATGCGAGTACGGCGATGCCGAGCAGGAGAACACCAAGGATGATGACGGTGCGGATGCCGAGTTTGCGTATGAGGATGCTCGCGGTGAGCCCGCCGATGATTGCCATGGCTCCTTGGACGCTGACGAGGACGCTGAGGAATTCAGGTGGCATGCCCAGGCCTTGTTCGATGGTGGCGAAGATGGTGACGTTGAAGATACCCGTGGCGCCTATCGCGATGCTCAGGGTAAGCATTGCCGGTGCTAGGAGTTGATGCTGGGCGAGGAAGCGCAGGCCGGCCGTCGTGCTCTGCCAGAAGCTTTCGTCGGTGTTCCTGTCGGGGTCTGATTCGTGCACCGTGATGGTCATGAGGACCAGGGCTGCCATGGTGAAGCAGATGCTGGTTGCCAGTACTACTGCGCTCATTCCCCAGAGTGCGAGCATGCCGGCGCCGATGAGGGGGGAGATGATTCGTAGTCCCTGATCGATGCTGCTCAGGAGTCCGTTCGCCGGTGCGAGGAGCCGGGTTGGGAGCATGTCGCGCAGGAGCCCTGATTGGGCTGCTGAGGTCACGTAGTTGGATGTCGCGTACGTGAACACGACCAGGTAGACCAGCCACAGGTGGTCGGCTGATTGGACGGTCAGGAGGACCAGGACCACCGCGGCCGCGCAGAAATTGTTGATGATGAGCAGAGGCTTTCGCCTGAAGCGGTCTGCAAGTTGACCTATCAGAGGAGCCAGGAGCGCCGGTAGACCGAGGGCAACGAACACGAGCCCGGCGGCTGCGTCACTTCCGGTGAGTTGCTTCACCCAGATCGCGGCTGTCAGGAACAGAGCCGAGTCACCGAAGTTGCTGAATATCCAGGCAAGGGCGAGGCGACGAAAGGCCGGAATTCTCAGGGCTTCGCGGTTCGTGCCGACATCATTGGATTGAGGCGTCAGCACTCCCTCCGCGATGGTGGGGCTCGCTGCGGGCGCTGGTTGCTGTGGGTTCGAATCATCTGCAGCCATTCTCAGCTGTCTTCACGATCGGCTCGATGTGCTGGCCGGTCCGGGTCGATATTCACCACGGAGAAGAGCTGAACCGGCACCGAGCCTTCGGGCCATAGCTCCGGATGTTGCCACCTACCATCGAAGCGACGGGCCAACTCCCAGAGGTCTTCCCGGAACTGGCGGATCTCATCATGGGTGGCATAGAAGCTCGAGCTGGTGACCGTAGAGACGTCAATGTCCTCCACCGGTAATTGCGACGCGCGCTGCAGCCACGACTGAATGCGGTCCACCTGACGATGCACGAAGATACTCGCCATGGCCGACACAGCGTGAACAGACCCTGGTGCGTTCCGGTCAATGACCGATGACCTGCCGTGCGAGACGACCTTCCAAGGCTTTTCCCGCCCCGCCTGGTCGACCTGCTCGATATATCCATGCTTCGCGAGCATCCGCAGATGGTACGAACAGCTCGCTACGGACTCGCCAATCGCCGCCGCGCATTCCGTCGCAGTTGCTCTCCCCGCATCATCTAAGTAATCGAGAAGCTCCAAACGGACAGGATGAGCGAGAGCGCGAATGCGAACCGGATCACTGATGACCTGTTCACTCGACGGACCACGGTAACTCACACCATCAGGAAGCGGGGCAGGCGTAGGAAGCTCTTCGTTCGTCATACCTAAAGACTCCTTGATTAAGAAGTCTTTAGCAAGGGTTATTGTCCAACTGCGCAGATTCTTCTTCCCGGCGCGAGGGCGGAAGCGACAGTCGAGACATTGACGCTGCTAGGGGTGATTCTCTGGCCGACCGACCAGCTATCTAGCTACTTGCTAGGCGACAGGGGCGGGATCTGGGCGACGTAACAGGGTGTTATCGGCGTTCCGTGAACTAATGAAGTTATTAATCGAACCTTCAGCAGGCCCGTCGCTCCTGATACGCCAGCTAGAGCGGCCACATCGTCCATGGTCGCCATCGCACAGATCTATCGTGGATGAATACTTGGTCTGACGGTAGGTTTGTTGGGGCTATTTGACGCTGCCTGCGGTGAGTCCGCGGACGAAGAATCGCTGAAGTCCAAAGAAGATGATCAGGGGAACTACCAGGGTGATGAAGGAGCCGGCTGCGACGCGCTGCCAGCCTTGCCCGTACTGGCCTAGCAAGGTGTAGAGGCCTTGTGTCATCACGGAGTTTGGACCGCTCTGAATGAAGATGTATGCGACGAGGAAGTCGTTCCAGACCCAGAGGAACTGGAAGATCGCGAAGGATGCCAGTGCGGGTACGGACATCGGTACGACGAGTCTCCAGAAGGTTTGGAAGTGGCTAGCTCCGTCGATCTTGGCTGCCTCGATAAGCGAGTTAGGCAAGGTCTGCATGTAGTTGCGGAGCATGTAGATTGCCAGAGGCATCGCGAAGGTCGCGTGGACGATCCACGCTGCAGGGTACTGGCCGATGATTTGGATGCCGGTCGTATCTCCGAACCAGACGAAGAGCTGCAGAACGGGAATGATGGCCAACTGAACGGGGACGACCATGAGGCCCAGGACAATGCCGAAATAGATTTCCTTGCCGCGAAACTGGAAGAATGTGAAAGCGTACGCAGCCATGGCCGCGATCATGACGGGAAGGACGGTCGCCGGAACGGTGACGGCGACGGAGTTCCAGAAGGTCGTGCTGACGTCGAGAGCTGCCCAGGCGTCGGCGAAGTTCTGTCCGGTCCAGCCCTGCCCTAAAGGATCAACGAAGACTGTCCACCACCCTGTGGCGTCGACGCCAGCTTTGGTGCGGAAGCTTGTAATGAGCAAGCCTGCGAGGGGGAAGAGCCAGGCAAGTGCGATGACCCCCATGACGATGGTTGTGATAATTCGGGGTTTTGGTGCTTCGCCTGCAAGGTTTGCTCGGCGTTTCTTCCGGCGGGTATCGATTGTTGTTTTTTGGGTGGCCTCGTTGATGATCGGGGTAGGGATGATGGTCACCGGAGTTCCTCCTGCGCTTTGTAGCTGCGGACCTGATAGACGATGAGAGGTACTACGGCGATCATCAAAATGATGACGACGGCTGCCGCTTTTCCTGGATTTTGGAAGCTGAACAGCTGAGAGTAGAAGTCCACGGCGAGGACGCTGGTGTTGTACTGTCCGCCGGTCATCGCGTAGATGATGTCGAAGATCTTCATGACGAAGATGACGATCGTGACGAATACCGCGAGGATTGTGCCGCGGATTTGCGGGACGATCACCAGGAAGAACGCGCGTCGCTCGCTCGCTCCGTCGAGGCGGGCCGCTTCGACGGTTTCTTCAGGAACAGCTTTGATGGCCGCTGATAGGAGGACCATTGCGAAGCCAACCTGCAACCAGATGGCGATGCACATGAGCAGGAAGCTGTTGAGGCGACCTGAGTCGAGGGTCAGCCAAGGAATCGGATCCTGGCCGGTAATGGCTGTCCATGCTGCGTTGAGCAAATAGATCTGCGGGTTGCCTGGGGGAGCGTAAAAGTAGATGAACCGCCAGGTGACGGCGGCGGCGACGCCGCTGATCGCCATAGGCAGGAAGATCATCGCCTTGAACGTTGTCTCTCGGCGTTTACCCAGACGGTCTGTAAGGATCGCCACGAGTAGGCCGATGACGAGAGTTGCTGCGGGAACAACGAGGACCCAGAGAAGGTTGTTTAGCAAAACGCCGAGGAATCCGGGGTCGGTGATCAGATCTGCGTAGTTTTGGAAGCCGACGAAACGATCGCCTTCGCCGCGCCGCTGGCTGGTCTGGGTGAAGCTCTGCACCACGGTCCGCAGGGCCGGGTATAGGAGGAAGATTGAGACGAGCACGAGGACCGGGGCGAGGAAGACGTAGGGCAGCAGTCTGGCCCTCCACCGGTTGCTGGACTTTTCGACGAGCCAGTTCAGGCTCCAGAAGATCAGCAGGGAGATTCCGAGTCCCAGGACCACGGAGATGAGTGCGCTGAAGATGGGCATCGTGTGTCCTACCTGACGTCGTTGCAAGGATGAAACGGCAGGTGGCCGGGAACGTCAACTGCTCCCGGCCACTGCCAGAACGGTAGCTACCGATCTGGCCAGGAAGAGTCGATCGCCTGGAAAGCCTCTTCCATGGTGGTTTGCCCGGAGAACCAGTTGGTGAGTTGCGTCCACTCAGTCCCGGCCCCAACCTCGCCTGGCATTTGATCGGAAGCGTCGAATCCGAAGACCGTCGACTGGGCCAGCAGTTCCTGTGCCTTGCGCTGGAATTCCGTGGTGTAGTTTGAGGCGTCGAAGTCGTTGTGCGGGGACAGGAAGATCGCCTGACTGGCGTATCCGTTAGTGCCGAAATCCTTGCCGACTAGATACTCGAGAACCTGCTTTGTCTCGTCAGAGTTCGTGAACGCGCCTACAAGGTCGCCACCTCCGAGCATCGCGACGTCGGTCCCCTCGGGCGAAGGGAGTTGGAAAAAGTCGATGTTCGTCAGATCCCCGGCCTGGATTTGGGCTTTGATATCGTCAGGGAAGAAGTCCGAGATGAATGATCCCTGTCGCATCATGAAGCACTGGCCGTTGTCCTTGCCTTCAGTGAAGAGCTGGTTGCCAGCAGTCTGGAACGACGTCGTCGCGGCGGCAGGGCCTCCGCCGTTAACCTTGCCGGGTTCGAGTAGCTGGCTGGCAACCTTGTCGCCGGCTTGGCGAACGAGCTCGCTATCAAACGTCACATCCCCGGCGATCCACTCGTTGTACTGTTCAAGTCCCCCATACCGGAGCACGTATTCCTCCAGCCAATCCGTGGCTGCCCAGCCGGTGCCCGCACCAGATTCAAGGCCCACGCACCAGGGGGATCCGAGGTCTTGTTCTATGATCGTTGTTTGAATTTCGGTGAGTTCTGCATCCGTCGTAGGAACACTCAGCCCCGCTGACTCGAACGCACTCGGGTTGTACCAGACAAGAGACTTGACGTTGATGGAGTAGGGCAGGCCGAAGGTCTGACCATCCACCTCGGCGATGGTGCCGAGCCCGTTGGCTTCATCCGCCGTGACGGCCTCGACATCAATGCCAAGCTCCTCCAGCGGGAATAGGCTCGAAGTCTGGCTCTTCAGGACCCCGGGCTGAGGGTATATCGCGATGTCCGGGGGATTGCCTGCTGTGGCTCGGGCGACCACCGCCGTCTGGAAGTCCGTGTTGCCGTCGTAGGTGGCCTTGATCCCGGACGTCTCGGACCATTTGTCGAGATCCGCTTGGAATGCCTCGGCTTGCGCATCAGTGAAAGCACCCATGATCGTAATCGGTTCTCCGTCACTGCCGTTTGCCTGGCCGCCACCGCTACTGCAGCCCGTCAGGGAGACCGCCAGTACAACAGTCAGCGCTCCGGCGATTTTCTGTGGAAGCCTCATCGCTTCGTCCTTTCGTGAGCGGGTAACATCTACCCAAAACGTTTTGATAATATTCGACAGTACTCAGCGCTAATAAAGACACAAAACGTTTTCGGCTTCGATTGCATAACGATTTGGACCACTATGACTCGGCTCACCACTGTCACCCGACCCCAATTCCACTTCACCTCTAACGGGTGGATCAACGATCCACATGCCATCACCTACTTTCGTGGCCGCTATCACCTTTTCTTCCAACACGTCCCCGGCAATACCGTGTGGGGTCTTGGGTGCTACTGGGGTCATGCAAGTGGCCCGGACCTCTTCTCCCTTGAAGAGATGGCGCCTGCTTTGGCGCCGGGGGACGGGGATGATGGCGTCTGGTCCGGATCTCTGACTATTGACGCCGCTGGCACGCCTCGTATCTTCTATACCTCGGTTTCTCACGAACATCCCGCCCTGGGGAGCGTACGCACCGCGACTCCACTCGACGACGGATGGGTGAACTGGGAAAAGGGGCCGGTGGTGGTTGGACCGTCGGAGCAAGGGGACGTCGTCGTTTACCGCGACCCGACGATCGTTCGAACGCCAGAAGGGTGGCGGATGTTAGTCGGCGCAGGGTTCAGCGATGGAAGCGCTGGCGTCCTTGGTTACGTGTCGGTTGATGGGGAGCGCTGGGAGGAGGACAAGGTCGCGATACGCCGGTCGGGGGAGGAGCAGTTCCCGCTCTGGAGTGGTTCGATGTGGGAGTGCCCTCAAATTATTGAGATTGACGGGCAGCACGCCCTGATTGTCTCGGTCTGGGATGCTGATATTCTCTGGGATGTCGTCTATGCCTTGGGTACCTATGCGGATGGGGCTTTCGTTGCCCGCACGTGGGGGCATCTGAGCTATGGTCCGTCCCCTTATGCGGCGACAACGTTCCGGGACGCTGCAGGTTTCCCCGCTTTGATGTTCTGGCTTCGGGAGGTTTCCGGTTCCCAGTGGGCAGGAGCGCACTCGATCCCCTATCGCATCACGATTGAAAACGACGTTTTAGTGCTGGATCCGCACCCTGATTTAGTCGCCTATCGCACTGACGCAGGTCACGGTTCTGCCAGTGACATCACGTGGCCGGCCACAGCGGAGGACTTCCTTGAGCTCCAACAGGATGGTGTTACGTCGCTGAAGATCGACCGTGGCCCGACACACCTCACCGTCAGTATCCGAACGCAGGAATTCCGGTTTCCCTGGGCCGGGGACATACGCATCATCGTGGATGGGCCGGTAGTGGAGATATCCTCACGCGCAGGGGTTTTCGCCGCTCCTTTTCCAGTCCTGGAAGGTCAATGGACGTATTCCGGCGCCGAGGTCATTGTCTTCGGGTTAGCGCGCGGGTAGGTCACGTGAACGGGGTCCTGCTACCGAGTCACGCGTGATAAGTGTCCCCGGCAGTCGCGTTTCCAAGGGAGCTGAACGCACCTCGCCCTCCATTTCCGCCAGCGCCGCCATCACCGCCCACTGGCCCATGGCATAGTGCGGCAAGGAAACGGTCGTCAAGCCGGGGAAAAGGGCTCCAGCCACAGGTTCGAAGTTATCGACCGAGATGACCGAGAGGTCCCCCGGTATCGATAGTCCGGCATGCAGGGCGGCCTGGTAAACGCCCATCGCCATCGGGTCATTGAAGCAGAAAACGGCCGTGATATCGCGGGCTTCGGCCTCGATCATCTGAGCGAATGCAGCCCGTCCGGCCGCTGACGTTCCCGGGTCACCTCCCGCGAAGACTCTGGGCTGCATGCCAGCCTCGCGCATTACCGCCGTGTAACCGGCCAGGCGACCGACGCTTCCACGCCCCTGCGCCGACACGGTTAGGTGTGCGATTGCTGTATGACCAGCGGTGAGCAGTGTTTCTGTAGCCAGTCGACCGATCTGCTCCTCATCGGGCACCACCGAGCGAATGCCACCGCGCGTGTCAGTGGTATCGACAAGCACCGATGGGATCCGGTCGAGCTCATGTGGCAGTGTCGCTGAATCCTGATGAAACATCCGGGCGTAGATCACAGCATCGATTTGCGCGGACAAGAGACCGGTCAGCTGCCGAGACTCTATTGTGCTGTCGCGATTGGAGTTCACAACGACCAAAAGCTGCCCGCGCTCCGATGCCGCATCCTGAGCTCCGAGCACAACCCGCGTCGCAAACGGCGTCGTCGCAAGGTCATCGGACACCAGGCCGAGAATCTGTGACCGCCGGCTTCTTAGTCCGCTGGCTAGCCGGTTCGGCGCGTAACCCAACTCATTAGCAACTTGTTGCACCCGCGATCGCGTAGTCTCCGCGACCTGACCACGACCACTCAAGGCATGGGAGACAGTCGTGATTGACACAGAGGCAGCACGAGCAACATCCGCTATACCCACCGGCTTGAAGGATGCATTACCTGACGTCACGAATGCTCCTTCGGCTTGCCTGACTCCTATAGAAACTCTAAACCAAACCGTTTACGCTCCACTTCTAGCATATTAGGGAAGCCCTACGGAGAGGAGTGCAGTCTCGAGACCCAAAGATCACGTCCGGCCTGACAAGCTTGTCACCGATAGTGCACATTATTGAACACTCTGTTCTGATCCGGGTCCGAGACGACCGCAACCGTCAGGAAGGACACTGGAAGGCGACTTTCGCAAGCATCTTAGCCCGGACAATCTCATGGGTACCTAGCCCGGCTGTTCTAGTGCGGGTGTGACCCTTATGCGAGAGCTGACTGGTTCCGGAATTCGTCGACCTGAATTTACAGCCTGGAGAGTTGGGTTCCCTATCCGTGCTGGCAGGTGAGAGTGTCGGTACTGTTAGTCGCCGCTCAGCGGTTAGACGGCCGAACGGAGGAATTTCGGTGTGACCACGCGAAGGTGCAGCACGCCTGTCCGTGCCGAGTCGACTGCGGCGCACACGGCGCCAACGGCGACAGATCGCGCGCCAAGTGAGGAAAGAACCAGTTCTGGTACCGCAAGGTCGACTTCGTCCGGGAGAGCCGCGCGCGCCACGTCGGCGATTTGGTTGAGGTTCTCCGCGACCGCCCCTGCGACGATGACTCGGGAGGGGTCGTAGACACTGCCGAAGATCGCGGTTACGCGGGCGAGCAGGGCACCGGCCCGCTCGACGATGCCCCGAGACCAGGCATCACCGGACCTTGCGAGTTCGAGGACCGCACGTCCCGTGAGCTGTTCTTTGGGCAGGGAATCGAGGGGATGGCCAGCTGGGATCTCGCCTGCGGCTGCGGCGTCGCGCACCCAGCTTGTGAGTCTTAGGCCCATCCCCTTGGCGCTCCCGACGCCGAGGACCTTGTCGAGGGCAAACATTTCGCCGGCTCCACCGTGGGCGCCGCGTAGTAGCCGTCCGTCGACTACGACCCCTGCGCCGAAGCGATCACCGGCGAGAAGCACGACGTAGTCACTGCAGCCAATCGCGGCACCAACAGACCCCTCGGCGATGGCGGCGAGGGAGGCGTCGTTTTCGAGGCGAACGATCGGCACCCAGTCCTCGAACATAGGTCGAAGATCAGGATTCATTCGCTGCCAGAAGCCTTCCCGGTGGTGCGGGGAGTTTCCTTCGGAATCGACGGGTGCTGGTACTCCTATGCAAATGGCCAGCACGCTTTCCCGGCCCCGCCCCGCCGATCGAAGGGCAGAGTCTACCGAGGCCAGTACCGCAGCCCGACGCGCGTCCGCGCTGTCGTCCAGCGCGCTCAACTCGCGGGTCTCGCTGGCAATCGGAACACCGCGAAGGTCGGCGATCGTCGTCGTAATGTGCGATTGACCAGCATCCATTCCGACGACGACAGCCGCGTCGGCTCGCAGTTCAAAGCGCCGCGACGGACGCCCTTTGCGGTATTCACCGACGGCGCGTGCGTTAGGCAGCTCACGCAGGAGCCCAATGTCGATGAGCTCATCCAGCGCATCGATGGTAGTGGAGCGGGTGAGGCCGGTTGTAGCCATGGCATCTGTACTCACGAACACGCCCGCGTCCCAAGCGAAGGCCAGCAGCATCTCGAGACTTGCTCGTGGCGGTATGGGGGCTGGGTACGGCGTCGTCAACAAAGTGCTTGACCCTTTCGTCTTCATGTTGGATCATTATCGCAGGAGAGTTGATTTAGTACCCGAATCTAATCTACCTAACGATACGAACCCCTCAATGACGAGTTTGGTAAAGGACAAAGACGTGCCCAGACATACCCGCCGCGCACCCCGGACGCTGGCTGCATCACTCGGCTTTATTTTGACCGGTTCGGCCTTGGCTGGCTGCGGTGGAGACGGTGCTCCCGAGACTGTCCGCTTTCACCTCAGCAAGCCCGAGGCCATCCCGTACTTCAACGAACTCATCACCGAGTACAACGCCTCCCAGGACGATGTGGAAGTTGTCCTCGATTCGTCGTCGAACCTTCAGGCCGGGTTCCTGCGCGGTAACCCACCGGACCTTGGATTGCTGAACTACAACATGGAGATGGCCCGCTTCATGGAGCGGGGGGCTCTGAGTGACCTCTCTGACATGCCGGAGGCCGACCGTATTTTGCCCGCGGTTCAGGAGTTAGTGGACCAGTATGCTACCTACCCTGGGCGCACCAGCGTGCTGCCTTACTCGGTGATGGCCGCCTCCGTCATCTACAACAAGGAAATCTTCGAAGCGCAGGGCCTTGAGGTCCCGCAGACTTACGATGAGCTCATCGACGTCTGCGAGAAGCTCACAGAGGCCGGAATCACCCCGTTCTACGGCACCTTCCAGGATCCGTGGACGGTGGCGCAGGGCTGGTTCGACTACACGGTGGGCGGGGAGGTCGACGTCGCCAGCTTCTACGACGAGATTCGCGCGTTGGGCACCGAAGTTGGCCCCGAGTCTCCGGTCTCTTTTGAAGAGACGCTTGCGGAGCCGGTCGGAACAATGCAGGAGCTCATTGCCAACTACACGAACCCCGACGCCCCCAGCAAGACGTACGGCGATGGCAATCTCGCTTTCGCTAGGGGAGAGGCCGCTATGTATCTTCAGGGCCCCTGGGCTCTCGGTGAGATCGCGAAGACCAGTCCCGACCTCGACCTCGGGACGTTCCCGTTGCCGATGACCGACAATCCGGATGACCTCCAAGTGCGGGTCAACATCGATCTTGCCGCCTGGATCCCCGAGGCTTCGGAGAGCAAGGACGGTGCGCGAGCGTTTCTTAGCTTCCTCTTCCAGCAAGACGTCATGGACGAATACAACGCCGCGCAACTCGGCTACGGCACCACGGTCGATGCTGCCCCTGTCACCGACCCTCGGATCCTCGGCATGAAGGAGTACTACGACTCCGCGGACTTCTATCAGGGCCCCTCTCAGGCAATCCCGAACACGATTCCGGCCGCAAACTACATGCAGGGCATTGCACTCGGCGGGAACGTGGAGGGCACACTTGCCACGCTCGACGGCGACTGGGCACGTCTGGCGCTTCGCCAGTGACGCGACACAGCGGTATCCCCAGCCCTTTCCCGTTCAAACGACTTCGAAGGAGCCGAGCATGACGAAGACGACAGCGGCACCACCGCCGGACACCACCCGGGTTCCGGAAAGCGGTGCACCCATACCGAGGAAGCGACGGAGAGTCGAGGGGATTTACTACGCCTTCCTCCTGCCGAGCCTCATCATCTTCACACTCGCGATCGCCCTGCCCGCGGTCATCGGAATCTTTTTCAGCTTCACGAACTCGATCGGATTCGGCGAATGGGAATTCGTCGGGTTGATCAACTACATCGCGATGTTCTCGGACCCCGCCATCGTCCAGAGCTACCTTTTCACCTTCGGGTTCGCCACCTGCACGGTGATCGTAGTCAATGTCATCGCGTTCCTCCTTGCGGTCGGCCTGACAGCGAGGATTAAGCTCAAGACGAGTCTGAGGACGATTTTCGTCATCCCGATGGTGGTATCCGGCATCATCATCGCCTATGTGTTCAACTTTCTATTTTCCAACTCGCTCCCAGCTGTCGGTCAAGCGCTCGGCATCGAGACCTTGAGCGGAAGCATCCTCGCCAATCCTGACCTCGCCTGGGTGGCGATCGTGATTGTGACCGCATGGCAGGCCGTGCCGGGGACACTCCTCATCTACATCGCCGGCCTCCTCTCCATCCCGGGGGACGTATACGAGGCGGCGGACCTCGACGGTGCCAGCAAGTGGCAGCAGCTGCTACGGATTACCGTGCCCTTGGTTGCCGGGTACATCGTTATCAACGTAATTCTGGGCTTCAAGAACTTCCTCAACGCGTACGACGTCATCGTGGGCCTCACCGACGGCGGACCGGGCACAGCAACCCGCAGCATCCCGATGACGATCGTCACGGGCTTCACCGGTGGCGACTATGCCTACCAAATGGCAAACGCCACCATGTTCTTCATCATCGTGGTGGTCATCTCCCTCATCCAGCTCCGCCTCACTCGTGGAAGGAACACCCGCTGATGTCAGTTCAGCCCGCACTCGTTGCCAAGGACGCCGACGCCGCCGCAACCATCGAGGGGAAGGGAGCCCGACGCCGGTCACGGCGCGAACCCGCAGAACGACGTGGGAGCTCCAGTTGGTCTCTGACCATCGTGTTACTCCTGTGCGCAGTCACCGTCGTCATCCCGCTCTACGTGACCATTTCGATGGCCTTTAAGACACAGGGGCAGTCTGTCGACGGTAACGCGTTCTCCCTGCCAGCCCCCTTCAGCGTGGAGGGCTTCGTCACTGCGTGGACCCTCACGGACTACCCCAGGGCCTTTCTTGTGTCGATCCTCATCACGGCGGGGTCCGTGGTCGGAACTATCATCCTTGGAGCTCTCGCATCGTTTGCTATCTCGCGGAACTGGGATCGGCGCCTGTTCCGGTATTCCTTCTATTACCTGCTCGGGGCTATGTTCATCCCGTTCCCCGTGGTTGCGCTCCCGCAGATCCAGCTCACCGGCCTTGTCGGGCTAGACAACCCGCTCGGTGTCACCCTCTTGCACATCATGTTCCAGCTGAGTTTCAGCATTCTGCTGTTTACAGCCT
The DNA here is from genome assembly GCF_015752345.1 of Arthrobacter sp. CAN_A212. Lineage (NCBI taxonomy): Bacteria > Bacillati > Actinomycetota > Actinomycetes > Micrococcales > Micrococcaceae > Arthrobacter > Arthrobacter sp. CAN_A212. Next base: position 18,448 of record NZ_JADOUT010000028.1, read on the forward strand.
TCCTACGCTCCATCCCGACGGAGCTTGAGGAAAGTGCGAGGATCGACGGCGCAAGCACCTGGCAGACCTTCTGGCAACTGATATTTCCTCTCCTGGCCCCGATGAGCGCGACCGTCGGCATCTTCGCGTTCCTCGCCTCGTGGAACGACTTCATGATGCCCTCGCTGATCACCTCGGACCCGTCGCTGCAAACCCTGCCGGTGCTGCAGAACATCTTCCAAACCCAGTTCAGCAGCAACTACAACGTTTCCTTCGCGTCTTACCTGATGGCCATGGCTCCGGCCATCATCGTTTTCCTCTTCACCCAGCGATGGGTCATGGAGGGCGTGACGCAGGGAGCCGTGAAGGGATGATCCTCGGTCTCGAAGTCGTCCCTGCATTGTGGAAACCTCTACAACGCCCGGGGGCCCCAGAATAACGAGTCACCCCCGAAAAACACCAGACTCCAGTCAGCCACGGTTCATTCGACAAACACTTCATCCACTCTTCACTGCCATCACCACCCCATCTCTACTTTCGGAAGAAGAACTATCTTGACTTTCACTACCACTCCAAATGTTGGATCCGGCGTTCACACCGCTGCCGAGCCCTTTCCTCACGCGCGCGCTGACCGCATGCAGGATCCGCACTGGTGGCGCCAGGCCGCCGTCTACCAGATCTACCCGCGGAGCTTCGCAGATTCCAACGGCGACGGAATCGGTGATTTGAGGGGTATCACCTCCCGTATTCCCTACCTCAAGTCCCTCGGCATCGACGCCGTCTGGCTGAGCCCCTTCTACCCCTCCGCCCTCGCGGACGGTGGCTACGATGTCGACGACTACCGCGACGTCGATCCCAAGCTGGGCACGCTCGCAGACTTCGACGAGATGATCGCCGCACTGCACCAAGCGGGTATTAAACTCATCGCCGACATCGTGCCCAACCACACCTCCGACCGGCACGCCTGGTTCCAGGAAGCACTCGCATCCCAGAAGGGATCCGCAGCACGCGACCGTTACATCTTCCGTGACGGCAAGGGACCGGACGGCGACGAACCGCCGTCCGACTGGGACTCCGTGTTCGGCGGCCCCGCCTGGGAGCGAACCGAGGACGGCCAGTGGTACCTGCACATCTTCGCCCGCGAGCAGCCAGACCTGAACTGGGACAACCGTGAGGTCCGTGACGACTTCCTGAAGACGCTGCGTTTCTGGTCCGACCGCGGCGTCGACGGCTTCCGCGTGGACGTGGCACACGCCCTTACCAAAGACATGACCGAACCCCTGCCATCCAAAGCGGAACTCGGACCCGAAGGGGAGAACAACAACGGACAGCACCCCTTCTGGGACCGCGACGAGGTCCATGAAGTCTTCGCCGAGTGGCGTGAGGTGTTCGACGAATACACGCCACCGCGCACCGCCGTCGCCGAAGCCTGGGTCCATACCGACCGCCGCGCCCGGTACGCCAGTCCCGAGGGACTAGGCCAAGCCTTCAACTTCGACCTACTGAGAGCGGACTGGAACCCCGGCCAGTTCCGCGACATCATCACCAAGAACCTCACCGAGGCGGCCTCCTCGGGGGCGTCGTCCACCTGGGTCTTCTCCAACCACGACGTCGTCCGGCACGCCACACGGTACGGGTTCCCCCTTGCGGGCTCGGAGAGCACGCCGACGGAAACCGCTAGGGACTGGCTAATGAGCGGCGGCACCGAGCCAGACCTCGACCATGAACTCGGCGAACGACGGGCCCGCGCGGTCACCCAACTGATGCTCGCGCTGCCGGGGTCCGCCTACCTCTACCAAGGGGAAGAACTCGGGCTTCACGAGGTTGCGGAAATCATCGACGAGGATCGCCAGGACCCCACGTTCTTTCGAAACACCGGCGTGGACGTGGGCCGTGACGGCTGCCGTGTACCGCTGCCATGGACGAAAGCCGGCGAGTCCTTCGGCTTCGGAATCGGCGGCTCGCACCTGCCGCAACCGGCGTGGTTCAGCGACTACGCCGTCCAAGTGCAGGAAAGCGATTCCCACTCACACCTCAGCTTCTACCGCCGGGCGCTCAAACTGCGGCGCGAGCTGCAAGGCGACGAGGACTTCGAATGGATCGAGGAGCGGTCCCCGGAGGTGCTGCACTTCACCCGTCTGGGAGGGTGGCACTGTGTCACCAACTTCAGCTCCGGGCCGGTAGATCTGCCTGCCGGCAGGGTCGTCGTGCTGAGCAGTTCTCCGCTCGTAGACGGCAGGCTGCCGAGCAACACGACGGCCTGGCTCGCCTGAGGCATCCTCCCACACGCACCCGCGAGTTCTAAGGGGACTGACAGCGATGCCTAACAACCCTGAAGTCACCCACCAAGATGGCCCGAAATCCCCCGTCAGACGACTCTGATCTGGTGGTTGGAGTAGGTGTTATCGCCGTGCTGAAGAAGATTGATAAATGGGACATACGCCGCCCTCAGAGCGAGATAATCGTCCTAAGGGCAACAGCTTTTTTCGCCGCTCCGACCGGCCATATAGCTACACGGCTAAGGTTGGCGTGCCTGATCAGAGTGACGTAATAGACCGTTATCGGCGCTTTTAGTTCGATGAGGGGATGCATGTCCTACGTCAAGGGTCGAAGCCGTGATGTTCAGGTGCGTCTGATTATCTGGTGGACAATGAGGTTTAAGCACCCATGTCCACTTCAGAAGCTGTCATATATAGGGATGTCATTCATTGCCACCACGTAGGAAGCGGCATCACACGGTCACTCGCGCGCTGCTAGAAGGGTTTGCTTACGGAGGACAAGTTCTGGTCAGGTCCCGAGACGGGAAGGAATTTAATCTCGCTACGGGCAGCGCTACTGTCGCCAACGATTTTTACTCCTTCCTTAACGAGGGTGAACATGACGACGCGGTGGAGGATTGGCTTTCGAAGGATGTGGAGCATGCGTTCGCTAGTCTTCTACCCAATCTTCGTGCGGGAGTGCAGCCTCCTAAGCAAGAACACCGAGTGATCGCGCGGTTCCTCGCGACAGCTTTACTTCGAACAAAGACAGCCCGCTCATATATGAGACAGATCGATGATCACGTCGCAGGAAGCGTTCTGTTGCAGATGGTTGCGCCTCGTTTGGGGTTGGATCTTCGGAGTATGAGCCACACCAAAATTGCAGAGTTGGAGCAGTTCTGCGACGAGGTGTGGGCTGAGCTTCCCTCCAAACCCGACATTGTGCTTACCGACCTGAGGGTTATGGTTCATCAGTCGCATAGGATCGAAGGGGTTCTGAACTCATATGTTTGGTCTGTCTTGCAGGGACCTGGACCTTTTTTTCTTATCGGTGACACGCCCGCTGTAGTCGTCGATGGCCACCAAACGGGATGGAGGGGCTTACTGCCCGAGGGGGCAACGATTTTCCTCCCGATATCGCCCTCGAAGGTGCTGATCGGGGAGCCACATTCTTTTGGACGTCCCTTCGCCGGTGACGAACTGGTGGCAACTGTCAACGCGTTGACGGTCCGGGATGCGTTTCGCGATGTCCTTCGTCATCCTGAAACGGTGTGGCCGGCAGAGCTTCACCTTGGCCCGGCACCTCCTTCGCTCCCTATCCCTACTCGCACATACTCAAGATCACCACTGTCCGGGCAACCGACGTTCCCGTATACCTATCCGGGTGTGAACGATGCCAAAGTGGCGGCGCTCTTAGAAAAATTGCGAATGAACCACATCGTCGAATAGCCCGAAGTTACTTGGCCGCATGGCTCCGAGAATCCGAGGTGAGTGATGAGCACGGTGGTAGACGATCTCCAGGCCGTAAGCTATGCAGCCGGCTGCTAGTGCCACACACTCAAATGGTGGGTTGGGGTTCTTCGGCCGTCGCCAGCAGTGCGTCCGCATACCTTTCGGCAGCAGTTCGAACGTATTGACGCGTGATGATTGAGATCCAGGCGGTGCCGAGGAATGCGGAACAGATGCCTGAGACGACGAGAGGCCATAGTGGCCATCCGGTGACCCCGATTGAGGCCACTATGATTCCGAGCACGGAGATTAGGAGGACGCTAGCCGCGACACTTAGGGCAAACCTTCTCAGGCCGTAGAAGTTTCGTGCGGTTCCGTACTGTACGAGTTCGACATACACCCGGGGATAGCGTTCCTTGTTCCGGGTTAGCTCCCTCATTTGTGCCACGGCGTCGAGATAGGCCTCCTCCGCGTCCATCGGGTCGCGCTCTTCCATGGCCTCCGTCGGAAGTGATACTCCGCTCATGTGCTGGACGCGCCTGTGCAACCGTTCAATCGCCGGTGTTGACCCTCCTGCCCACCGAAGCCGCTGTGCGGTAGGATTCCCGCCCCAATCGCTCCACAATGTGGTTTGAATGGTGTTGCCACGGTCTCGGACTTTTCGCATTGCTACAAGATGAAAACCGGCAGTGAGCACAATAAGGATGAGAGACCGTGTCGCGTCCTCAAAGGTTTGGGCGCGAAAGCAGGAGACGACAAGGATACTGATGGGAGCAAGTGTCGCTGCGACAGGTTTCAGCTGGGTGGTGCGTTCGTAATGATCCATCGACTCAGTCGCCAGGCTCGAGCCATGTCAGTGGTTTGGCTGTGACCCATCCCGGGCGTGAGGCCGCACCCCGGCTCCACCTGATTTGCTTGCCACGCGTCGCGTTCACTTTGTATCCACGGCGTTTGAAGGCGTTGGCGACCTCGGCGCGTGGATATGCTTCGGCTTCCTTGCCAACACTGACAAAGGCAGTGCGTTCTTGGGTGTCACCGACGATGGGACCGGCTAGACGGTCCATAATGTCGGTCGTGAGGCTATGTCGTGATCCATGGTGGGGGATGTCGAAAAAGTTTGGCACGGAAAGTGATCGGCTGTCACCGTCCAGATAGTCGGCCGCGCGACTCAGTGCAGAGGCGCCGGCATCACCCGTGAATAGAGCCCGGTATCCGTCGACGTTAAGGTCGAGAATGATGCTGCTATTGTTCCGCGGCGTGGTCCCGTTATTGTCGGTGAGTTCTCCTTCACCAGGGTCTGAACTTCGAGGAGTGGACTGCTGTGGAGATTTAGGACAGTGGGCCCTCTTAAAATGGGGGTTCTACTGAAAGTGAGACCAGCAGCATGTCTGCATCAAGATCACGCCG
>NZ_JADOUT010000029.1:0-20406 GCF_015752345.1 Arthrobacter sp. CAN_A212
TACCCCAACGATGTCCATTACAGTTACCAGCAGCCGCACCAGGCAGCGTAAGAGAAAACACTAACTCCGCTGTCCGAAATTCACGCAGCAGCCCACCCATACTCAGAGGCGATCCGATCCCTCCATTCACCCCGACGCGCTTCACTCAAATCGAGGAAACAGGCGATCCAAGCGAAGAACTCGCGGCGCTAAGGCGTCAGATCATTTCCCTGCAGACCGAACGTGGTCGTATGGCCCATACCGTCCTCAACGTACTCAAAGATCTCGCTGCACAGTCCTACGGACTCGAATACGGCCAACGACTACTTTCCGCCGCGGTGCATGACCTTGAAAAACATGACCAAATCCTCCTCGAGGCGCGTCTTGCCCAAGCAAGGCTCGAAACTCGAGGCGAGAACGAAGACACCCGACCCCGAAACCGGCACAAAGAACAAACGAGAACGATTGGCGTATCCCCTACTACCGAGCGGCAGGATCACGATACATTCTCCGGTAGGGCCACTGACGGGCGTCCTGCCGGAGCCAAATAGGGTTGACGCGATCACCGAGGCTGGCCGCTGATACTGGTGCCGGGTTGGGTTGGGTGTTATCCCCAGAAAATGGGGTCTCCGCTTTCGTCCACATGATCCAGCAGTACTTGAAGGCTGGGACTCGGAGCAAGAAATTGGTACCGATGGAATTTCAGATTCCGGTCGCGCCAGTACAAGGTCCACAGCCCTGTCTTCTTCGTGAAATACATTCGAGCTATCGGGAAGCGTGACCACTGCGTTTGCTCATCCCCACCCCACGGGGGACGGCATTCGACAATGGTGAGGTGACGGGCAGCGACGTCGCACTCCACCCGCATCTCAGTACTGAATCTGGCCGGCACCCGTCCGGCGCACCAACGGCGCGCGCGAGCAACCTCGAGCTCAGGCAATCCAGAAGAAACCATAGTCTCGATAGTCCCAGAAGCTCACCGGCCGAGAAACTCCGGAAGACTTGGGAGGCCGTCAAAAAACCGTGGCCGCAAAAAACCGCAGATGGCCCTTCACCACTGTCGCCGGATGGCTCAGCTGGATTATGCAGGTCTTGACCGGTTGTTCCGGTGCTGCCATCGTCTTCCGGGACGCCAGTATTCGCCAGGCTTTGATGGGTAACCCATCCACCCGGACGTGGGTGACGAATATCACGTGGCAGAGGTTTTATGACAACGGCGTATCAAGTCGACTGATAATCCGATAGTTGTCCCCCTAAACGCCTTCGCCGGAGGGCCTCATCATGATCACCAAGCACAAAGTTCTCAGCGTCACGTTCACCGCAGCCCTGATCGCGGGAGCTGGCCTCGGGTCCACCGGGGTAGCCACGGCCGCCCCTAGCCCGGTATCCCAAGCAGTACCAGCCATGACCACCGGAGCAATGTCCATCAGCATCGATGACTTCGTGTTCTCAGGACCCGGCACCGTCAACCCCGGCGGCGAAATCAACGTCACCAACAACGACACCGAAGCCCACACCGTAACCGCTGACGATGGCTCCTTCGATGTCACCATCCCCGGCGGAGCAAGCGCTACCTTCACCGCCCCAGACACAGCAGGAAGCTACGGATTCTTCTGCAAATTCCACGGCAACATGCGCGGCACCCTCACCGTCGGCGCTGAAGCCATGGCACCAGCCCCCACCACACCAACCCCGGCGCCAGCTCCCGAAATCGCGGAGTCAGGTCCTGCAGAAGACGACGGTATGGACCAGATGGGTGCAGTCCCTCAGGGCGGCGCCGACACCGGTGTGGTGAACCAAACCCCAATCAAGGAACCACTGCTGATTGCTCTCGGTGGTGGGCTGGTCCTTCTGGCAGCAGCCGGTGGAACCTACGCCGTCCGCCGCCAAAGCACCAACAACTAAACCCCACTACTCGAGCTGACCGGGGTCCGACTCCTCCCCCCCGGTTAGTTCACCCAAAACGGCCGCCGCAGTAGTCCCCCAGCTCCTGCGGCGGTCGTCTGTCCAGAGCACACCATTAACAAGGCCCCCTCAGAAGAGGGGCTGCCCCGACGTCGTTTGTCCTGCTGTTTGGAGCCAACAGTCGATTCATTTAGATGAGAAGCCAGGGGGTTGGCAGGAGTTCCAGCCCCGCAGTAGGCACTCTGTTGCAAAAGGTGAGGCGCCCGTTGCTGGGCGCCTCACCTTTTCTTTGTTCAGGTAATAGTTCTATTTTTGCAAGAAGGTGAGCAGTGTCTGGTTGAACTCGTCGGGATGGCTTACGTTGCAGCCGTGTGGTGCGCCGTGGATGACGTGTAGGTCGCTGTCGGGCAGGGCTGCGTGGGTGCGCGCGCCGGAGCCTTCGAAGGGTACGACGCCGTCACCGTCGCCGTGCAGGACGAGGGCTGGAACGGTGATGTTTGGCAGGTCGTCGCGGAAATCGGTGGTTCCGAAGGCTTCCATGCAGGCTAGAGCGGCTTTTTTGTCTGCCTGCTGACATAACGCGATGGCTTCTTGGCGTTGCGCTTCGGTGACCTTGAGTTCTCCGTTGACGGAGAAGAACTCACGGGTGAAGCCGTCGTAAAAAGAGTTTTCGTCCTGGGTGAGGTCCGCTGTCATTGCCTCCGCCGCGTCGTTAGTGAGGGGGCCGTCGGGGTTGTCATCGCTTTGCATCAAGTAAGGAGGTACTGCGGAGGCGAAGACGACGCTACGGACCCGGTCGGTACCGTATTTAGTGAAGTAACGGGCGACCTCTCCTCCACCCATGGAGAAACCGACCAGAGTTGCGTCGGTGACTTCCAGTGCCTCGATGAGAGCACGTAGGTCCTCGGTGAGGGTGTCGTAGGTGTACCCGGTGCGGGGCTTGTCACTGCGACCGAAACCCCGCCGGTCGTAGGTGATGACCCGGTAGCCAGCGTCCCGCAAAGCGGGGACCTGGTCTTTGAAGGATTCCCCAGACAGGGGCCAACCGTGAATCAGGACAACTGGTCGGCCGGACCCGCCGGTGTCGTCGACGTGCAGATTTGTGTCTTTGAACAGACCGTGGTTAGCAGTAACTTCCGTCATGAAGAGCCTCCAACATTGAGATGGGATCGGCGTACAAACCCGACTCTACCCACTTCGACAGCAGGCTACCCTTCGGATGGGTCCTGTTCCATACTTCTTAACTGATCCAGGGGTGGTGCCCATGAAGCCTCCGGTACCGCAACCAGGCCTGATCTTCATCACCACTGCTTTTTCCTCGCACACACACTGCTTTTTCCTCAGACACTTCAGTCCCCTAGGCAAGGTCCGGCTGCCCTCCCCCAACGACGTCTTTGGAAGCGACCGCGGGGTTTGATAGGCACTCTTTCATACCCGTCGAAACGCGTTGTGAGGCCCCTGGCGCATCGCCCAAATCCCTGGCACTCCGCACACAGCATGAATGAAACATCTTAACAGGAGCCCAATCCCTGAAGGTGTGTGCAGTATCTTGGGCAGTGGGCGAACTCGGTTATCGTCCACCGAAGGGAACACTAATATTTTCCGTCTGACCGCACGGTGAGCTACCGCTAAGGGACCCGCCATGAACAGACACGGCAGCGAAGACTCTGCTGCCCTCGAGCATGCCCGCTCGTTCCCTGCCCCACCCAACGTTCCCGGTAAACAGCCCACTTCCAACGTGTCGAGGCCGGCCGCCCTGCACACAAAGTTCACTGCTGCCCACACGAGATTAGCCGGTTTCCTCCACCGCATCAGTGAAGGGGACCGGGATGCGTTCAGTGCTTTCTACTACCAGACCGCCCGCCAAGTGTATGGTTTGGCCCGCCGGATCATCGTTGACAGTGAGATAGCACAAGAAACCACGCAAGAAGTTTATTTGTTCGTGTGGCAGCAAGCCCGCCGCTATGATCCGGCGCTGGGTTCCCCGATGGCGTGGCTGATGACCATCACTCACCGCAGAGCAGTCGATAAAGTCCGTGCAGAACAATCCAGCACTAACCGGGCAGCTCGTTGGGCGAGCGCAAACCACAGCCCGGACTATGACTCGGTGGCCGAGACCGCGATCACCAGGGTTGAAGCGCAAACCGTCGCTACCTGCCTAGAACGGCTCTCTACCCTGCAGGGGGAAGCCATCAACCTTGCCTACTACCAATGCATGACCTACCGGCAAGTCTCAGAGCACTTGTCCATACCGTTATCGACGATCAAAACCAGAATCCGAGACGGACTGAAAAATCTCCGACTGTGCCTTGAAAGGAGGAGAACCTAAATGAACCTTCGTACTCTCGACCAAAGCGTAGCCCTGGACGAATCAGAGCAGCAGTTAGCTCGTTTGGAGTCAGTCCGCACTCACCTTGTAGGCACCGTCCTGGGTATGCTCGTAACCTGCACGAGCCCCACCCTGACCTGTGAACCAGGCACCCCCCTATCAATAGATCGGCAACGCCTCCTCAGCGCCGCAATAGGCGATTTACAGGATCTGGACGACCAGTTACATCAAGCCCGAAACCCGCTCAAGTACCAGCACTAGCCAGCTGAGTCTTTTCTCGTGGCTCGCCCCACCAAAAACAGGCCGATCACAGCAAGGACCCCTGCAACACCCTCGGCGACGGCGCTCAGCGCCTTGTCGAAGAACCAGATCGGCTCATACATCGCCGGGATCGGCCCAATAGCCGGCAACTGGATGTACACCGAGGACACAATGGCAGCGAAAGCTGACAACGCAACCACTGCAGCTACCAGGTAAGAGAGCCTGCTCCCCCGGATCAGCACATACAAGCCCGCGAGAATCGCCACCACAGCCTGAACCCGGAACAAATTACCGCCACCGATACCCCCAGGAAATGCCATCTGATAGCTAGCTGCCAGCTGAAAGTGGACAAAAGCGTCGATAGCTAACCCGACGGCGATTACCACTCTCAACCACACCAGCACCGCCGTGTTTCGAGACCGGACAGGGGCCATGGCCGGAACCTGGTCGGGGGTGGTCATCCTTCTACGACCAATGTGCCGACCATCGCCGGGTGGTAGGTGCAAATGAAGGAGTAGTCTCCGGGCTCATCAGGAGCCGTGAAGGTGACCGTCTCGTTAGGACCGAACACGGAATCGAACAATCCCTCCTCATCCGAAGTCACCGTGTGAGCGGCCGAATCGTTGTTAACGACCGTCACCTCCGCACCCGGAGCCACCGGACCGGAAATCTCGTACTCAAAATCAGTGACCGTGATCGTGACCTCCTCGGCAGCCGCCTCGGGTTCTCCAGCAGCACTTTCCTCCTCGGTCGCCTCAGCTGGGGCCCCGCTGGTCTCTTCAACCCCGGCCGCCGCGCTGGTGGAAGTGGACTCAGACTCCGCCGGGCTGCCAGCATCCTCCGACGCACCACAACCGGCAACTCCAACCAGAGCTCCAGCCAGTAAGACCCCCAAAATGCGCTGACGGATATCCATGATCAGCCTTTCCAACAGGATCTCAATCGGAGCAACCATCCAAAGCCCCGGGCACTGACAGCACCACAACCCTCTTCACTATGAGATTCGTCACAAGCAAGGGTGCGGATGACCCACGGAACCTCCCCATCAAGCGACGCAAGCTCATAACGTGCTCGCCCCAACGCCGATAACACCCTGATACGTCAGGCAGGCTCTGATTCAGATCGCCGTGAGAAAGACGAAGTCGTTTACCCGGCTACTGATGAGTGATCGTCCGGCTCATGGTTGCCAAAGTTCCATCGTGGACCAGTTATCCGGCACACCCATCGACTTCTTAGTCACATGTTCAGTCTCAGGGAACGAGTTGATCAACCCGGTCACACGCACAGCCCAGCCGTTGTCTGCCGGCTCAATCGACCGAAGCAGATATGCCATCACAGCTAACCCGTTGTACAGGCCGAATACCTGCTTGGAAGATTCCTCGTCTCGTAGATGATCCAACAGCGCGATCCGGCCTTTGCCAGGTCGTTTGGGGGCGATGACGAGTTTGCGGTTGAAAATTCGGGCGTGATGGGCAGCCACGTTCCGGACATAGTTGAGGCTCGCAACCCAACTGCTCATCACCCTCTTGGCCGGAACCCCGTACGCTGTAGCGATTTCCGTTGCAGTTGAGTTCGCCAGCCCGTTATATAGACGGCCCAGGTGACCCATTTCCATGATCTCGGTGAGGGCCCATATGGGCATTTGGTTGTTGTACTTTTCGCGGAAGTGGACGACGAAGGCTTCATCGGAATCGTCCTGCCGCTTTTGTATGCGATCAACCCATTGCTCGTGGTCACTTTGTAGGCTCTGGCCGGTCTCCGGATCGACCTTCCTGGCCGTGAATGCTTGCGTGAATGTGTCAGGATCCAGGTGGGAAAAGGCTGAGCGGCGGCCTAACGCATAACCGATTTGCATACGAAGTGAGACTTCGATCCGCTCGATTCCATCCAGAATGAGCATGCGTAGCCGGCGGTCGAAGTCGATGAGGTCCGCAGCATCTTGCAGGGAAGTTCCGGCTCTATAGTTACCCAAGATCCGAACTCGGGTACGACCGTGATCATCGGTATAGAGTTCTGACTCCCGGAATGGGTAAAGGTAACCGGTGAGTCGGTAATATCCCACCGCACACAGCAGCTGGGCGCCCTGCTCCATATCCTGAACCTGCACGCCCCGAGAAACGAGCTTGTTGACTTGGTCCTCGACTGACAACCATTTCTTGGTGTAGTCAGCCATGGCTCCCCCAGTTAAAGAAAATCAGCCCGAGCCGTGAGGCGAGCGGGCTGATCATGATGAATAAAACATACCACGCCCCCGATAGCCACGCATGACGAGAATCCGGAGTTGGCTGCATAAACGTAGGTCCCCGCCAATCTGAAGCGGTCACGAGAAACCAGACGAAAGCCTCCGCGTGTTGCCGCCGTCCTTCAGCCTGACGATTCGTCGTCACGCAAACCATCGTTCGTTAGAACGCCGACTTTAGCAACGTGAATTGACGAAACCCGATAAAGCAACTTAGGTTGACGTCATGGAGTCTTCGCGGGTCGCAGATGTCGCAGCGGATATAACCGATCCGCGTGCTGGTCTGCGGGCGGTGGCATCGCTCCGAGTTCTCGCAGACGCATTGGAGCTGCGTCAGGTCGAGGCCGCGCTTCGCTCGGGCATGAAATGGCAGACGATTGCGGACGCACTAGGGGTCACACGACAAGCAGTTCATAAGAAGTACTCCAAGCGCGTTGATCCTTCACTTCTCACCACCAGGAGTCGAGCATGAGCAGATTTACCCGGTACGCGACGACCAGTCAGTCATTGTCACTGGCGGCGATGGAGGAAGCGTCACGGAGGGGTTTGCGGGAGGCAGGCCTTCAGGACCTGTTCCTCGCCCTGACCTTGAGCGATCAGTCCGCCGGCCGGGTCCTTCGCGACCTGGGTATCACCATCGACGCGGGCCGTACCGCGGTGGAGGAATACCAGAAGGAACAAATAGCATCCCTGGGCATCAACGCGTCCCTGCCGCCGGCTGGGGACATCGTCCTCCCTAAGACCGGCGGATACGAGTTGTCCAAGCGTGCCCGTGTTCTTATCGGACGAGCCGGTGAAAAAGGCAGAACGGCCGACGCTACTGCGGTTCTGCGTGTGCTCCTCGATGAGCCCAGTGGAGTCGTGACAGACCTTCTCGAGCGGCTCAACACGACCCCGGCCATGGTGATCGCCGGACTGGACCACGCATCAACAGCTACTACCCAGAACAGCAAAATCCGGTCGCGTCGGCGTGGCGAGTGCACGGTGGTGAACGAGTCGTTCGTCCCCGCTTCGATCAACGAGGTGTGGGCGCTCCTGTCAGAGCCAGAACGTATCCCGGAATGGGACCCCATGGCCGGTACCGTCGAGACCACTATCGACGAAACCGCGTCCTCGCCTACGACAATGGAGAACCATAAACCCAGCGGTGAGAAAGTGCAGGTAGGCGCAGCATGGACCGTTCACGCGTCGACGACGTATCCGGACGGCAAACCACTCAGGGTCCAGGAGAAGCTCCGTCGCCGAACACTCGAAGTCCTCCACATAACTCCCCCGAGTCGGATCAGCTGGTACCTCACCTACCCCGACGCGATCACCAACCCGCCCATGACGAGGACCTTCGACCTGGCCCCGACCACGGGTGGAACACACCTCACCATCACCATGACCTGGGCGCAACGCCAAGGATGGCAACGCCTCCTACGCCCTGTGCTCCTACCCCCTCGGCGGTTCCTGACCTGGATCATGGTCAACCAGACCAGAGACACGATCAGTCGCGCCTTCCGCTAAACATCCCCATCACACCGCTTACCGTTACGGTTCACACAACTAGCCTTAGCGTCGGATATTTCACGAATTCACAAGCCACCCCGTTTGGGAGACCGATGCCCGCGGGCGTTCGCTGGATGCCCAAGCCTGCGATTTTTTCCTCGCTATGTACCGCCCGAACTTAGGGAAGACGGTACTGGAGGTGGTCGGTCGCGTAGGAACGGATGGCGGCTGCTACCCATCGGGGAAGGTCAGGGTCGTTGATCGCTACGGCGTCTCGTTGTCCGGGATCATTCTCAATGAGTTCAGCGAGTGCGTAATAGGATGCTCCGTCAACGGGCCATACGCTCTGAACTGCTGTGTGGTGCTCAGCAACAAGGCTGTGTGCTGAAGGTGATGTGGGCAGCACGCCAGATTGGCGTGCGTGGGACATCCGGGTGTAGAGCTCCTGACCATCAGCTGCCGCCTGGTCGTAGTCTCTCCGGGTCCACTGTGCAGTGCTCATGTCCGCAGCTTCAACGCTGCTTACTGCGGCTTCCCCAAACCGTTCCCGAAGGGTAACGGCAAGTTTCGACCGTTTCTCGTCCAGTCCACGGAAGAACTCTTCATCGGGAAGCCTGTCGTTACGTTCCAGATCATCCAGGGTGCCAATAATTGTGGCCGCAACCTGCTCGAGGCGATCGCGTTCAGCGGTGACAAGCATCAGATGGCTGCGCAGTGCAGCGGTTTCATCATCTTCGCCGGCGAGGATAGCGATGATTTGTGCAAGCGGAACATCAAGCTCGCGTAAAAGGAGGATTCGCTGCAGCCGGCGCAGCTGGTTACGGCCATACCAGCGGTAACCGTTGGAAGAGAGCGCCGCTGGGGCGAGCAAACCGATCTCGTCGTAATGCCGCAGGGTCCGGGCTGAGACGCCAGTCATTTTCGCGACCTGGCTAATTGAGTACTGCACCTTTTCAACGGTAGCGGCTTGACCCTCTCGTAGCGGCAACTTTTAGCCTTGCCTGTATGAAATCAGCGAACCCAACAATTGAACCCACAGGTAACCCTCACATTGACGAAGCTCTTGAACGGCTCGTGGATCCCGACAAAGATGTGCGTCAGGCCGCAGCTTTGAACCTCGGCACGAAAGCCGATACAGCGGCTGCGCAAGCACTGGTGAGACGGCTGGGGGCCGAGCAGGACTTCTTCGTGCGCGACACGCTCTCCTGGGCGATCACCCGCATCGCCGATGCAGCCACACCTCTTTTGCTCGACGCACTCTCCGGGACTGATACTGCCACTCGTGTGCAAGCACTTCATGTTCTAAGTAAGATCGCAGATCCGGCGACAACGAGCCACATTTCATTACTGACAGCAGACGCCGATACCGGTGTGGCATCCAAAGCCAGATGGGCCCTCACACGCATTGCAGACCCCAGCGCGATCCCGAACCTGGCCGCGCACTTAGGCACTGGGGACAGCCACAAGCGGAATGACCTCACGCGCGACCTCGCTTCCTTCGGCGCAGCCGCAGTCCCGGATCTCATCACAGCGCTAGCTAACGGCCCGGCGACAGTTCGAGGCCACGCAGCTGAGGTGCTCTGCTTTATGGGACACGAAGCGGAAGGCGCCACCGATGCCTTAGCTCAAGCATTGCAAGACACCGCCGATGAGGTTCGTCTATCCGCAGCTATGGCACTCTATGAAATGGACACAACAACAGCCCGAGAGATTCTCTCCCACCAGCTAGAAGCAGACGATCAACGGCTGCGCGCAATCGCCCGCCGCTCACAATCCAAAACCGCCCCCAAGAGATAACACGCGCGGCCAGCACAGATGACACACATCCCGTCCCAACGCGGAATCTCGATGCGTTCCCTTAGTCACTTAGAACGCCGATAACGTTCTATTACGTCGGGCTGGAGGACAGCACGATCATCATTTCAAGGGATCACTAAACGAGCGGGGCGCTGTGCCGAAGCCAACGGTTAACCTGTACCGAGTCGCCGCCCTGAGATCCAGATGCGGCGCTAGTCTGCCGAAATCCCGCACGTTCAGCGACTTTTTCACTGGCGCTGTTGCCAGCCATAGTCTCCAGTGCCAACGCGGAGCGTCAGAGGGTCAGAGGGTCATCACGACCTTGCCTCTGACGCCTCCGCTTTCGGCCCGGGCGAAGGCCTCCGACGCGTCCGCGAGTGGAAAGACCGCGTCGACGGGAATCGTCACCCTCTCCTCCTGCACCAGGCGAGCCAGGTAAGACAGATCCTGGCTCGAAGCGGATGTAGTCACCGCGGCGAATCGCGGAGAGCGCGGGTCCGGGTGCACCGTGGGCCGGATCAGCCGGAGCGCGTCGGACGTGATCGGCCGCGTCGACACGAGCACTCCCCCCGCACTCAGGGCGGCCCGCACGTCGGTGAAGCGGAGCACTCCGGGAACGTCGAGTATCAGGTCGTAATCTTCGCCGGCGCGGAGCGTGCTCTCGTCGCCCCGGGTAGCGATGTGGTCGGCGCCGAGGCCCCGGAGGTAATCGTCTCGGTCGCCGCTGGTGATCGCCGTCAGGTGGGCACCGGAGATCTTCGCCAGCTGCACGGCGAACGACCCGATCCCGCCGGCGGCCCCGTTGATCAGCACTCGACCTCCGCTTCCCGCCCGGAGGTGTCCACGGGTGCGGAGGGCCTGTAGCGCGGTCAGTCCGGCCAGCGGTAAGGCTGCGGCAGGGACATCCGCGATGTCTGCGGGGATGAGCGCAAGGCGCCGCTGATGCACCAGGACGTAGTCCGATTGACCGCCACCGCTGTGGTCGAGCAACCCCATCACCCGATCGCCCACCTCGAACGCCGTCACCTGTTCTCCGCACGACACGACCTCGCCGGCGATGTCGAACCCCGGGGACGTCCTGCTGGTGATCAACGCCATCAGCCCGGTGCCGTGGTGCAGGTTGACGTCGCTGCCGTTGATGCTCGATGCCGAGACCATCACCACCACGTCGGCCCCGGTCGCGTCGAGGGTCGCGGGAGTCTGGATGACGACGGGCTCGCGCGTGCCGTTCACCGGTTGGAAGGAGAGACGTCTCATGCTCCTACCCTAGCAATTGGTTTAGCTGCTAACCTATTTTCATCGATCAACCTAGGAGCTCACGATGACGACCATCGCACTGTTCGGCGCCACCGGTCGCACCGGTGGCCACGTGCTGGATCAAGCGCTCAAAGCCGGCCACGAGGTTCGGGCATTGGCCCGCCGTCCGGCCGCCATCCGGGTGACCTCGGATTCTCTCGAGGTAGTGCAGGGCGACGTACTCGATCGCGCTGCGGTCAACCGAGTCGTCGAGGGCGCCGACCTGGTGATCAGCGTCTTCGGGCGGGTCAAAGATTCACCGGACGCCCTGCAGACAGATGGGACGAGGATCATCGTCGAGTCCATGAAGGAGCACGGCGTCACCCGGATCATCTCCCTGTCCGGCGGCGGTCTGCCGGCACCTCAGGACAAGCCGAAAGTACCGGACCGGGTCATCCGTCTCCTGCTGCGGACTCTCGCCGCGAAAGTGCTTCGTGACGCCGCGGGGCATCTGAAGGTGCTGCAGGACAGCGGACTGGACTGGACTGTCGTGCGGGGTCCGGTGCTCACCGATGCCGCCTTCACCGGGGTGTACCGGGTGGGCTGGGTCGGGGTTGATGCGAGTACGAAGATCGGTCGGGCCGATCTGGCGGACTTCATCCTCCACCAGGTGCACGATCACCGGTTCGATCGCCAGATGCCCTTCGTGAGCTACTGATGCCTTCGACGACGACGGCGTCACCGGGTGCTGATGGATGAGGATCGTGTCGGTCTGCTCCACGGAGTACTCCGGTCGATGACGACGCTCACCAGGGTCTTCGCGGCCCGGGGCACGCATCCGTTCAAAGACCGTGCGCTCGGCCGACGCGAGATGGATGTGATGTTCTTCGTCTCCCAGCCCGGCACGATGACCGTCCGGCGACTCGCTGAAGCTCTCGGGGTCACCAGCGGTGCCATCAGCCAGGTGCTACCGAAGTTGGAGCGGATCGGTCTCATCGCGGTCGACGTCGACCCGCTCGATCGGCGGCACCGTCTCGTGCGGGCGACAGAGTCGGCGGCCGCAGAAGTCACCGCCTTCCAGGACGAGTACGTGCGCACACTGCTACCCGAGTTCCACCCGCTGAGCGACTCCGAGTTGGTCGAACTTGACCGGTTGCTCGCGAAGGTGCACTCGGCTCAGGGGGTCGGTGACGGTGCGACGGCGGCGGTTCTCGCTGCTGAGTCGGCGGCAGTCACTCCGGCGGCGGGTCGGGCGGTTGCCGCTGAGTTTGCTGCTGAGGCACCCTCCGGGTGACGGATGCGATGGGCCAGCGGCCCCGGCCACTCGTCGGCGAGCATCGCGAACACGATCTCCTCGCTCCACTCGCCCTTGAACATCCGATGACTCACCAGGTGAGCCTCCTTCCGCAGGCCCAACCGGGAAGCCAGGCGTTGTTCCCAGCCAGGTCCTCATTCCCCTGCTCGTCCTGCTGCTATTGCTGTCCTCGATCAAAGTCTGGAACCACGACTAGCACCGTTCCCGTCATCGCAGGAGAACCTGCGGACTGAGCAGAAGTGGTCTCAAACCAAGCCGCCATAATCAAACAGTTATGCCCTACGGTGGATGTAACCAGTGAGGGGGTTCCACATGGCCTGCAACGGCTGCACGACATCTTCGAAACTAGACTTCGATTTCAGCATGGCCTTCCAACCGATTTATGACGCGGTTGCCGGCCGCGTGTGGGGCTACGAAGCGCTGGTCAGAGGCTTGTCGGGCGAGGGTGCTTTTGAAGTCCTGTCAAAGATCTCGCCGGAGCAAAAATACCGCTTCGACCAAGACTGTCGTGTCAAGGCAATCGAGCTGGCGTCGCGCCTATTTCCTACAGGCGAGGAATTGATGCTCTCCATCAACTTCATGCCGAACGCGGTCTACCAACCGGCTGCATGCCTTCGTGCGACGCTACTCGCGGCCGAGCGATGCAGTTTCCCGACGTCATCGGTCATGTTCGAATTCACGGAAAATGAGGAGGTTTTGGACACCGCTCACCTCACGAACATCATCGCCGAATATCGCAAGCATGGTTTCACCACCGCCATCGATGACTTTGGTGCTGGTCATGCGGGACTAGGACTCCTGGTCGAGTTCCAGCCAGACCTGATCAAGATCGACATGTTGCTCATCCGAGGCATCGACACCAGCCCGGCCCGCCAGGCTGTCGTGGCTGGCATCATGGGAATCACCAAAGCACTCGACATCACAGTGCTCGCAGAAGGCGTTGAGACCGAAGCGGAGTTCCTAGTTCTGAAGACAGCCGGCATCCGCCTCTTCCAAGGATACTGGTTTGCGAAGCCAGCATTCGAAAAACTCCCACAGATACAATCGTGGTCTGCTCTCAACGTCACCAGTGTCGCTTAGCAACCCACAGATGGCATACTCGAAAAATCCCGCACCGGCTACTCCTCTAGCGTCTAATAAACGATCGTTACCGGGCGCTCATTGCCCCTCGGATCTCGACCTCACTGTTGATTCCATCAGGGTTGTGGAGTTTGACGCTCCGTGGCGGCGTTCTGTGAGCGCTCCGCGTCGTCAGTTGCCGATGACAAGGATAGTTGCGGCCGCTTCGATGACGTCGTCGGTGATGGTTTCGAGTTGGTTGATTTTGAGAACGCGGTTGATTTGTGGGAAGAGTCGTTCGAGGAGGCGGAAGTTGCCCCGAGTGATCCGTTCGATCGCGGCGATGGCTTGAGCGTCGGTGAAGTCGTCGGGGTTAAGGGTTCGGCCGAGGCGTTTCCAGTGTTGGCCGAGGACGAAGAGGAGCTCGTCGCGGCCAAGTCCTCTATATAGGTGGGAGAAGCCGAGTCTGCTGTACAGCTGGGGGTAGTGGCGGAAGCGTTGGTCGATGCCGGGCATGCCGATGAGGATTATCGCCAGGTGCGTGCGGTCGTGCCGGTCGCGAAGCATGTCGAGTGCGGTGGGGGTTAGCCGTTCGGCTTCGTCAATGATCAGCAGTTCGACGAGCCGGGTGACGTCTCGCTGTCTCTGGGTCGCGGGGGCGGCGCCGGTCGCGCGGAGATGCTCGTCGGCGCAGATGCCGACTTTGCTTTGCCAGTGATCGATCTCGTACATGAGGGTCTTGGGTCGGCAGAGCACTTCGGGTGTGTAGAAGACGGTGCGGGATCGGTTGGCGAGAGCGTAGTGCTTCGCGTCGTGATCACCCCGCGGCCCCCATTCGTTGATGTAGGGCTCGAGGGTGTCCCAGTTGGCGTAGCGACGGGCGGAGTTGGTTTTACCGACGCCGGCGTCGCCGTGGCAGATTCCGATGGTTCGTTCTTTCCGGACGGCGTTGGCGAACTCGGTGAAGCGTCGGTGTTCCTTGGTCACGATGAAGGCCTGGCTCATCATTCGTCCTCTTCGTAGGTGCGCAGCCGTAGACGTCGCGGGGTGGGTGGGGTTTCCCGTGGTTCCTCGCGGGAGGTGGCGGTCGGAATGCGGTCGTTGATGGTGCGGCGCAGTTGTCGGCGGCGGGCCCGGCGGGCGGTTTCGATGTCTTGGAGGCTGAGGCGAAGGTTCGGGTGGGCTTCGTCGACCGCGACGCAGATGAAGGTGTGGTGGTCGTAGATCCGGATCTCGGAGATGTCGCGGGGGTCGTAGCGGATGGTGATGGTATGCCCGACGAACGGCGCGAGCGTTGGGGCAACGTAGCGCTGACCCTGGAAGTGGATGCCGTCACGCTGAACGGTGCGGTTCTTGGGAACGGTGAGTAGGAGCCCGTCGAGTTGCTCGAGGCTGTCGGGCATGCGGGTTAGCCAGCCGTCGGCGACCCAGGCGTCCCGCGGGGAGATGCCCATCTCTCGGTGCGGGCGGTCGTTGTAGCCGGCGATGAAGGCACCGATCGCACGGTCGAGCCCTGGACGGTCGAGTACGGGTGTCGGTGTGCGGCTGCCGGGTGCGAGGTGACCTGGGAGGGTGGCGAGCAGTTCGGTATTGATGGTGCCGAAGAAGCGTTCGATCTTCCCGCGGCCCTGGGGTCTGCCGACGGTCGAGTGGATGATCCGGATGTGCAGCTCGATTGTGGTGCGTTCGAGGTGGTGGCTGGTGAAGTCGGAGCCGTGGTCGACGTGAAGGATGTCGGGCAGACCGCACATCGCCCAGCCGGGGTCGCTTTTCCGCCAACTGGCCTGCCGTGAGGCGAGGGCAGTGTTCATTGCGCGCCTCAGCGATCGACCCGCGCCTCCAGCAGGCGCCGCTCGGCGTCGTTCGCCGTGAGTTCCAGGGCGCACAGGTCCTCGGCCATCGCTTCGTCCCGACGGCCGAGGTGCCGGAGCATCCGCGCGCGCACGGCGTGCCAGAGGTGGTATCCCGTGAGGGTGCGTCGCAGCGCATCCACCTCGTGCAGTGCCGCCTGCGGTCCGTCGACCTCAGCGAGCGCCACCGCGCGGTTCAGCCGTACGACCGGCGAGCGGTCGTACGCGAGCAGCATGTCGTAGAGCGTGAGCACCTGGAGCCAGTCGGTGTCGCTGCCGTCGCGCGTGTCGGAGTGGCATGCGGCGATCGCCGCGTGCAGCTGCCAGCGCCCCGGGCGTCGTAGCATCGCCGCCTTCTCGAGCACGGCCTGTGCCTCGGCGATCAGTCGGCGATCCCACCGCGCCCGGTCCTGATCGGCGAGAAGGATGAGCTCTCCATCGACGGCGCGTGCACCTTCGCGTGCTCGGTGGAACAGCAGCAATGCGAGCAGTCCCTGCGCCTCCGCCTCCCGCGGCAGTTCGTGTGCGACGACGCGCGCGAGCCACAGGGCGTCGTCGGCGAGGTCGCGGTCCGCGGCCGCGTCTCCGCCTGCGACCAGGTGGGCCTCGCTGTACATCACGGAGATGACAGTCAGGACGATATCCAGGCGCTCGGCCCGCTCGGATCCCTCGGGGATCCGCAGGGGGATGCCGGCGGCACCGATCTTTCGCTTGGCCCGCACGATCCGCTGCGCGACCGTCGATTCCGGGGCCAGGGTGGCACGCGCGATCTGCGCGGTCGTGAGGCCGCAGATCGCACGGAGCGTCAGAGCGAGCTGCGCGTCCGGCGAGACAGCGGGGTGACAGCAGCCGAAGAGGAGCGGCAGTCGCTCGTCGGGCTCGCGGGTGCCGGTGCGCGGTGCGGTCTCGGCCGGATCGGTGAGCAGGGCCAGCTTCTCGCGGTACCGCTTCTCGCGCCGCAGGCGGTCGAGGGCGTTGTGGCGGGCCGCCTGCGTCAGCCATCCCCCGGGATTGGGAGGCACCCCGCGGGTGCGCCAGTGGCGCACGGCCTCCTCGATCGCCTCGGCGACCGACTCCTCTGCAAGGTCGAGGCTCCCGAGCCAACCTGTGAGCGCCGCGACGATCCGCGCGGACTCCTCGCGGATCACCCTCGCGAGGAGTTGATCGGATGCCGCGGCGTGGGCGCGGCCTGACTCCGCTGCCGCGGCATCCGTTTCGTTCACGGCTCGATGTGGCTTTAGTAGACGATGATCGGGCGGATCTCGACCGCAACGCCGGGCAGCTCGAGCAGCGGCCACGTCTTGACGACGGCGATCGCCGCGTCGAGGTCGGGCACGTCGATCACCTGGAATCCGCCGATGACCTCCTTCGCCTCCGAGAACGGCCCGTCGGCCACGACCGGTGCGTCGCCGCCGTAGCTGACCGTGGTCGCGGTGGTGACCGGCTGCAGCTGGGCGCCGGACTCGGTCATCACCTCGCTGTGCGTGCCGAACCAGTCGTAGGTGCGGCGGTAGACCTGCTCGGCGTGCTCAGGCGATACCGCTGCGTCGAGTTCGGGCGTGGTTGTGAACATGATGACGTACTTCACGGTCGTGTCCTTTCGTTATGGGAACAGTTTCATCCCTACAGCGAACGGGCAAGCCCCAATTCGACACGAACCGCGGAATCCGAGTCAGAAGAGCGAGAGCGCGGGCCTCGGGGGCGAGGGTGGGGTGGCAGCAGGTGAACACCAGCCGGAGCCGGTCGTCCGGCACCGCGGCGTCGGGCCAGTCCAGGTCGGCCGGGTCGTGCGGATCGACGGTCGCCGGCTCCACGAGCAGCGGGAGCTTGCGCCGGGGGGTGACCTCGCGACGCAACCGGTCCAGCGCATGGTTCCGCGCCGCCGTGGTCAGCCACGCGCCGGGCCGCTCCGGGACGCCGTCCCGGGTCCAGGCCTGCAATGCGCTGACGTACGCCTCCTGCGCGCACTCCTCCGCGACGTCCAGGTCGCCCGTGACGCGCACCGTGGCGGACAGCACGAAGGCCCACTCGGAGCGGTGGGCCTGCGCCAGCGCGGCAGCGACCGCGTCCGTCTGCATGGCGGACGCGGTCGGCTCGTCGCTGGGAGCGATCAGAACGGGCTCGTCGCCGGGTCCACGAGCGGGCGAACCTCGACGCCGCCGCCGGGGGCCGGGCACAGCTTGCCGATCTCGACGGCGTGGTCGAGGTCGCGCGCCTCGACGACGTAGTAGCCGCCGAAGGTCTCCTTGCTCTCGAGGAACGGACCGTCCGTCACCGCGCCGCCCTTGATCGTGGTCGCCGTCGTCACGGGCGCGAGCGCCCCCCCGCCCGCCATGGACCCACCGAGCTCGGAGACCTGCTTGATGAACGTACTGTGCGCGTCGACCACCGCGCCCCACCCCTCGGGCGGCATGGTCTCGTAAAGGGCCGGGTCTTCGTAGATGAGGATCGCATACTGGGTCATGGAAGTGTCTCCTGCACTGGGTCGCGGGCCGGCCTGTCCGGCTCCGTCATAGTGACAGCGAACACCCTGCCGCCAAATCGACAGTAAGCCCGAATTTTTGTGACTGTTAGTTGGGAATGGCGGTTAGTTGCAGCTTCAATTGGCGGTTCTGTCGCCCGGGCTCATGCTGCTCGGGCTCATTGAGGACCGAGTTCTTGATACTGGCGCTGCACCGGCTGAAATCAGTGCCTTCCTGACGCCTGATTGTGGTCGAATGAGAAGATGGCGTGAACCTTCTAGGCGCAACGGGTAATACATAGTGTGAGCACCGATAAAGACATCATTCTGCGGTCCCGTGGCTGGCCCGCGGCTTTCAGCGAGTTGTACAAGCGACACGCATCCGCGATCTATAAGTACGCGGAGCGCCGGGCAGGCGTATCAGTTGCTGAGGACGTGATGGCAGAGACATTCTTGGTTGCGTTCGAGAAACGGGATTCTTTTAGTACCGCCTGGGATGATGCGCGGCCCTGGCTGTTCGGGATCGCAACCAACTTGTTGAAGAAGCATTACCGGGCAGAAGCCCGCGCGATGAGGGCCTATATCCGCTCGGTGGAACGCATCGACAGCTCGAAGCCGATGGAAGATGTGGACGACGCGATCGATGCTCAGGTCTCTAGCAAGCTCATAGCGGCGGCGCTCCACTCGATGCCAGCTATCGACAGGGACACAATTCTCTTATTCGCCTGGGCAGAACTGTCTTACGAGGGCATCGCGGCGGCAATGGATGTCCCGGTTGGCACCGTTCGCTCACGCCTCCATCGGGCCCGCATGTCGCTTCGCTCAACTCTTGGATTTTCGCCCTATTTTGCCGAGGAAGGTAGCCATGAACGAGCTACAGCTGCTCAAAGAAACGCGTAAGACCGACCAGCCCGTCCCCACTGAGACCTTGGACCGCGGGCTTGCTCAGCTGATGTCAGCGATTGAGAAAGGAACGCCACGCGCTTCGATTCCTCAGCGCTGGCTCTTCTCAAGACGATCGCTGCTCACCATCGCGGCCACGGCCGCCCTGATCATCGGGCCTGTAGCCGTGAATATTGCCCTGCCTGAAGCACCTACCGGAGCATCCGCTGAAGCCGCAGAGTTTCTCGGCAATGCGGCGGTCGCAACCATCAATACCGCTGACCCGCTCGTCGGGGAGGGTCAGTACCTGAAAACGGACATCAAAGCGCTTTATGGCAACTCCCTGGCGCTTCCAGACGGCGAACAGGCGACGTGGTTGGCGACGCAAGACTCCCAGCTGTACATACCAGCGGATCGGTCCGAGGAATGGGTGTGGAACAGGGAAGAGGAAGTACCAGTCACGTTCTTCAGTGAAGCCGCCCGGGAGGCAGCGGAAGAGGTAACCGCGTCAAGCAGCCCGTTTGGACAGGTTGTACGGGCGGCCGGTGGAGCTTTCTACGGGAGCGGCCAACTATTCCTTGACCAGCCCCTACATGAAGCGATGCGAGACGCGCCACGCGACCCGCAGGAATTGCTATCCCTGATTTATACGAAGACCGAGGGGCAGGGCTGGTCACCCGAGCATCACGCTCTCACCACAATCGCTGATTTCCTCAGGACCGGAGCAGTTCCCGCAGATCTAAGGTCTGCTCTTTATCATGCGACGGCCCTCATTGAGGGTGTGGAAATAGTCGAGAAAGGGGCGACGATCGATGGACGAAGTGGCACGGCAATCGGTATTCAGACACCAGACGGTGGGGGCAGGCAAGACATCATCATTGACGTAGAGACTGGAATGATGATCGGCGAGCGATCCACCGTTCTGAAACCCACCCCGCAGTACCCAGCTGGCACTGTCACTTCCTGGACGGCAATCGAAACCTCCGTAGTGAATGCAGCACCCTGAGGCCGTCTCGTGCCCGCTGTCATCGGCAGGTGCTCCTACCTGGCAAACGGGACGCCATAAACGTTCGTATTTGCTACAAGCACCATCGCCGTCGCCAAAGTGTGTGACTGTTAGCTCAGAATGGCGGCTTTTTCACAGCTTCGTTTGGCGGTTTGACGTCTTGTAAGCCATGGGATGCAAGACACAGAGGTTTCGAGACACCAAGTCCTATAAGAAGGAGCAACCGGCCGTCCGCGGGGCGGATTGCTGGCAACGGATCCTTCACCGCGCTATGGCTTTGACCGCCCAAGCCACGCGCTGAGTCGGCGCCGGTTTCGTCTACCTTCTGTTTCAAGTGGGGGTAGCAGTGGGGACTGCCCACGGTTTGGTTGACTCGTGGGGTTGATAGTTTCTTAGGCGGCTAGCACCATGTTGTTGATTGTCTCAAACTCGATCGGGGTTAGTTTACCGAGGGCTTTCTGCCGGCGTCGGCGGTGGTAGGTGCGTTCGATCCAGGTGATGTGGTTGGGCCCCCGTTGGCAGTCCAGTGGCTATGCGATAGCTAGTTGGTTTCCTGCGGTCCAGTTCTCCCAGTATCTTGACGGTGTCATTCCGTC
>NZ_JADOUT010000030.1:0-17626 GCF_015752345.1 Arthrobacter sp. CAN_A212
ACCGACGCCACGGCTTCACCCTCCACGTCGATCTTCACGTCACTCATTACGGTTCCTCCTATTCAGGAGTTACACCGAAAATCGTACAGACCCGACTGGGTGGCCCAAGAACTGAACGATCGACCACGTAAAAGATTGGAGTTCAGAAAACCGATCGAACTGATCGGAAGACTCCTGTTTCAATGACCGCTTGAATCCGCCGATGGTTGAGTGCGACAGTCCAGCCAGTCATTGGCTTCTTGAGATTGGAGAGTGATCAATCGGCCAGCTCGGATGACCCATGCTTAGGCAAAAGCTGAGAATTCCGTTGTGTCTGAATGGCTGGATGACAACTTGGGGAGCTAGTGAGCCAATACCGAAACTTCGACAGGGTGACGAGGTGGCGGTCTTGTCGCCGTCATTCGCCGCCACGGGCTTTGCGCCCGCAGTGCATGAGCAGGCTACGGCCCGACTTGTTTCGGTTACAGGGCTCATACAGTTTAGTGAACTTCACGCTGAGCCGGAGTCGGGTTGTGCATTGACATGCGGGGCAGCGCTAGCTAGGTTGTGATATTGGTAAAGTTTTTCCACCTTACGAGAACTTTAGGGGCGCACACTATGCCGAATTATTTGGAGATCAACGGCCTCAGCGTCGCCGAAGAGCTTTACACCTTCGTCCGGGATGAGGCTCTGCCTGAAACGGGGATCGACGAGAAAGCTTTCTGGACTGGGGCGGCCGCAGTCATCACTGAGTTCTCGCCCCGGGTGGGGGAACTTCTGAGCACCCGAGACCGAATGCAGGAGCAAATCGACGAGTATCACCGTTCGCGAGGCACGGAACCCGTGCAGAAGGAAGCCTACGAGGCATTCCTCCGCTCGATCGGCTACCTGGTTGATGAGCCCGGAGACTTTGCCATTACGACCGACCGGGTGGACCCAGAGATCGCAACCGTGTCCGGGCCTCAATTGGTAGTCCCGCTGCTGAATGCGCGGTTCGCTGCCAACGCGGCAAACGCTCGATGGGGCTCGCTCTATGACGCGCTCTACGGCACGGACGCGGTTGACAACGGCGATGGCCGCGAACAGACAGGTACCTACAACCCGGTCCGCGGCGCCGCCGTCGTGGCACGTGGGCGGCAGTTCCTGGATGAATACCTCAGCCTGGCAGGCGGATCCCACGCGGACGTCAACGCCTACCGAATTGCAGACGGCGCTCTCGTTGGGGAGACGCAGGACGGTTCGATGGGGCTCGCCGACCCAACGCAGCTGGTGGGCTATCAAGGAAGCGCGGACGCGCCCGAATCAATATTGCTCGTACACCATGGACTTCACGTCGAAATCCTGATCGACCGCACCCACGCCATTGGTTCTGGAGATCCTGCTGGGGTGAAGGACTTGGTGTTGGAGTCCGCGGTCACAACTATCATGGACCTCGAAGACTCCGTAGCAGCGGTCGACGCCGGGGATAAGGTCTTGGGCTACCGCAATTGGCTGCAATTGATGCAGGGCACCCTGACCGCCGAGATCGCGCAAAAGGGAGGTACCCATACGCGGCGACTCAACCCCGACCGCACCTACACAGCACCCGACGGCTCGGAGCTGACTCTGCCCGGACGCTCGCTGCTGCTCATCCGTCAGGTAGGCCACCTGATGACCAGTGATGCTGTCCTCGACCCTTCCGGAGCACCGGTCCCCGAGGAGATCCTTGACGCCCTCTTCACTGGACTTGGCTCCGTACACGATCTGCGGGGTCCACACGCCGAGCGCAACTCGCGGGCCGGATCGGTGTACATCGTCAAACCGAAGATGCACGGTCCCGGTGAAGTCGCAGTGGCCTGCGCACTGTTGGCGGCTGTAGAGCCGATCTTGGGCGTTGAACCATTTACCCTGAAAATCGGCATCATGGACGAAGAACGCCGCACTTCGACCAATCTGAAGGCCTGCATCTGGGAGGCACGGGACCGCGTAGCGTTTATCAACACCGGATTCCTTGATCGCACCGGCGACGAAATCCATACCTCGATGATCGCTGGCCCCATGGTCCGCAAAGCCGACATGCGTAACTCCAGCTGGATCGCGGCCTACGAGGACGCGAACGTTGATATTGGTCTGGAGTGCGGGTTCAGCGGTCGGGCGCAAATCGGTAAGGGCATGTGGGCAGCCCCTGACAATATGGGCGACATGCTCAGGCAAAAGGTTGCGCACCCGCTCGCTGGCGCGGACTGCGCCTGGGTCCCCTCCCCGACCGCCGCGACCCTGCACGTTATGCACTACCATCAAATCGACGTGGATGCCCGGCAGGCTGAACTAGCCGGGAAGCGCCGTTCGACCTTGCGCCAGCTGCTCACCATTCCGGTCGGTAACCCCTCTGACTGGAGCGCGGATGACCGACGTAACGAGCTGGATAACAACATTCAGAGCACCCTGGGATACGTGGTGCGCTGGGTGAACGACGGCGTCGGGTGCTCCAAAGTTCCCGACATCCACGGGACAGCATTAATGGAGGACCGCGCAACCTGCCGCATCAGTTCCCAGCACGTCTCGAACTGGGTACTGCACGGCGTCGTTACCGAGGAAGAGGTCGACGCTTCCCTGCGACGAATGGCTGTGGTCGTCGACGAGCAGAACGCCTCAGATCCCACCTACGCGCCGATGTCCCCGGCATTCGATACCGAGGCGTTTCTGGCAGCCCGCGAACTCGTTCTAGAGGGCGCCGCTCAACCATCCGGATACACCGAACCTATCCTGCACCGCCGCCGTGCCCTGCATAAGCAAGCCGACAATCGAACGAGGTCATCATGAGCCTGACACTGACAACCGCCCAATCCATTATCGCCGATGCCCTCGCGGCAGGTCAGCAGCAGAACTTCAAGCCGCTGACCGTAGTCGTGCTTGACGCTGGGGGGCACGTCATCGCTGCTGCGCGCCAGGATGGCGCCTCGAA
The DNA here is from genome assembly GCF_015752345.1 of Arthrobacter sp. CAN_A212. Classification (NCBI taxonomy): domain Bacteria; kingdom Bacillati; phylum Actinomycetota; class Actinomycetes; order Micrococcales; family Micrococcaceae; genus Arthrobacter; species Arthrobacter sp. CAN_A212. The sequence continues at coordinate 2,924 of NZ_JADOUT010000030.1, forward strand.
CAATCGCTTTGAGATCGCGCAAGGCAAGGCGTACGGAGCGTTGGCCCTCGGAATGGGTTCGCGGGCAATTATGGAGCGCGCCGAGCAACAGGCCTACTTCATTGCCGCAGCGACAGCCACTCTGGGTGGCCGACTCATCCCAGTGCCCGGTGGTGTCCTGGTCCGCGACAATGACGGCACCATCCAGGGAGCAGTCGGCATCAGTGGGGACAGCTCGGACAACGATGAAGCCGCGGCATCGACCGCAATCAAGGCTGCCGGCCTGACGGCACAAGTCGACTAAGACCACCGTTGCCGGGTTCTTAGTCACTCTCTGGGACCGTCAAGGCGCTCGAACGTCTTGACGGTCCTTTCGGCAGGATGACCTTCTTGTCCCCCACGCTTTCCAGGTCGACTGTCGTAAGCGGCCCTGGGCATAGCCGGTACCTTCAAATCGTCCGCGAGATCACCAGGATGATGATGGTCCCACGATCACAGACCCTGCCAGGCAGTCGTGCGCGCCGTCCCAGCCATCGTCGGAGTCGTCCTGCCACTGGCCCGACCAAGAATCCAAACCTGGCTCCTCGGCCTCGACCACGAGATTCGCCTCCGCCACTAAGCGACCCGACCCGCAGGTGACGCCGGCCCCTGACGGGCCCCGCCGCCTGTCCGATCCAAGGACCCTGAGCGTGACAGCCGACGGACTGGAGGTACTCCAGTCGAGAGCACGCGATCCGCACCCCACCTAGGTCTGGTGATCGCCCCCGGCGAAAACTTGAGTGGCGCGTTCATGCTCAAGGCCATGAGGAGATGGCTCTGGTCAGCGATGTGCCCCACATGCAATAATTCATCAAGTGAAGAATTAGGTAGGAAGGTGGAGAGTGCGATGAGTGTTTCAACGAGCGGATCGGTCCTGGTGGTAGGCGCTGGTCCCGTCGGGCTGACACTGGCCCTCCTGCTCCACCAACGCGGCGTCGATGTCACGGTCATCGACCGCGACGCCGGACCCGTGGAACAGTCCCGGGCGATCTGGGTGCATTCGCGGACACTCGAGATCTGGGACACGATCGGCATGACAGCGTTGGTGGCCGCGGAAGGGCGCCCGGTGACCGGTATCCAATTGCGGACCAGTGGCGCCCTGCGAGCGATGTTGCCCTACGACGGCACCGGCGCCACCGCGCATCCACACGGAGTGATGCTCGAACAGTCGCGCACGCAGACCCTGTTACTCTCCCTGCTCGAGCGCGGACAAGCCCGCGTGCAGTGGAACACGACCCTGGAAGACCTGGCACAGGTCGGCGGGATGTGCCGAGTAACCCTCAGTGATGTGGACGGTCACCGCTCCACTCACGATGCAGCGTTCGTCGTCGGTGCCGACGGTGGGTCCTCCACTGTTCGGCGTCTGCTTGGGATCGAGCTGTTGGGTGGGACGTACGACAGTTCCTTCTTCCTCGCCGACATTGTGGCGCGCTCTGCTCTGGATCCCGACCGGGCGCAGCTGAATTTCCACGGACGCAGCACTGTCGCGGTCCTGCCGCTGCCGGGCGAAGGGCGTTACCGGCTCGTCGGGAACCTGCTCGACCAGTCGGATGAACACGCCGAGGCGGGATACGGTCGCGCCGTCGAGGAGGCTGAAGTCGAACATCTGGTTGCGGCCAACCACCTACCGGTGGCGATCGAGTCCATCGGCTGGACTACGACATACCGGAGCCACTACCGGGTGGCATCCACGTTCCGGATGGGCCGCGCTCTGCTCGTGGGAGACGCCGGCCATCTCCATAGCCCTGCAGGAGGCCTCGGCATGAACACCGGGGTCGCGGACGCAGCAAATCTGGCATGGAAGCTGGCCGATGTCCTGGGCGGGGCCCAGGATGAGCTCCTGGACACCTACGACCAGGAGCGGCGCTCCGTCGCGCATCAGGTCATAGCCACCAGCGACCGTCTTTTCGTCCTGCAGACCGATCCCCGACGCCGCTTCGCTTTCGCACGCCGGAATGTCCTGCCCGTGGTGGTCTCACTGCTGACCTGCACCCGCGCCGGCAGGAGCCTTCCCTTCCGGGCGCTGTCCGGCACTTCGGTCCGCTACCGCGTTCCCGGCCGGCAGCACCGCTATGGCCGATTGGCCACGGGAAGGCTTCTTCCGCTTACAGGCATTCCTGCCGTGGACGACGATCCCGCCCTCCACAGCGGCCGGCATCTGCTCCTGATCGCCGGCGGGGCGGACCGTGAGCAGCTCGCCTTGGTACAGGCTCTCGCCGGGGACCGAGGCTGGAGGGTTGTACGGGTGCAGGGCCCGGATGCTCGACGGCTCACTAGGCGACGGAAGGGTGCGCTCATCATCTGGATTCGGCCTGATCGCTATATCGGCTGGATCGGGTCCTCTGCCGATGACCTCGAAACCATGCTCAGAAGTGTGATCGGCAGTGCAAGCCCGACCCGTACGAGTACCAATGCCCGATAGTCGCTCCGATTACCCCGCCGCGCCCGCTTCGGGCCAGGATGCGAAAGCCCGGCCCCGGGGGCGGCGCGCGGGCGACCCCCAGGAAACCCAACGGGCCATTCTTGAGGCCGCACGCCTCGAGTTCGCCGCGTCGGGTTTCTCCGCGACGAGCGTCCGCGCTATCGCCCGTACGGCGGGCACCGACCCTGCCCTGATCACGCACTATTTCGGCTCGAAGCGCGAGCTTTTCCTCGCCGCCCACCAGATTCCCGCCGATCCGATGGAGCTGATCGGACCGGCAGGCGCCACCCCAGCCGAGCAACGTGGAGAAGCGCTGGCACGATCTTTCCTCGGCCGCTTCCTCGATCACCCCGGCGGCCTCGGAGTGTCGCTCATACGCGCCGCCGCAACCGACAGCGGGGCAGCCGAACTCCTGCGCAATCACCTGCAAAGCGCCCTCACCGACCATGCCTCGAAACTCATGCTCAACGCCGAGGACGCCCCAGCCCGCGCGGCCCTGATCAGCGCGATGCTCGTCGGTGTCATCTTCCACGTCCGCGTCCTGCAGATCGAACCTCTGGCAGGTGCAAGTTCCAGCGAGATCGCCCAACGGATCGGCCCAGCCATCCAAGCCATCCTCGAAAACGCGCTCCACCCCCCGACAGGCCAGTAAGGAACCCGCTACGCCACCGGTTCGCGGTTGCGGGGAAGCACCCGGCGTGGGTTGGCGAAAGGAACGTTGGCACCTCTTCAGCCGGCAGCAGTGGGCCGGCGTGGCGCTGAATAGGAAGCGGGTGCGCCGGCTCTGGCGCCTCGAGGGACTAACCTGCAAGCCCCGGACGCGGAAGAAGCGGCGGCCCCGGCCCGGGGCTGGTGAGCAGTTGTGCGTGGCAGTCTCACGCCACGAGTATGGGCAGCAAAACTGCCCTAGATCGACTGATCGCCGATGAAAACCTTCCCCAAAGTCATGTACCTTCGGCGCTACTCCCCCATGAAGTAGTAAGAAGGCCCAACCAGGGCTTCAGAAGAGAAAGGAGGCAAACCACCACAGGAAGACTGCAACCCACCCACCGAAACAGGCACACCCTGTTCACCACCTGAGCCGGTTTGTGCACAGTCAGAGGATAAAACAACCTCGGACTAGGGGAAACACTGTGCCCGAAGTGGGACTTGAACCGGCTTCACCCCCTTGCAAACACTTGCCTCCCCCGAAAACCTCCCCAAACCGGCCCAATCCGGCACCAATACGACCCAGTCTGACCCCCAAGGTGTGCACATTGTGCACACCCTCTTTTCTGCCCTGATCTTCGACCACGTTTGACGGCCCCGTTGACCTTGTCGAGCGAGCAACTCCATACCCCTTGACGGTCCGGCGAGACCCGTCATCGCTTCTTTCGAAAGCCCACGTGAATGCGCTGAATAGCGACCATCGTTACCACATTTCACCGGTCCTACGCACACCAACATCATGGAAGTCATCTCTCCTTTCTGAATATCTCATGGATATACGAGAAGGAAACTACGTGACCAAGTCACCAAGTTTCTGTGAAAGTTGCCTCGATCGGCACAGGGGGGAAGCCCGCTTGATCCAGACAAATCCACAACACCGAAATCAGAAATCAGCAGGGATCTGCGCCGAGGGCGTTTCGCTCTTTCCTCAAATGGTCTTTTTCAGAAGTCAGCGACATGCTGCGGCGCCACTGGTATGCCAGCCATACTGTTCCGACGACTGGCAGAAGGGGAAACGTCAGCCTGCCGTTAGCGGCGAGGAATACGAAGACAATCCACAGAATACCGGTGAGGACAGCTGTGGAAATGAGTGACTTGCGGGTCACCGGATTAGACGGCAGGACGATACCTTCGGCCCGAAGCTCACGAGTTTCAAGCACAGCCCCACGGATCAATGGACCGAACACAGCAACCAATCCAGCGGCCGCCGACAAAGTGCGCCAAGTTGCGGAGCGCTCACAGCATCAAGAGCGCCGCCCAGCAGGACCTCTACGACGGAGAACCACCACGGTCCGCCGCCACTGTCGGCAATCCTCCCGAAGCCATCAAGAAACACGGGCAGGCTACTTTCTGACGATGAAGCAGACGGTGAGTGATTGCTAGGCGGCGCTGAAGGCAACAGTAGGCGCAGTCCAGGGCGCGTGCTTCATGCCAGGTAAGTGCCTCTTGCTAGAGCTGCCGAGGGCGTCGGGACTACTGAAGATAATGTGTGGGATGCCATCGGGGCCATCGCTGCTCAATTTGATTGTCCGCGATACGAACATTGCTGCTGGTGCAGGTTCCGCATCATTCGCCAAAACAGCTTCGGTTCACCTTCGAGAATGCTCTCGGGGCTGCCGCGAACGTCGGCCTCGAGCAGTGAGGTGCTGCCGCTGCCCGAGACCTTGGCGTAGCAGTGCAGCATTCGACGACCCTGCCCGTTTCAAACGCAACAAGAACTCTGCGCCTAGGCGGCTGCTCCTGCCTAGAGTATTTCCCCGTTTCAGGGTTGCGTTGAGAAGCGGCGGTGGATGAGGACGCCAAGCATGGCGCAGGCTCCGATGATGCCGACCTCGGCCAGGGTTACCGGGCCGGTTTCATTCGTGCCGCCAACATTCACGCCGGTATCGACGCCGCCGACAGGCATTTGCGCTACTTGGGGCTCGGGGGCCGCGAGGTAAGGGGGAATGGGGTTCGTGGTGTAGGTCTGGGTGAAGTTGATGTAGCAGGGGTATCGGCCGTCAGGGAAAACGATGCTGCCGGGGTCCACTGCGCAGAGGTCTGACCCGTCGGCGGCGATCACCCCGCCCTGGACGATGGTGACGACATTCGGGTCGATTACGGTGGCCTGATCGAAGGGAACCAGTTCCGGCGGGTTCACGGGCGTAATGGCGCCGGGGATATTGCTCCCAAAACCGGCGAAGCACGGGTAGGTGCGGTCTGGGAAGGCAATGCTTGTTGGGTTCACCGCACAGAGGTTGGTGCCGTCGGCCGTGAGCAGGCCGCCGATTGCAAATGTTACTGAGTCGGGATCGATGATGGTTGCCTGATCGAAAGGTACCAGTTCCGGACCAGGGCTGGGGGTGGATTCAACGGCCAGCGCACTGGTGGCTCCGGTGAGTGCGATTCCGGATGCGACGGCGAGGCCGGCAAGGGCGGTGGTGATCTTCATAATGCTTTTTCCCCCAGGTGCTGGTGCCGTGTGGACAGCGTGTCTTCCGCCATCAAACCAGACGAACGTTCCAATGGCCACATCCAATCTGTCCGTCGGTGGATCAATTCCCGACGCCGCAACAATTTGTCGGGCAAAGGGTCTCAGGGACACCCAATGGTGATTGGTAATACCCATTCTCGTGGTGGCCCTAGGAGCGGACGGGACTGCCCCGAGTTTGCTTGACTCCCATTGTTCCCCCAATTGCGGGCGGCTACGTGCCAGCGAGTCTAGTCGTCCGGGACATCAAACTGACCACCCATGAACTCTTGTATTCAAACAGTGATACTCCGTCGGAGCGCCTGTAAGCCGGTCCCTATTCGGGCGTGGTTTAAGGCGATCAGCCGGGGACGGTTGTCATCTTGAACGGAACGTTTGTGCGGACGACCTATCGGGAATCACTAATGGTCCGCGCTGACTCCTCGACGGCGCTTGCATTTCAAGTGAAGAACCAGCCCTCGAGCAACCAGCGCTATCCCAAGGGCAAGCATTAGATAGGGGCTCCACCGCTGGAAGTCTTCAACGGCTCCGACTACGCCTACACCGCACCAAGCCAGTCCGAAAGCCAAGAACAAGATCGATTGGGCATGCGTCCTATTTGGATCAGATCCGTTTCCAGTGCTCCCCATCACCCCACACTACAAATATTTGTACCCAGTGACCACCGAGCCCTACATCGATACTTCCAGGAGAAAGATGTCGGACCGTGATTATCAATGCCAATCGGATTGCCCGTTCCTACTGCCCGCAAGCCGGTCTGGTTGGGTCCCCGTGTAGGAGTCCAGTGACTGTGTGAGTTTCGCATCCGACAATGGGTGCAGGAGGAAATTCACTTTTAGGGACTGCTGAAGGTTCAGTTGACGCCTTCGATCGCTTCGGCGAGACGCCGATAACGTTCTACTACGTCAGCCGGTCTGCCGTGGAATATGGCTGGTTGCGAGGCAGGCCGCAGCAGGAGCAGCCGGATTCCCCGGTGGTTTCGGGGATCTTGGAGGACTCGTCCGCCTCAGGGTGGCCTAGGGGGTTCGCGCAACAAGCGTCGCCTTTCCACGCTTCTCGACCTTCCTTGATTGCCCAAACGGCGATCACTAGTGCGGCCATCGGGTCAGCCCACGACCAGCCGAGAAGGCTGTTCAGTAAAAGCCCTGCCAGCAGCACCCCGGAGAGGTAGGAACACAGCAGGGTCTGCTTGGAATCCGCGACAGCTGACTTCGACCCCAACTCGCGGCCGGCACGGCGTTGGAGATAGGACAGTAGCGGCATGATTGTCAGGCTGATTGCGGCGAGCACGATACCAACGCTTGAGTGGTCGGCCTCGGAACCAGAGACCAGGGCCCGGATAGCGTCGAATCCGACGAAGAGGGCCAACCCGAAGAAGGAGAGCGCTATGAAACGGAGGGCTGTTCTCTCACGCGTTTCGGGGTCCTTAGCGGAGAACTGCCAGGCTACGGCGGCGGCTGACGTCACCTCAATGATCGAATCAAGCCCAAAGGCAATCAGAGCGCTGGAGGACGCCACTGTTCCGGCGGTGATCGCTACCACTGCTTCAATCACGTTGTAGGTGATTGTCGCCGCGACGAAGAGACGGATGCGACGTGAAAGTGTCATCCGGCGGGCCGAGTCGGGACGGGCAACAGCAACGGGTTTCACCACACTCATCAGCAACACCCCTCGGACCCACTGTTGGCGCAGTGTTCCAGATCGGTAGCCAACACCACCGCCAGCAATTCAGTCAGCGCGCTGCGCAGTTTCGGATCAGCGAGTTCGTATCGGCTCCGACGCCCTTCCGGAACGGCCACCACCAATCCACACCCCCGCAAACAAGCCAAATGGTTGGACAGGCCCTGACGGCTCACTCCCAAGACATCCGCAAGGTTGCTCGGGTAAGCCGGAGCATCCCGCAGCTCCAGCAGAATCCTGCACCGGGTCGGATCCGAAAGAGCATGCCCAAACCTGGACAGCACCGATGAATGGGTCAAAGTCTCCATCCATCCATAGCACAGCGATCTCTGAATTCACAGGATCCTGTAGCCATTCAGTTTTCTTGGATTCAGCTCATGATCAATCCGGGCAGGCACCATTTTGGCTTGCTTTGTGGACAGGGCTGGTTTCGTCAAACCCCCGCGGCGTTAGAAAACCTGCCTAGGGGCAGAGAAACCAACTTCCACTCGACACCAGTAACACCCTGATATGTCCCCGTTTTGCTGAGTTCCTTTAGTTCAATGCCGGGTTAACTTTCCCACTCCTGGGTCATTAGGATCAGAGCATGGCCTCCCTAAAGACTCGACCGACGGACCAGGATGTCACTGCTTTCCTTGATGCTGTGGAGCATCCTCGTCGGAGGGAGGAAGGTCATGTGCTGCGTGCGCTGATGGAACGTGTAACCGAGCAGCCTGCGGTGATGTGGGGGTCGACCATGGTTGGCTTCGGTTCATCCCCGTACACGAACACCCTTGGGACGCATGAGTGGTTCAATGTCGGATTCTCACCCCGCAAATCGGCTCTAACGATCTACGGCATCCACAACGGCTATGAGACAGACAACCCCCTACTTACGGAGCTCGGCCAGCACACAGCCGGCAAGGGATGCGGCTACGTAAAACGGCTCAACGACATTGACATCAAGGTCCTTCAGCGTCTCATCAGTGACGCGTGGAAAGCGTCGAACACCTGATGATCACATCGGGCTTGGACTGAACCCAGCGGTAGTCCGGGCTTCCTCACTTGTAGCGGTGGATTCGGCGATCTGCTTGATCGCGGTGAGCGTTTTCGGGATTCCGTCGAGCGCCTGCCGGGTGCGGTCGTTGATCTGAGCGGACGCCGTGTCACCGTACTTCTCCTCAAACATGGCGATCCCGGCGGGCAGGAATTCCCAAGTCTCGGTCAGCGTCGTCCCGGCAGTCGTGGGGGTTAGGAGGTAACCCCAGCGGACAAAGCTGCCACCAACTGCCCAAGCGAACTCGCGACCCCGATCGGCGGCCACTACCTGTGACCGGGTCTCCCAGGACCGGTCAGGGAGCTCATTGCGCCCGGTGAACCAGGCGCCGACCTCGCCGGCGATGTCCTCGTCGTCCCACCAGCACGAGGTACAGACCGGACTCCACTGGCCCGTACGGGTGATGTCGGAGACCAAGTCGTAGAGCACGTCCACGGACGCCTGAACCGTGACAGATTCCCGGTGATGGCAAATGTTTGTCTGACTCACGGTTTCCATCCTCACAGACCGATCACTTCTTCTGCCGCCGGCTGCCGCCATGCCAGTCCTCCTGCTGACCGACGGTGTCGGTGTCGACTCCGAGGGCAGCAAGCTGCGGCTGCTCGCGCAGGCTTCTCTTAAGCTCCGCGAAACCAGGGAAACGCGCCAGCCCGACCACATGGTCCCACAGCTCGGCGGCCGAATCTTCATCGGGCAGCCGGCTGATCACCGGCCCGAAGAATGCCACCCCAGCCGGCGGCTCGAAGTGGATGATCGGCGTGCCTACGTCCTTCCCCGTCAGTGCAAGTGCCTCATCCGTCTCCTGCCGGATCTCAGCGTCCCAGGTCTCGTCGTCAAGAGCCTGCGCCAGTGACAAGGGCAGACCGGCCTCGACAAGGATCGGCTTTACGAACTCCTGCGTCCCACGTCCTTCACGGACCTCACCCTCGGAGCGCTGACTCAGCCGGTCAGGGGCAACATCGAAAATGCGCGCACCCATCGCAGCATACAAAGCAGCCATGGACTCTCGGCCGTGTTCTGCTCGTGCCCGGGCTGCTACCCGCAGAAGCCGGAGCCCCGCCGTGTGCCCGGCTTCATACTCAGGCGGAAAATGCGCGTCATAGTCAACCTCGGAGTTGATCAGACGCAACGAAATGAACCGCCAGTCCACGGTGTAGTCGCGCTGCGCCTGCACCTGCCGCACCCACTTGCTCGTCATCCAGGCGAAAGGGCAGACCGGGTCGAAATAAAAATTGATGTCCGCTTTCATACGTCCACGTTTACACCGGTTGGTAACCCACGTCTAATCGGGCTCATCGCATTTGAGGGTGTGGTCGGGGTCTGAATCCGCCGGATTCGAGTAGTGATCTGGCGATGTAGTTGGTGAGATTGCGGAAGCCGAGGGCGGAGCCGCGGAGGTGGTCGAGCCCTCCGTTGATCGCTTCGGTGGGTCCGTTGGACGTGCCGGGGCAGTCGAAGTAGGCAAGGATTTCGGGGGCGTTTGAAGGTCCGTCCGAGACTGATGGCCTCGGTCAGTACGCTGAGAACGCCGTGGCTGATTACTTCGATCAGCTTGTTCATCAGCTCTCTGCCGACGGAACGGTGCGGTTGGGACTGCTGAAGGTTCCCTTGACGCTCTCCCTTGTTACCAATCGCGCCGATAGACCTGATACGTCACGAATCAGGAATGCAGGTCAAGAACGGGCCCCACTGAGGCTGACGCCGGGTTTTGTTGGGTGTTATCCCCAGAAAATAGGGTCCCCGCTTTCGTCCACATGATCGAGCAGTACTTGAAGGCTGGGACTCGGAGCAAGAAATTGGTACCGATGGAATTTCAGATTCCGGTCGCGCCAGTACAAGGTCCACAGCCCTGTCTTCTTCATGAAATACATCCGAGCTATCGGGAAGCGTGACCACTGCGTTTGCTCATCCCCATCCCACGGGGGACGGCATTCGACAATGGTGATGTGACGGGCAGCGACGTCGCACTCCACCCGCATCTCAGTCCTGAATCTGGCCGGCACCCGTCCGGCACACCAACGGCGCGCACGAGCAACCTCGAGCTCAGGCAATCCAGAAGAAACCATAGTCTCGATAGTCCCAGAAGCTCACCGGCCGAGAAACTCCGGAAGACTTGGGAGGCCGTCAAAAAACCGTGGCCGCAAAAAAACCGCAGATGGCCCTTCACCACGGTCGCTGGATGGCTCAGCTTGATTATGCAGGTCTTGACCGGTTGTTCCGGTGCTGCCAGCTACTTCCGGGACGCCAGTATTCGCCAGGCTTTGATGGGTAACCCATCCACCCGAATGTGGGTGACGAATATCACGTGGCAGAGGTTTCATGGCAACGGCGTATCAAGTCGACTGATCGCCCGGTAGTTGTCACCCCAATCGCCTCGCCGGAGGGCCTCATCATGATCAATAAGCACAAAGTTCTCAGCGTCACATTCACCGCAGCCCTGATCGCAGGAGCTGGCCTCGGATCCACCGGGGTAGCCATGGCCGCCCCTGGCCCGGTATCCCAAGCAGTACCAGCCATGACCACCGGAGCAATGTCCATCAGCATCGATGACTTCGTATTTACAGGACCCGGCACCGTCAACCCCGGCGGCGAAATCACCGTCACCAACAACGACACCGAAGCCCACACCGTGACCGCTGATGATGGCTCCTTCGATGTCACCATCCCCGGCGGAGCAAGCGCTACCTTCACCGCCCCAGACGCAGCAGGAAGCTACGGATTCTTCTGCAAATTCCACGGCAACATGCGCGGCACCCTCACCGTCGGCGCTGAAGCCATGGCACCAGCCCCCACAACATCGCCAACCGCCGCTCCAGCTCCGGAGATTGCGGAATCAGGTAATGCAGGAAACACCGGGATGGACCAGATGGGCGAGGTACCTAAGGGCGGCGCCGACACCGGTGTCGTCACCCAAAACCCAAGCGAGGCACCACTGCTACTCGCCCTCGGAGGTGGGCTGGTCCTGGCCGCAGCAGCCGGTGGAACCTACGCCGTCCGCCGCCGGACCACCAACAACTGAACCCTTCTACCTGAACTGATCGGGGGCTGACTCCTTCCCCGATTAGTTCACCCAAACGGCCGCCGCGGAAGCCCCCCAGCTCCCGCGGCGGTCGTCTGCCCGAAGCACACCACTCACGAGCACTCCCTGAGGAGAAGACAGCCCGTCCCCACATACTGGACGCAGCCTTGAGGTTTTCCGTCTGTAGGCGAACGCAGACCCGATCTTTCAGTATTTGGTCGTTTCGCTGTGCTGCCATCCGGGTTTGCGGGCTACCCACACACCATGGGGTATCTTTTATCGCAGAGGGCGGCCTCGGTTACCGTTCCCCCCTAAGTGTTCACTTAAAGTCCCGTCTGACCGCACGGCGAGCTACCGCAAGGGGAACCGTCATGAACAGACACAGCGGATACGTCAACATCACCGGACCTTAAACGCTGGTACCGCTACCGTGACCCCAACAACGGATAGCCAAACTCTTGCTGACCTTCTCCGCCTTGCGGGCCAGGGAGACCAGGACGCGTTCACCACCTTCTACCACCTCACTTCGCGCCGGGTCTATAGTCTTGCCCGCCGGGTCATCGTCGACGCTGAAATAGCCCACGACGCTACGCAGGAAATCTTTGTGATCGTCTGGCAGGACGCCCACAAATATGACCCCACCCTTGGCACTCCCCTGGCATGGCTGCTGACCATCACCCACCGCAAAGCCGTGGATAAAGTCCGCTCAGAACAAGCCACCATCAACCGACAAACACGCTGGGGTATCGCAAACCACACCCCGGACTACGACGTCGTAGCCGAAACCGTCACCACCAGGGCCGAAACCCAATCCGTGATCACCTGCCTGAAGAGCCTCTCCCCCATCCAGCAAGAAGCAATCAGTCTCGCTTACTACAACGGGCTGACCTACCGTGAAGTCGCCGAATACTTATCCATTCCCTTACCGACTATCAAAACCAGAATCCGAGAAGGACTCAAAAACCTCCGGGCCTGCCTCGAGAATGGCGAACCCACATGAAAGCCTTCAAGCTTTCCCCTGCTGAAAACATCGAACGAACCCATCTCGTGGGCGATCCGGCCCAGCGCCTCGCCGATCAAGAAGCAACCCGCCGCCACCTGGCCCACACCGTCCTGACCTTCCTGGAAACTTGCATCAACGCCGAGTCAATCTGCGATCCATCAACACCCCTATCCCCTCACACGCAGCGGATACTCAGCGCAGCCATACGCGACCTCGAGGACATAGACGATCATTTCGCCCAGAGCCGAGCCATAACCGACAACAAGCTCCCCGGGACTGCCCCGGGTTTGGTTGACTCCTGACTTGTGAGGATTTACTCCTTGCAGCAAGGATGTTCACATGCCCAAGCCTTTCCACGCCGAGTTCCGACGCGACGTCGTCGCCGTGGCTCGCAAGCACGAAGCCCCGATCTCGCAAATCGCCAAGGACTTTGGAATTTCTGAAGCCACTTTGCATAACTGGCTCAAGAAAGCCGACATTGAAGATGGCGCCCGTCCCGGCGTCACCGAAAAGGAAGCCGCCGAACTCCGAGAAGCAAGGAAGAGGATCCGGCTGCTGGAACAGGAGAACGAGATTCTGCGCCGGGCGGCGGCGTTCTTCGCTAGGGAGTTGCCCCCAAAATGAGGTTTCCGCTGGTCCTTGACCTTGCCGTAGATGGAGTTCCCGTCGCGGTGGCCTGCCGGGTGCTGGGTTTTTCCAAACAAGCCTTCTACGCATGGAAGGCAGCTCCGGTGACGGACCGTGATTGGTTCGATGCGCACCTGATCAACGCTGCCTTGGACGTCCACCGTGACGACCCCGCATTCGGGTACCGGTTCATCGCCGACGAACTCCAAGCCCAGGGCTTCACCTCCGGCGAGAACCGGGTCGCTCGGCTGTGTAGCAGCCAACAGATCTGGTCCGTATTCGCCAAGAAACGCGGACTGACCCGCAAGGCCGGTCCACCAGTCCACGATGATCACGTCCAACGGAACTTCACCGCCGCGGCCCTAGATCAGCTGTGGTTAACCGATATAACGGAACACCGCACCGATGAGGGCAAGCTCTATCTCTGCGCCATCAAGGACGTCTATTCGAACCGGATCGTGGGCTACTCCATCGATTCCGGGATGAAAGCATCCCTAGCCGTCTCCGCTCTTCACAACGCTGTGGCACTCAGGGAGCCGACAGGAACCGTGGTGCACAGCGACCGCGGATCCTAATTCCGTTCCAACGCCTTTGTGCGGACGCTGAAGGGCAACGGGCTGAAAGGGTCGATGGGTCGGGTCGGCGCGTGCGCCGATAACGCCGCTATGGAATCGTTATTCCCGCTCCTGCAAAAGAACGTGCTGGACAGTCAGCGGTGGTCCACCCGAGCTGAGCTGCGTTTGGCCATCGTGACGTGGATCGAGAAGACCTACCACCGAAAACGCCGTCAACGCAGGCTAGGAAAACTCACTCCCGTCGAGTTTGAGATACTAAATACCGGCCTCAAAGCCGCCTGACAACACCAAAACCCGAGAGTCAACCAAATCGGGGGCAGTCCCCTTCGCCGCCTACACTCACGATGGATGGTGGTACTAGGACCCTTGAATTGCCGCTTCACCTAAGAGGCTCTGCCCAACGAATTGGCTTTGGCAAAAAGTTTCACAGAAGTCATGTACCTTCACCAACACTCCCCCATGAAGTAGTAAGAAAGCCCACCAAGGGCTTCAGAAAAGAAAGCAGGCGGACCGCCACAGGAAGACTGCAACCCACCCACCGAAACAGGCACAACCTGTTCACCATCTGAGCCGGTTTGTGCACAGTCAGAGAGCGAAACAGCCTCTGACAAGGGGAAACGTGTGCCCGAAGTGGGACTTGAACCGGCTTTACCCCCTTGCAAACACTGGCCTTCCCCGAAAACCTCCGCAAACCGGCCCAGTCCGGCCCCAATCCGCCCCAGTCCGACACCCAGGGTGTGCACATTGTGCACACCCCCTTTTTTTGCCCTCCTCGGGCCCGCATTTGATGGCCGTGTGTGCGCTTGCCGAGCGAGCAAATCCATACCCCGTGACGGTCCGACGAGACCCGTCATCGCTTCTTTCGAAAGCCCACGTGAATGACCTGAATAGCCACCGTTAGGACCGCGTTCAAGGCGTCCAATATAGAGCAACATCCTGGGAGTCACCTCTCCTTTCCAAACATTTCATGGATATCCGAGAAGGAAACGACGTGATTACGTGCTTCCCTAAACCTCGGTGACAGCTCGGTCGAGCACCACAGCGCGGGGCTCGGGTCTGTACGATTTTCGGTGTAACTCCTGAATAGGAGGAACCGTAATGAGTGACGTGAAGATCGACGTGGAGGGTGAAGCCGTGGCGTCGGT
>NZ_JADOUT010000031.1:0-14996 GCF_015752345.1 Arthrobacter sp. CAN_A212
TGCCTGGATTTGGGTCTTCTCATCGACACTGACCACCACCGCGTTTTCCGGCGGAGACATATACAGGCCCACCACGTCCCGGAGCTTGAACTCCAGGGCGGGATCGGTGGAGAACTTGAAGGTCTCGATCCGGTGCGGCTGGATTTTCCAACGACGCCAAATCCGGGCCACAGAGGAAAAGGAGACTCCGTGGCGTTCGGCCATGATGCGGGCGGACCAGTGCGAGATCCCCAATTCGGCCGGCGGTTTCCCGTCATTGGCCAGGGTGTCCGCGATCAAGGCAAGTTCATCGATTTCTCGCTCCCGGCCCGGACGCTGGACATCGGACAGGGCCTCGATCCCGCCCTCGGCATAGCGGTTGCGCCACTTCAAAACCGTGGGCGCTGAAAACCCCGTGATCTGCTCGATCTGGATATTCGGCATCCCGGCGGAAGCCAACAAAACTGTGCGTGCCCGCAACGCTAACGTCGCCGAGGAAGAATTCCCACGCGTCAGCACTTCCAAGGCGCCCCGGTCCCCGTCACGCAATTCCAAAGCCCTCGCCAGATAAACCATGGATCAAGTCTGACAAAGATCAGACACAAAGGAACCAACGACACGCTACACTAGGATCGAAAGACAGGAAGAGGATGCCTGATGCCGTTCCTGGTCAGCAGGAATTGGTAGCGTCGAAGGCGACGAAAAGTTCGCTGGTCTTGGATGTTTAGCCACTTGAGCGGTGCGCGCCAGAGCGGCGTCGGGCACAATCAGCGAAAGGAGATCGCCTTGTTCACGCAAACCGATCTGACCCATTTGATGACCAGGAGTCCATCCGCCGCGGTGTCCATATTCATGCAGACGCACCCCAAAGGAAAAGAAATCAGGCAGGACCCGATTCGTCTGAAGAACCTGCTGGCGGATGCCAGATCGAAACTCGCTGCGGCGGGCCTGACCGACACAGATATCGATCCCATGCTTTCCCCCGCAACAGCATTCCTTGAAGATCGCGAATTCTGGCAGCACCAAAGCACAGGATTGGCACTCTTCATCGATGAAGGACAGACACACGACTATCGGGTTCCGTTGAACCTTGACGAAGGGGTCGTTGTGGGAGACCGATTTCATCTCCGGCCCCTATTGCCGCTGCTCGAGTCGGACGGCCAATTTTCCGTCCTGACTGTCACCGCCGAAAAGGCAACTTTGTTCAATGCGTCACGGTTCCAAATGACCGAGGACGCTACTGCCGAGCTGCCCGCGAGGGAGCCAATCGAGAGTGATTATGAAAATCCGTTACAGGCCAGCCCTCCCGCGCGTCCCAATGTCGGTTCAGCGAACATTCCGAATGCTCAGGTTTACGGAGATAGCCCACCCGACTTCAAGAAGACACGTCTATTGGAATTTGTCGCGGACGTCGCGAAAGCGGCAGAGCATATCCTGACCGCACGCCCACAACCTTTTGTACTCGTTGCTGATGCGGAAATCAGCGGTCATTTCCAGCAGTCACGTGATCTTGGACCACTCCTTGCAGGCACGGTCGACACCAACCCGAATGCACTGGATTCTCACGAGCTGCACCGTCTGGCCTATGCGAAGGTCCGGGAGCGGCTGGATCGCGGGCGGATGAAATCCCTGTCAGATGCCGCTGCACTTCTGGGCCGGGGCGACGCGACAGCGACGAACAGCCTAGCGGACATCGTTCGGGCCTCACATCAGGGACGGATCAGGAGCTTGCTTCTCCGGGACGGCGCGCCGATCTGGGGGCGCTATGACAGAGAGACCGACAAGGTGGAGATGGAGCTCACTCCTGGAAACGTATCGGAAGATCTGTTAAATGTCGCCGCAACGGAGACCCTGCAACACGGAGGGGACGTCCATGTGATGTCGGTCGACGACCTTCCCGCGGATACAGAGGCAGTGGCTATCCTGCGCTATTGAGATACCTACGGAATGAATACCGGCAATAACACGGTTCTTCGCTAGCCCCGGCGGATGGAGTCGCGCACGATGACGGGCATCTGGACGAGATGCTCGCCCTGCGCCGCCGATCCATCCAGGAGCAACTCGACGGCGCGTGCCCCCATTTCCTCATGGGGCAGGGCTATCGTGGTCAGGCCGGGGCGAAGGTACGACGCGATTTCGTCGTTATCGAACGAGACGATCGAGACGTCGTCGGGAACGCGCAGCCCATGTTCCGTCAGCGCCTGGTAGGCACCAAACGCGAGGGGGTCGTTGAGGCACAGCAGCGCCCGCGGGTGCGCCCCGTCAGCGAGGAGGGCATCCACGAGGGCATACCCATTGTGGGGGTCCCAGTCCCAGACGGATTCCTCGCTCGCGAAGCTCAAACCACGGTCCTGCATTTCCGCACGAATGCCCGCGAGCCGGCGGGCGACGGTGGTTGACCGGAAGAGATCCCGTTCGACCACTGCATTGTGGCCCAGTAGGACAATTCCGTCACGGTGGCCAGCATCCGCGAGGAGGGCGACGGCGGCCCGACCACCCTGCTCTTCATCCGGCAGCACCGAGGTGGTGTAGCGATCGCTGAGCGCGTTGAGCAACACCACGCGGGTGTTTCCGGGAAGGGCGGGCACCTCGACTTCCCGTGAGCGCATGGTGGCGAAGACAATGCCGTCCACCTGCCGGTCCAGTAGCGCAGCGATGGCCTCGGTTTCGCGGGCCGGATCCCCGCCGGTCTCGGCCAGCAGGATGACGTGTTCCGCCTGTTCGGCGGCGGCGAGGGCGCCCTTGATCAGGCCGCTCGCGAAACGGGTGGTGGCGACGGTGTCCGAGATGAAACCGATGGTCTGGGTCTTGTCGACCCGGAGGCTGCGGGCGGCGACGTTGGGCCGGTACCCCAACTCCGCGGCAGCCCGGTTGACCCGATCGTGGGCGTCCTGGGAGAGCCGGGTATCCGGGCGGCCGTTGAGGATCATCGATGCGGCAGAAGACGACAAACCTGCCCGACGTGCGACGTCGGCAAGGGTCACACGCTTGGTGGTCATCAAATCCTCCTGCTCGATGCTAACTGTTGATAACGACTTGGCAAACTACTTGCGGAATCCTGATTTAGGCAGCAAGCTGGGTGCTGAATGGATTTAGCATTCGCCCCTGTGGATCTTGTGCAGAGAGTCATCGACGAAGGAGTCACCCATGAATTCACCACTACGGCGCCCTGGCCGCCGTCGACCCGTTGCCGTAGTAGCCTTCATGGCCGCCGCTGGCTTCGCCCTGGCCGGTTGTGCCCCCGGCGGCAGCGCACCGTCAGATGAGGACGCGTCTGAAGCAGCCGCCGTCGAGGTCAGCACCGAGCTCACCAGCGAAGAGGTCACGCTGACCATTGCTGACGAAACCGGCTTCCCGGTGACCGACGTGCTGGCTGAAGAGTTCACCAAGCAGCACCCCAATGTCACCTTCGAAATCACACGCGATACGTTCCAGAACCTCACAGCCAACGCTCCCCGGCTGCTGGCCGGCGACAACCCGCCGGACCTGATCCGCCTGCCGACCATTGGTGAAGCCGCCAATGATGGACTGCTCGCCAACCTCGATCCCTATGCCGAGGCCTACGGCTGGGACGCCTGGCCCGAAACACAGCTTGCTCCGCTGCGGATGAACGACGAAGGCACCCGCGGCTCCGGCCCGCTCTACCAGGTGGGACTCGGCTACAGCGTCACCGGTATCTACATGAACACCGCCATTGCCGAGGAACTGGGCATCGACGGACCTCCGCAGACGATGGCCGAGCTGGAGGAAGACCTCGCGACGGCGAAGGAAGCCGGCGAGGTACCCATCATGGCCGGCGACCAGGACGGCGTCGTGAACTTCGTGGTCCAGGCGGCCATGAACCAGTACGCCGACAAGGACGAGTTCCTGTCCTGGATGTTCAACGAACCCGGCAGCAGCTACAACACCGAGGGCAACATCGAGGGCGCCGAGCTCATCCGCACCTGGGCTGACGAGGGCTACTTCCCCGAGGACATCAACGCCGTTGACTACTTCACCTTCGTGACCCGCTTCTCCGAAGGCGAAGGCCTGTTCGCCTTCAACGGCAACTGGGAAGCAGCCAACTACCAGGAGGCACTGGGCGACGACGTCGAATTCTTCCTCGTCCCGCCCGTTGAAGAAGGTGGCGACCACGTTGCCATGGGTGCAGCGAACTCGTTCTCCGTAGCCGCCGGCTCGGACGACCTGGACACCACCGCGTACTTCCTCGACTGGATCCACACCGACCCAGCGGCCCGCCAGATCATCACCGATGTGACCGGTGCTTCCCCCGGTGGCGACCCCGCGCTGGAACAGCCCACCGTTGAAGAGGGATCGCTCATTGCCAACGCACTCGAAATGGCAGCTCAGATCGGTGAAGAGAACGGCCAGGTGGACTTCATGTCCAACACCACGGCCGGCATCTACGCTGGAGCGATCATCCCCGAGTCGCAACTGCTCGTCACTTCCATGATCACTGGCGAAGAGTTTGTCACTCGCGTGCAGGAGTTCTACGAGAATGAAGTAGGCGAGTAATGCAGGAGGCCACCACCGGCCCTGTCCGCGACACTGGGCAAGGCGAACCAGCAGCCACCGGTTCGGCACCGACAGGGCCGGTAGTGGCCATCCCCAAGCAGCGTAAACGCAGATCAGTAGGACGGGCAGGCTACTCGGCCTGGCTCATGCTGCTCCCCGCACTCGCCGTGTACATCGGGTTCGTGATCTTCCCGATGCTGATGGGTCTGCAGTACTCGTTCTACGACTGGAACGGCGTCGGCGTCTCCACCTTTATTGGGATCGCGAATTACGTCGAAGTGCTGACGAACCCCGTTTTGCTGGGGTCCATCCTGAACGCGATCACGCTGATCCTCTTCTTCACCCTGATCCCCATTGCCACCGGTCTGATGCTGGCCAGCCTCATCCGGTCCATGCGTCAGGGGCCGGCGTCGTCAGCGGCGCAGACCATCCTGTTCCTGCCGCAGATCGTTCCGCTCGCCGCAGCGGGTATCGCCTGGTCATGGATGTACGCCCAGACCGGCACGGTCAACCAGTTCCTGGAAGCGATCGGCCTCGGCGGCATCACGCGCTCCTGGCTTGCCGATTACGACACGGCGCTTCCCGCCGTCGGGCTCATCGGCTCCTGGGTCCTCACCGGACTGTGTACGGTGCTGCTGCTGACCGGCATCGGCAAGATCGACTCGTCGCTCTATGAGGCCGTCCGGCTCGACGGCGCCGGCTGGTGGCGTGAATTCTTCACCGTGACCCTGCCCGGGCTGCGTCAGGAAATCGCCGTCCTCGCGACCCTGACCATCATTGCCGCGCTGAGCAGCTTCGACATCATCTACACCTCCACCCAGGGTGGACCGGGCCGCGCCACCCTGGTGCCCGGTATCTCCATCTTCCGGATCGGGTTCACCCAGAGCGACGTCGGACTGGCATCGGCCTTCGGCATGGTGCTGATGGTCCTGGTTCTGCTCGTGGTGCTTCCCATCCAGCGACTTTCGAAGGTAAACGACTGATGCGTACCAGCCGTAGCGAACTCTTCCTGGGCCGACTGCTGCTGGCAGTAGCCATCATCCTCACCCTCCTGCCCCTGATCAGCATGCTGTCAGCGGCGCTGCAGCCCGCGGACCGGAATCCCACCGGACTCGTCTGGCCCACCGACCCCCAATGGGGCAACTTCATCACCGCGTTCGAGGTGGGCAACGTCTGGCGGCTCATGCAGTCCAGCGCGTTCATCGTGCTGGGCGTGGTGCCGGCGTCGCTGCTGATCGCCACCCTCGCGGGCTACGCGTTGGGAGCGTTGGCGCCCAAGGGTGGACGGGCGATCCTGATCTTTTTCGTCGCCGGGCTCACCATCCCGTTCGAAGCGCTGATTATCCCGCTGTACTACCAGTCCCAGGCGATGGGCACGCTCAACACTCAGTGGGCAGTGATTTTCCCGCTGCTGGGACTGTTCATGCCGTTCAGCGTGTTCTGGATGCGCGCCCACTTCATCAACGTGCCGCGCGAACTCTCCGAAGCCTCCCGGGTGGATGGTGCCTCGATCTGGCAGGAGTTCCGGCAGATCCAGCTCCCGCTTGCCGTGCCTGCTCTCTCGGCGCTGGCGATCCTGCTGTTCCTCTGGACCTGGAACCAGTTCCTCCTGCCGGTGGTGCTGATCGCCAACCCGCTCGATCGAACGGTAGCTGGTGCGCTGACGTTCTTCCAGGGGCAGTACTCGCTGAGTATTCCGCTCCTGAATGCGGGGGCGCTGCTCATCATCACCCCGGCCATCATCGTGTTCCTGATCTTCCAGCGCCAGTTTGTCCGCGCACTGCTCCAGGGTGCCGTCAAGGGCTGACGCCGCTTCACCTCCCGCTTCAATCAAGGACCACCACCATGAGCTTCGCTCTCGCCGACCATTGGGTCTGGGATTTCTGGCACGCCGACGACGGCGACACTCACCACCTGTTCTACCTCCACGCCCCGAAGTCGCTGGGGGATCCCCATCTCCGGCACCGGAACGCCCGGGTGGGGCACGCGACGTCAACGGATCTGACGACCTGGAAAGACCATGGAGTGGTGCTTGAACCTGGGGAGCCCGGTTCCTTTGACGGCAGCGCCACCTGGACCGGCAGCGTGATCCGCGGCGACGACGGCGTGTGGAACATGTTCTACACCGGTTCGCAGTTCCTGTCCCCGGATGTCATCACCAACGTGGAGACGGTCGGCCGGGCCGTGTCATCGGATTTGGCGTCCTGGACCAAGCAGCCGGACCGGATCTCGGCGGACCCCCGCTGGTACGAGACCCTGGCCGATGGCAGCTGGCATGAAGAGACGTGGCGGGACCCGTGGATCCATCGGGACTCCACCGGGCTGTGGCACATGCTGATCACCGCACGGGCCCGCTCGGGTGTTGCCCAGGACCGCGGAGTCATAGGGCATGTCACGTCGCCGGATCTGGAGCACTGGACCACCCAGCCGCCGTTGAGCGAGCCGGGTGCAGGGTTCGCCCACATCGAAGTTGTGCAACTGGTGACCATCGAGGGCCGGTCAGTGCTCCTCTTCTCCTGCGATACCGGGCACCTCGCCGGAGCGCGGGAGGCGGACGGCGCGCAGGGTGGGATTTGGGCGCTGCCCCTCGAGTCCGACTCTCTGGAGGGACCACTTGATACTGCAGCTGCGGTTCGGTTGACCAACCAGCATCTTTACGCCGGACGTGCGGTGCAAACCCGGTCGGGGCAGTGGGTCCTGTTGGCGTTCGAGAACGTTGACCGGGACGGCACATTCATCAGCGGCATTTCGGATCCCTTACCTTTGTCATGGGCGACGGATGGATCACTTTCGGTTTCAACTGCACGAGCAAAGGTCAACGCGTGAGCGACATCAACGGTATTCAAGGCACAGTCAATGAGCGCTTCGTCTCGGTGCGGGACGCGTTTACGGCTGCTTTCGAGGGGCGGCCCCGGATGGGTGCAGCCTTGGCAGTGCATTATCAGGGTGAACTCGCGGTGGACCTCTGGGGCGGGGTGGCTGACGCTCGCGACTCCACACCCTGGACCCGCGACACGTCAACGGTTGTCTTCTCCTGCACCAAGGGGATCATGTCAATCCTCATCGCCCGGCTCGTTGAAGCCGGCCGACTGGATTACGAAACACCGATCACTGACGTTTGGCCGGAGTTCGGCGCTCACGGTAAGGGCGGGGTCACCGTCGGTGACGCGCTGTCCCATCGGGCGGGCGTATCGGCGCCTCGACAGTCGGTAACACTTGAGGAAGCACTTGACTGGGAGACCATGACCGAGTTGCTCGCTCGTCAGGAACCGCTGTGGGAGCCCGGCTCCGGCTACGGGTACCACGCGCTGACCCACGGCTGGATTACAGGCGAGATTATTCGCCGCATCACCGGGAAGATGCCCGGTGAATACTTGGCTGAAACCCTCGCGGGACCGCTGGATGCTGACCTTCGGGTGGGAGTCCCTGTGGACGAACAATTGAACATTGCCCACCTGGAGGCAGGGGAGAGCCTGCGTGAGTTGGTCGAGATGCAGATTGCAGCTGCCGACCCCGGGGTCATTGACTGGCCCAACCACGCCATGACGCTGGGGGAGGCCTTCCCTCAGGAACTGGTGAGCCCCAACTCCGGCTTCAATCGGTCCGATGTCAGGGCTGGCTCGTTCCCCGGAGCTGGCGGCATCGCCACCGCCCGAGGGATGTCAGCTGCCTGGTCGTCGGTCATCCATGACACTGCCACGACTCGGCGACTCGACCCGACCGTCCTCAAGCTGGCTAACGAGGCACGAAGCGAAGGTTCACCGGTGTTCCTCGCACCCGCACCGTGGCCGCGTTGGGGCGCTGGTTTCCAGCTCGACTCGGAGGCGCGGCACTACGTTTCTGCCAACGGGTTCGGTCACGACGGCGCCGGAGGGCAGGTGTCGTTCGCCGAACCGGAGCTGGGTCTCAGCATCGCGTTCGTGACCAACTGGATGGAAGCCGGCGACGACCAAAGGGCCACGAGCATCGTCGACGAGCTGCGCACGATCCTCGTCAGCTAAACGACGAATACTGCGCCTGCTCCGGTCGGTATCTGGTCGGCATATCGGCGTTGAATAGGAACGCTCCACACGGAAAGACCGGGTGGTTCGTCCCGCAGCGGACGAAGGGTGGGACTGCTGAAGGTTCAGGTGACAGTTGGAATTGGTAGTTTCTGCTGTGGAAGACTGCTGGCATGGAGGCTCTAGCGCGCGATCACGATCTGGTCCTTTTCGGTGCGACCGGCTTCGTCGGGGAACTGATCGCCGGATATCTTGCGAACCACGCTCCTCCGGGCTTGCGCGTGGGACTCGCGGGGAGATCGAGGGTGAAGCTCGAGGCCGTACGCTCCAGGCTGCCCGTCGCCGCACAGGACTGGGCCCTCATCGAGGCCGATTCGGAGCGTCCTGAATCGCTCTCGGCGCTTGCCGCGGGCACTAGGGTTCTCTTCACCACGGTGGGTCCCTACGCGAAGTATGGGCTGCCGGTTGTCGAGGCGTGTGCCCGCGCCGGCACCCACTACGGGGATCTGACGGGTGAGGTGTCTTTCGTCCGTGAAGCCATCGACCGTTGGGAGGCCCTGGCAAGGACTACAGGTGCACGGATCGTCCATGCGTGCGGCTATGATTCCGTCCCGTCCGACCTCGCGGTGCTTCTCCTGCACCAGGCTGCGGAGGCCGATGGTGCGGGTGGACTAACCGAGGTGCAGCTCGTTGCCAGGGCGAAGGGCGGCTTCAGTGGCGGCACTATTGAGTCGATGCGTGGGCAGTTCGACGGTATGCGGGCGGACCCTGTGCTGCGATCGCTCGCGGGCGATCCCTACTCCCTCAGTCCGGACCGGACGGCGGAGCCCTCGACCAGGCAGCCGTCGGATCTGGGGTGGGTCGGCCGGTCGGAGGACGGCCAGCGGACCGCTCCCTTCATCATGGCGTCGGCGAACACGCGGATCGTGCGTCGCAGTAACGCCCTGCAGAGTTGGGCCTACGGCAGGTCCCTGCGATACAGCGAGGTGATGGGCATGGGGCGCGGGCCCGTCGGCGCCGTCATTGCCGGAGCGACGGCGCTCGGTCTACGGGTGTTCGGAGCCGCACTGGCCCTTCCTCTCACGAGGAAACTACTGGACCGCGTCCTTCCGGCGTCCGGTGAGGGCCCGAGTGAGGCCGCGCGGCGCTCAGGCTGGTTCCATTCTCAGGTGACTGCTTCCACGGAGAGCGGCCGGCGGTACCGGGTCGTAGCAGCCGGGCCCGGCGACCCGGGATACGCCGCCACCGCCGTGATGGCCGGGGAGGCAGCGCTCTCACTTGCCTTGGACGGCGACCGCCTGCCGCCCCTCACAGGATCGCTGACCCCGGCGACTGCCCTCGGCATCGTCCTGGTGGAGCGGCTGCGCTCCGCAGGCCATACCTACGAGGTCACCTCCCTCACCTGATGAAAGCGGAATCGGACCGCAATTTCTGAGCTTTAGCCCTGCAGGAAGCGGAAGTCGTTGAACATCGCCCATCTGGAGGCGCACGAGAGCCTGCGCGAGCTGGTCCAGATGCAGATTGCCGCAGCTGAACCGGGGCTCATTGACTGGCCCAACCACGCGATGACGCTGGGGGAGGTCTTCCCGCAGGAACTTGTGAGCCCCACTGGCACCTCGGCAAGCTGCCATACATGGGAGCCACATATTCTGGTGACGACTGGTCAGGGACCAACAATCCCTATGGGTTGCCGGAAGAGGGCGGACCTCTGACAATGTATACGCGGTGGCACGAAGAGTCGGAACAGCCGGAGCCGAAGCCCGTGGCGGTTCTCATAGCTATGCTGTTTCAGCAACTGGGCTGGGAAGATTCCGAACTTCGACCACTTGCAGACTACTTCCGACTTGCCGGGCTTTGGGGAACGGGCCAAGTAGCGCTTAGGCCAGGGGCATTGTCTGACATATATCCACCAGAGGTGGCTGCGCAGCTGCAAGCTGGTGCTCTTGTGAACGGTGGCGAGTGGAACGAATGGACGATGCACCTCCCTTAATAGCGCCTAAATGAATCCTAAAAAACGATAAATTCTCCTAGGTACTTTTCGCGGTATGCCGGATGAGCCGCACGCCAAAGTGCGTCATGTTGTCCCAAACTGGTAGTGACCGAAAGCATCCCGCCGAAGGATCGCTCTGCGGACGCCTCTCCCGCGAACTAACCGGTATTTTCGACGGGGCGTTTGCGAAAGGGTGAAAGTGAGTTTCGTGCAACCCGATATGATCAGCTTTAGTGTCCGCTCGTGACGGAACATAGCTGCCATAGGTGGAGCAACCGCCGAAGGCAATTCTTAGGAGTGCTTGAATGCGACTAGTCGGCGTGCGTGTAAAAAACTTCCGGACGATTGGTCCACAGGAACAATTTCTCGACTTAAGCCAAACGCTTACTGTGATCGGGCCCAACAACAGCGGAAAGACCAATCTCCTTCAAGCTGTTCAGATGCTTTTCACAGGGCATGATAATGGCCACGGCTACACAGTCTCCAGCGATTCGCCGCAGGGACGCGGGGCGCGAACTAGCATAGTCGGATATTTTGAAGGTGATGTTGACGAAGCGGATCTTGAGTTTTATCGGGAGCTAGATCGGCTATACGCAATGTTTGAGCTGACACGGCCAGGTCCGTCCGTCGCCTTATACCTCACGTTCTCGGGGTCTGATAACCCGACGTATTCATTCTTTCCGAACCAAAGGCGTCCGAAAGATCGAAGTGTCCAGGCCTCGATAAGTAAGGTACAGAAACAGCTTGTTATCGACCTGCTCGGTAACTTCAACTGTCACTTCATTCCGTCGGAAAAAAGCATGCGGGAGCTCATTGACGATGTACTTACCCCATTCATCCGGGCAGTGGTTGTTGATGTGCTGACTCCACAAATCCAGGCGATCGAGGAAGAATTGGACGGAGTTTCATCCAACATCACAGACGCGCTTGTCGCGAGTGGAGTAAATGGCCTATCGGCTTCGTTCGGATTTAGGGGAGGATCCATCGAGAATGTCCTGGGTGGATTCGATTTCTACCTCAGCGATCCTTACAAAACGTCGCTGTCTCGCAAAGGTCAAGGAACTCAAAGTTTGGCTTTCATGGCGGCTCTACACTGGGTCACCGAACGCGAGAAGGCGCTCAAGAAGAAATCCATATGGTTGGTGGAAGAACCAGAGTCCTTCCTACACCCCAAGCTCTCCCACAACGCGACGAAGTTGCTCGACACTCTCGGGCATTCTGCAACTGTCATCATGACGAGCCACTCGATGGCTTTTGTCCCCCACGACCCGAAACGTGTTGTGGGTACCCACCTCGACGGAGACGGCTCTACGGTCATTGAATCCTTTACTTCGCATGAGAAAGCAACGTCTGCACTTCGTCGTGGCATAGGCCTCCGTTTTGCCGACTACTTCTCGCTGGGGACGTTGACGGTGTTTACGGAGGGCCAATCAGACTCGCAACATCTCCGTTGGTTCCTTGCTAAGTCCGAGCACTGGGTAGGTTGTCAATGGCCGATGCTGCGGCAGGCGACTCTGAGCGATCGCGGTGGTGCTTCAGAACTTGCAGGCTTCCTGCGGGCAAATTATGAGATTCTTCGAAGGGAGCAACCCACCGTCAGTCTCTTTGACGAGACGACGCGGGCGTAAAAGCGGTCAGCGGGCTGAGCTCGTTCTTCAACAATCTCGGGGTCCCCTTTAACCCAAACAAAGAGTATGTCTATGGGCGCGCCGGATTTGCGATTGAGGGACTATTCCCCGATGAATGGGTCGCTGATCTATACGACAAGAACCCTGGTCAGTTCCATGAGTACCAGATCGATGCATCGGGCAAACTCATGCGTTTTCGTTTGAAGGACAACGCAAAATCGTCAATAGGAAACTCGTTGAAGTCCAAAGCCGAGGCCCGGCGCAATGATGACCAGGAGTGGGCGGATATCTGGATAACGGTTTGCGGCGCCCTCGAAAAGGCATTGGCGGCGCAAGAGGAGTTCGTGAGGGGCGAAACAAGCCTCCTCTGAACGAAGTTGCTTCCTCGGCGAAGAGAATCACCGGCTTGTGGAACTCACTCATTCTCGATTCGCTTCGCGTAAAAGAGGGATTGCTGAAGCTTTGCTTGAGACCTTCGACGTGCCCCATGGTTTGGTTACCGGCTATGGTCTGAGGCTCGGGCGCCTGTTGAGAAGTTTCACCTAGGCCACGTCCCTTTCCTGCCGAGTTCCGAAGGAGGGCTGTCGAGCTCGTTCGGGCCGGCAAACCCATCACGACAGCTGCGCTCGAAATCGGCGTCATCGCGGCGGCGATTCATAACTGGGTTCGCCAAGATCAGATCGACTGCGGTGAACGCAACGGCATCACAATGCCGGAGAGCATTGAGCTGGCGAAGGTGAGAGAGCGGATCCGGCTCCTTGAATAATAGGTAACGATCCTGAGGAAAGCATCGAAGCTGTTCGAAGAGGACAGGCCCGACCTAAAAGGATTCCCCCGATGATCGATGCGCTCGTCGAGATAGGTCATCGGGTGAACAGCATGGAGTTGGTGGCGGGCACACTGTCCTCGGCTGAGCTATTGATTAGAGGGATGGCCTGAACCCCACGTCCCGGACAACCGTCAGCGTAGACGCTGCCATCCGCCACTCACCCAGGAATTTGTTGCTTCTTTCTGGTCGACGGAGAGCACTCCCCTTTGGGCCATCAGCACCCTAGGTCGGGCCATGTTTAAAATCACGATCTATGATCGAGCAAACTGACAGGCCACTATTCGAAAGTTGGTATGGGGCTCGTGCCGGTCAGTTGCCGTGACTAGGCTATTGAGCCATCTAACGGATGGCCATTGGCGCGGCACATAACAAGAATCCAAGCTTTCCAGCCTCTCGCATGAGACACTAACTAGCAGTATAAGGATTTGGCTGTGCACACGTGCGAGGAGTCCCGCGAATGAACGACGCATTGAAGCCAATGGCGTTCATTGCTATGCCCTACGGTAAAAAAAGAGAATCTGCCACTGGATTAGTAATCGACTTCGACGATATCTGGGACACTGTTTTCCGACCAGCAGCTGAAGAAGCGGGCCTAGATCCTGTACGCGCCGACGGGGAGCGTCTTGGCGGTTTTGTACATCTGGCAATGTTTGAGCGGCTTGTTCTCTCGGAAATTGTTCTAGCTGATCTTACTCTTGCCAGCCCTAATGTTATGTATGAGCTTGGGATCCGCCATGCAACTCGCCCCCGTGCAACGATTTCAACCTACGCTACGGTCAGTCCACTACCATTCGACGTCTCACCTATTCGAGCGATTCCGTACAAGCTGGACGGAGGGGGGCGCCTGAGGAAAAAGTCTCGCAATTCCCTATTCGAAATTCTAGTGCAGCGGTTCCAGGATTGCCGGGAGGACACTGCCTCCGACAGTCCCTTGTTTCAGCTCATTCGTGATTACCCAGGGGTCACCCTGTCGCACGAGGCAACTGAAAGCTTCAAGTACAGAACAAAGCCATTAATCAGTTTGAGTAATGAAATCCGCGCGATCTCGTCGGTTGGTTCGACTGACGGCGGTTCAAGAAATAAAGCATTGCAAAAGTTAGCTGGAATTAGAGTTCAGATAGCGACTCTGGGTAACGAGACGCCGACTGATCTCCTCGTAGATCTATTCTTGGCCTACCGTGATCTGGAAGCCTTCGATGAGATGGTAACCATGGAGGCCGAGCTTCCTGGTGCGGTACGTCAACATTCTACAATTCGTCAGCAACTCGCATTCGCTTTAAATCGTCGAAGAGAGCCAGGCGATGTCCAACAAGCCATATCTATCGTTGAAACAATCGTCAAGAACGAGGGTCCCAAGCCGGAGACGATGGGAATCTTCGGTCGAATCCATAAAGATGAGTATATTCGGTTACGAAAAGACGACCCAAGGGCGGCGCATGCCGCACTTATAACAGCGATTGAAACGTACGAACAGGGTTTTCGAACGGACTCCCGCGATTACTATCCGGGAGTTAATGCGGTGACGTTGATGATCGTCGAAGGAAGCAAGAAGTATATTAGACGCGCACGGGACCTCTCACCGATTGTCGCTTTTGCCGCAGCAGGACGCCAAGAAATCGGGTCCGGCGATCACTGGGGTGTTGCAACGAGACTTGAGCTGGCGGTCGGACGTGCCAACGAAAAAGACGCACAAAAGGCGTTAGAAACATTGCTGTATTTAGATCCACCACAATGGGCTTTCAAGTCACTCACCGAAAATCTGATCTTATTGCAAGAAGCCCTTGAGCGCGACCATCCGATTCCTTGGTTGGGTGACATTGTGGATCGCCTTTGCACGAGTGCCAGTGGCAGATGAAGGCAGTGAGCTCCGAGCGCCTGACCGCGCCAGCGGGCCACAATCCAAAGTGCGACAATCCAGAGATGCGCATTGGAAATTTGGATCTAAAGTTGATGATATGCGGCTCTTCACAATGGAGGGTGTAGTTTCGGTTTGAATCCGCCGGATTCGAGTAGTGATCTGGCGATGTAGTTGGTGAGGTTGCGGAAGCCGAGGG
>NZ_JADOUT010000032.1:0-12895 GCF_015752345.1 Arthrobacter sp. CAN_A212
AAGTGCGGTGCTCACAGGGAATCGGTTTCCAAATCTCGCCCTTAAGGAGTCAGTGGGAAAAGTGGCGGTGTCTCACCCAATGCTGACAGACAGGGCGCTGCTCTGCAGGGAGCTTCCGGAGTGCCGCCACCAGGGACTGCATCTGCGAGTCCTGTTCGACGGTCCGTTCCGGACCGGGTGCCCGATCGGGCGGTTCGACGTCGTCAAGGTCGTCCACCTGCCGGCGCTTCCTGATCAGGTCAATACTTTTCCGGCCACAGATGCGCATGAGCCACGGCTTCACGGCCGCGCCATCCTGCAGGCCGCCAAGCTGGTTCCAGGCCTGGAGCAGGCTTTCCTGCACGGCGTCGTCAGCGTCCGCCGCCGAACCGGTGAGCCGCCGGGCGTACCCGCGCATCAGCGGCCCGTACCGGCGTGCCAGAGCCTCGAAGGAGGCAACGTCGCCGTCCGCGGCCCGCTCCACGAGAAACGAATCGTGGGCATCGTCGAGGTTCAGGCGGGGGCGGGCCAAGGGGGTCAATCGACTCTCCGCGTTCGGGTGAGCCGCGCCCGGGTGCCCGAGTGGACACTGACCAGGATCGGGTGGCGAACGCCCAACAGGGTGTCCAGACCGCTGATCGCCTCATCGGCTGCGGCCACCACAGCTGCCGGAGACGCCCCGCGGCGCGGCTGGACCCGGATCCGCAGGCCGGTCTGCCGGCGTATCCGCCAGGAGGTCACTCCGACGGACAGGATCTGCCCGTTGCCTTCGAGGCTCGAGCGGAGCGCGTCCGCCACGAGGGATGTCTCGACGGTGGTGGTGCCCGCTTCGGTGTCCTGCTGCCCCACGGTGCTGGTGCGCCCACCTCCTTGCGAGGCAATCCACCCGATCAGCAGGGCGGCGCACGCCACCACGAGGGCCAGCGCGGCGATGGTCCACCAGCTGGTCTCAGCGTTCAGGGGAGCGGCCGCCAGAACGCTGGGGAGTCCGTCCACTGCCGCAGTGCCCACGGAGGTCCAGGTGTTGGCAACCGCGGGGAGCAGGCCGGCAGCGGCGGTGAGCGCACCGACGGTGAGAAGAACCAGCCCGAGCAGGACCAGGAGGGTCCGGTTGAGCCAGCGATGGGTGGAACTCATATGCCTAACGCTCCTTCGTGCCTGATGTTGATCCTCACGGCCGGTTCAGGGCGGATTCCGTACCCGGATAGTTCGTCCTCGACTGCCGCGCGGATGAGCATTTCGTCCAGGGGAGACCCGCTGGTCGGACGGACGTCAACGGTGATGCGGCGCTGATCCACCCGGGTGGACACCTGCTCCGGGTCGAGCCCTGCCTCCTGGCGGATGCGGCGGGACATGGAAGAAGCGATCACTTCCGAATCCACTACCACTGCTGACCGGTCCCGGCCCACCACATGGAGGGGCTTGGTGCCAGGCGTCAGGGCGACCAGCAGCACCAGCAGCCCAACCAGAATCAGTCCCAGGCCGGCCAGGGTCAACCCCCAGGGGAGGACGGTCTGGGGCAGGCCAGCCGCCCACTCGAGCAGCTGCCGCGGACTAATGATCAGTGGGGGCTGGTTCACCACTGACAGAACGGCCTCCGTGCCCAGCCATGCCAGTCCAGCCAGCAGGACGACGGCGGCACTCACCGACGCCACGGCACGGGAGGAGTGCGTTTCGCGGCGCAGAAGCCGGCGGGTGTGGAGTGTTTCGCTCATGCCAGTTTCCTCTCCGCAGGGGGGCGGATTCCGGTCAGTCGGATGTCGATCCGGCCTACCCGGGCCCCGGTTACCTGCTGGGCTGTTTCACGGATACCGTTCCGGGCGTGTGCTGCCCGGTCAAACACCGTTCCGCCGCCGTCCTCCACCGCGGAAGCATCCTGTGCCGCCTGCAGGAGGGTGGGAGCGGGGAGGGGGGCCGAGACGGTGATGCCCAGGGCGCCGCCGTCGTCGGCCAGTGCGACCCGCACCTCACTCCGGGGGACACCGAAGGCGGCTGCCGCCACGGCCTCGGCCGTGTGGGTCAGCGCCGACTTGGTGATCCGGGTGTGCCCGGTGCGTCCCGTGGCGGTGGCGCCCCGGTTGGTCGCGGTCATGAGGCCGAACGCCGGCCCCGCAGGGCATCCAGGACCGAGCCTGGGTCAAGCTTGCCTTCTGCGGTGCGTCCGGCAACGGCTCCGATCACCATGAAGACGGCGACCAGCACGAAACCCCAGAAACCGAAGATCAACGCGGCGAAGGCCAGGGTCGCTCCGGTGGCGATACCGGCTGTCGTGGGGCTCACGAGACGCGGGATTCGGTCGGGGCGGACTCGGCGTCGTCGTCGCGGGTGTCATCACCCGGGACGTGGATGTCGCTGATGGTCACGTTCACTTCGGTGACTTCCATCCCGACGAGATCCTCGACGGCGGAGTAGATGGCATCGCGGACCTGGTCCGCTACGTCCTTGAGCGGGTGCGGGTACTCGACGACCAGGGTGACGTCGACCGCCACCTGGGTCTGGCCGACCTCAACGCTGATGCCCCGGGTGTGGTCTTCCTTCTGGCCGACCGCGCCGCGGATCGAACCGAGGGCGCGGGCAGCTCCGCCGCCGAGGGCGTAGACGCCGGGGATGTCACGGAGCGCAATGCCGGCGATCTTCGCCACCACGTTGTCGGCGATCGACGTGGCGCCACGGTCCCCATCGTGCTGGCTCTTCCCGGCGGGTGCCGTGGCAGCGGCAGTGGCGGGCCGACGGTTGGCGACCGCGGGGGTGGGGCTGGCCGTGGTGGGCAACTTGTCCTGGGGCTGAGTGCTCATCGTGATGCTCCTTGATGGTGTTGTCGTGAGGTGGATTGATGGGGGGATCGGTGATGCAGGGTCGCCCTCAAAGGCGCTCCTGCAAGTAAGACGCTCCTAACGGAGCAAAGGTCACGGTCCATTAAAGGTGATGTGTCTCACGCTGGCATTGACGGCAAACCGTGACCGTCGCGTGATGGTTCCTTTACATTGCTGTGTCTAGGGTGGCTTAGAGGCAATTCAACGTGCCGTGAAATTTCCGACCATGTGCCTGCGGGCTGCTACGTAACCAAGGTGAAGAGGGTATTGATTTGTTGGATTTCTTTGGAGACCGGCTGCCTCAAATCCTGTTCGCCAGCTGGCAGCACTTTTCCCTGGTGGTCCAATGCCTGATCCTCGGAACCCTTCTCGCCGTCGGTATCGCAGCCCTGGTTTATCGCAGCAGCTTCTTCAGATCGCTTGCCAACAGCGTCTCAGCGGTAGGCCTCACCATTCCTTCCTTCGCCTTTATCGGGCTGATGATCGCCCCCTTCGGCTTCGGTGTCACTCCGGCCGTGATCGTTGTCACCTTCTTCGCCGCGCTGCCTATCCTGCGTAACGCGGTGGTCGGACTCACGGGAATCGACAAGGCCGTGGTCGAATCCGCCAGAGGAATCGGTATGAGCCGCTTCCGCACCCTCATGCAGGTGGAACTCCCGTTGGCCTGGCCAGTGATCCTGGCCGGCATCCGTGTCTCGGCACAGATGGTCATGGGCATCGCTGCCATCACCGCCTACGCACTGGGCCCTGGCCTGGGTGGTTTCATCTTCTCCGGCCTGTCCCGCCTGGGCGGCGCCAACGCCATCGAATCAGTTGGCACCGGCGTCATCGCCGTCGTCATTCTTGCCATCGTGCTCGATCTCCTGCTCATCGGCCTTGGCCGACTAACCACCCCGCGAGGTATCCGTGTCTGAGACCACTTCCACAGCAACCAACGACTCCGGGACACCCGGGAACGCCATCACCGGGGCCAGCATCCTGCTGGACAAAGTCACCAAACGGTATCCGGGCCAGGACACCCCAGCGGTAGACGGTCTCACGCTCGAGATCCCCGCGGGCAAAATCATCATGCTGGTGGGCCCCTCGGGCTGCGGTAAGACCACCACACTGAAGATGATCAACCGGCTCATCGAGCCGACGGAGGGACGCATTGTCCTGGACGACGACGACGTCACCGATATCAACGGCGACAGCCTCCGACGCCGGATCGGCTATGTTATCCAGGCTGGGGGGCTGTTCCCGCACATGACCGTCGCAGCCAACATCGGGATCGTGCCGAAGATGCTCGGCTGGAACATGGACAAGATCGCCGCACGAGTCGATGAACTACTGGAGCTGGTCTCACTGGATCCGGCACAGTACCGGGACCGCTTCCCCAAGGAGCTTTCCGGCGGCCAGCAGCAGCGCGTCGGCGTGGCACGCGCACTCGCCGCCGACCCACCAGTGCTATTGATGGATGAGCCATTCGGCGCGGTGGACCCCATCACCCGACAGCGCCTGCAGGATGAACTGCTGAACATCCAGGCGGAGCTGCAGAAGACCATCGTCTGCGTAACCCACGACTTCGACGAGGCGGTGAAGCTCGGCGACTGGATTGCCATTTTCACTGACGGTGCCCACCTGGTGCAGTACGACACCCCTGAACGGATCCTCGCCAACCCGGCGAACGAGTTTGTCGAGAACTTCATCGGTTCCGGCGCCGGGTTGAAGCAACTCACCCTCACCCGGGTCAACGAGGTTGACCTCGCCGAAGCAGTGGTGGCCACCAGCGGCGACCTCGCCAGCGACGTCCTCTCACGGCTCGACGCAGCCCAGCACGACCACGCGGTAATTGTCGACGGGAAAAACCGCCCCATCCAGTGGCTCACCCGCCGCCAGCTCACGAGGATTGACCGGATCAGCGACGACACCGACGCCAAACTCCCGGTAGTCGGCGACCGGGCCACCCTTAACGACGCGCTGGACACCATGCTCGTTTCCAGTGCCGGTGCGGCACTGGTCACAGGGAAGCGTGATACCTTCCTGGGCGTGATCGACGTGGTGACGGTCATGGACGCTATTGGGAGGGCCCACACCCATGCCCGGTCGGCGCACTCGTCCGGACGCCCTGTGGGAGTCAATACCGGCACCATGCAGGCTGTCGACGAAGGATCCGATCAGTGAGCACTACTGCATCGGCCCCGACGCCCCAGGCCCTGTCCGCACAGTCGGACATAGCGGGACCATCCTGGCGTCCGCTGGTCTACCAATTGGCGGGAATTCTCGCGGCCCTAGCCATTCTGGTGATCTGGGCACTGAACGATGATCTTTCGGAGACCGAGCTCAACACGTTGAACCCCGACTCGCTGCTCGGTTACACACTCGAACACCTAGCCTTAACGGCTGTGTCAGCGGTGATTGTGCTGGTCGTTGCTATCCCGCTGGGCATCGCGTTGACCCGTGGACCGTTCCGCCGTTACACCGGGCCGGTGTTGGCTGTCGTCAACATCGGGCAGGCGGCACCGGCGATCGGCCTGATTGTCCTGCTCGCCTCCTGGATGGGTTTCGGCTTCAACGCAGCCATCGCCGCGCTGGTCCTCTACGCTCTGCTGCCGGTCCTGCGAAACACCATGGTCGGCATCAACCAGGTGGACGAACGGCTCGTCGAAGCCGGGCGGGGAATGGGCATGAGCGCTTCAGCCGTCCTCTTCAAGGTGGAGTTGCCGTTGGCAGTACCGGTGATGCTCGCCGGTATTCGCACCGCCCTGGTGCTTTTGGTGGGTACTGCGGCTCTCGCAGCGTTCATCAACGGTGGCGGACTGGGCATTCTCATCATTACCGGAGTGAACCTCAACTTGGTGAGCGTCCTCGTTGTTGGCTCTGTCCTCGTGGCACTCCTGGCCCTCCTGGTCGACTGGATTGGGCGCGTCGTCGAACACGTCGCCCGCCCGAAAGGACTCTGATGCATTTGCGCACCGCCCCAACTGTGGCTTCAGCTACTGCGAAGTCCGGCACCCTGACCCGCCGTGTCGCCGGTGCCGCAGCCATCCTATCCGCCGGTTTGCTGGCCTCGGGCTGCGGTTTGCAGCCCGCCACCTCCTACGTACCCCTGGCGGGGCCCGGAAGTATCGAGGAGATTGCCGACGGCGAACCGCTGACCGTCACCTCGAAAAACTTCACCGAGCAGCTAATCCTGGGCAAAATCTCGGTGCTGGCAGGCCAGGCGGCGGGTTTTGACGTCACTGACCTCACCAACGTTCCTGGCAGCCAACCTGTCCGTGAATTGATCCTCGCTGGCCAGGCGGATGTCACCTGGGAGTACACCGGGACTGCCTGGCTCACCTACCTGGGTATGACCGAGGGTTTCCCCAACCAGGAGGAACAGTTCGCTGCCGTCTATGAAGCCGACCTGGGCAACGGCCTCACCTGGGGCGACACCGCACCCCTGAACAACACCTATGCGATAGCTGTCCGTACCGAGGCAGTTGAGGAACTCGGCGGCATCAGCACCATTTCCGAGATCGCCGAGCTGCCGGTCGAGGAACGAACGTTCTGCGTTGAGGCGGAGTTCAATTCAAGGCCTGACGGCATGAACCCGCTGCTGGCCCATTACGGGATGGAGCGGGGGACGGCTGAGGGGGTACCTGATGACAACATCAGCATCTTCGACACCGGTGCCGTCTACACGGCCACCGATAACGGGGACTGCAACTTCGGTGAAGTGTTCGCCACCGATGGGCGGATCGACGCGCTCGACCTCACCGTCCTCGAGGACGACCAGGGCTTCTTCCCCGCCTACAACGCGGCCCCCGTTTTTTACACCGAGACACTCGAGCAGTTCCCGGGATTGGAGGAGGTCTTCGGTGCTATTGCGCCGACGCTGACCGACGAAGCACTGCGGGCCATGAACCTGCGCGTCGACGTCGAAGGTGAGGAGCCCGCCGACGTGGCCTTCGACTTCATGGTGGAGCAGGGCTTCATCTCCGAACCCGACGGGCTGCTCGGCTCGGGCAACTAAACAACCGGCAGCTAGGGAACCGGCACCGGCGCGCGGATGCCCATCGGATATGACCCATCATCGAGGACCTGGTCCCGGATCCATGATGATGGGATGGTCGTGACTTCCCGGCGGCCGCTGGTGACTTCAGCCAACGTGAGTGTTTCTTCCACCTCGACTTCGTACAGCAGACTGCCCAGCGCTCCGTTGAGTGCTGTGAG
Organism: Arthrobacter sp. CAN_A212; assembly: GCF_015752345.1. Taxonomy (NCBI): domain Bacteria; kingdom Bacillati; phylum Actinomycetota; class Actinomycetes; order Micrococcales; family Micrococcaceae; genus Arthrobacter; species Arthrobacter sp. CAN_A212. Next base: position 6,990 of record NZ_JADOUT010000032.1, read on the forward strand.
GGTCTCGGAGTGGGCGATATCAACCCAGGGGCCGGGCTCGAACTGCAGTGAGTACAGCAGGCGTCCGTCACGCCAGTTCGCGGGAATCCACCCCGGAATCATGTGACCGTTGGCGTGCCACTGCTCTTCGACTTCCTGCCGGATAGTTTCTATGGGTTCGCCGAAGAACGCTGCGGTCTTTCTCAGGTACGCATCGTGTGAGGTGGTCATCCGTGCCCATGACAGCGCTTCAAGCAGCGCCGTTTTCGCGTCTTCGGCCGCGTAGATCGTTCGCCCGGGCGTATCGAAGCGGTACCACAGGGACCGTTCATCGCTGAGGAGCCCGCGCTCTTGCGGATTCAGAGGCCCGTAGGATGCCTTGGCCACACGGTAGGCCGTGCCCGGCCCGTCCACCAGGGCCAAACCCGTTTTTCCGCACGTCCGCATCAACCAATGAACCCATCGTCGACCATGGCGGCGGCCGCAGCAGCGGTCTCACGGAACTTATCGTCCCGGATCGCGTCGATCGGTGAATCGTGGTCAAGCCACGGGTTGGCGCCGATGAACCACATCCGTGCCACATGTTCACCTTCGGCTTCAGAGACGAGGATCCATTGGGCGTAAGCGAACTGGAGACGCTTCACCGCAGCCGCGTTAGGGTTCGACCCGTCCTGCTGCGCCCATTTGTAGCTGATTCGCCGGTCTTTGCTGCCGGCCAAGGCTGCGACCAGGGTGGCGCCCAACGCCGCATTGAGGCGCCGGACGATCTCCCGGATGCCAAGTCGGGCTGTTCTGGCGTGGGCTGTGCCGGTGGTGGTTGCGATGCTCATGATTCAGGCTCCCTTGCTTACCCAATCCAATCTACTTTCTTTCCCCTTGAAAGCGACAATAAATCCACCGATCGGGAAGGTCTGAGGGCCGGAGGAGGCTGCATTCAGATCATCCACCTGTGGGCGGGTGGAGCCCGAAGGAGTGAGCTCAAAGCCGTCCACCTGTGGGTGAACTGCTGTTCCACGGCACATCTGGTCAAGCTGACATAGTGGGATGTTATCGGGTCGTAGCTTTGCGGAAGTATTGACCAGCCGAGCAGAATTCTTGCGGTTTCGATTCTTTCTGTTGCCCGTCTACTCGCTGGGCTGAGGACTGTCAGCAGTCGACGTTGAATGGGCTTCCTCAATACGGGCCAGAGCGTCTTCATCCAGCTGCGAGATGCATCATTCCTTTGTTGGTCCGTAGTACGGCAATAGACCACCCACGGTGCCAGCCCAGTGGCTTTTTGACCGGCTTGACCCGGTCCACAACTTCCAGAATGGCGTAGGTCCGCTTCCGGCCAGCCGGTGAAGGCTGTAGGTCACCCATCTGCGTCTGAAAGTCTAGTTCCTGCCCTTTCTGCTGTGCGGCACCGTTTTCCCACATGTCCCGGAGCGAGCCGGGCGACGCATTTGCGAACCGGATGGCGCAGTCGAAGATGCCCTGCTCGAACTCGGAGTCAAGCCGCCGCCGGCGTTCGGCCGCGGCAGGCCGATTCAGCAGCAACGACAGCCCGAGGTAAATGAAGAGTGTGATCCCGGTCCGAGCCCAGAGACTGAAGCCGAGGCCATCCAGCAACCCCCAGATCAGGAACGCTGGGAAGAAAACACCAAGGAAGACCAGGTATTGGACCTTCTCCCATTTGCCGACTTTGGCCCGTTCGATGGCGTTCATGCCCTCAGCGTAACCAGCACGGACACCCCGCGTAAGACTGGCTCATTTATCGGGCGCGGAAGCGCTCAGTAGTCGGCCTGGTACGTGCTGCGTCGCGACTGAGACCGGGTGATCGTCAGCATTACTTATGCGTTGTTATTCGGCGTTCCGCCGAGGCAAGGGAAAGTGTCACGCGGATCGTCAGCAGTCCCGGGCGAGGGAGGACGATAACGTAGACTTGGTGCATGGTCACGATTTCCCGTCCGGAACGGGTGAGTTCCGCTTTCGTGAAGCTCGCCGACACGTTGGTGGCGGACTATGATGTTCTGGATTTGTTGCACACTCTGGTGGAGGAATGTGTTGGTCTGCTCGATGTAGCCCATGCCGGGTTGCTGCTGGCGGATCGCAATGGCGAGCTTCAGGTACTGGCTTCTACCAGCGAGGAGTCGCAGCTCGTGGAAGTCCTCCAGCTGCAGGCTGGAGAGGGTCCCTGTGTTGAGTGTTTTGAATCAAAGACTGTGGTCACTATTGATGACATTCGTAACCTGGCCGGGCGTTGGCCGGGGTTCCAGCAAGCGGCCCTTTCGCAGGGGTTTTTGTCGGTCCACGCCATCCCGCTGCGTATTCACGGCAGGGCGATCGGGGCCATGGGGCTTTTCGGTACGATAACTGGTGCACTTAACAAAGAAGACGCCGTGATTGGGCAGGCACTAGCGGATGTCGCAACCATCAGCCTCCTCCATGAACGCAACATCCGGGAAAGCAACGTTGTAAACGATCAGCTGCAGCGTGCCCTGAACAGCCGGATCATTATTGAGCAGGCGAAAGGCGTCATTTCGCACACGTCGTCGGTAGATATGAGTGAAGCGTTCAACCGGTTACGCACCTACGCCCGATCCCACCAGCAGTCCCTGCAGGAGACAGCCACAGACGTTGTCGACCGTCGCCTCACTCTCTAGCTCGTACCTCCCAGAATTTAGGCTAACCGGGGCTGCGCGCCGGGAGTACTGCTGCTGAGGCTTCCCTTATCCTCTCCAGATGCGCTGTGCCCTGGCGGATGTTCTTCTTTACCGTCGACGAAGGTAACCTCAGCGCGGCTGATGCTTCCTGATAAGTCATTGCCCTCAGGAACACCGCATTGAGGCATTCGCGCTCTAGAACGCTCACATCATCAACAGCCCTGTGTGTGGATTCTTGTGCTACTTGTGCTTGTTCGACGAGAGGGCCCCCACGGCTGCGGTGGCCGCCGGACGGGTCAGACCAGAGGTCTGTTCCGTCGAATCCTGCAGGCTCTGATTGTGCGTCAGATGAGTTTAAGCGTTCGTGTAACGCCTCGACCGCCAGTTGATGGGCTATAGCAACCACCCACGACATTGCCGAATCCTTCGCCGCGTCAAAGGATTTAGCTCTCTTCCAGACCTCAACATAGGTGTCCTGCATGATCTGTAGGTTCAGGTCTGAATGGTCGACCAGATTTGAGATCATGCGGAAAGCGCGGGTGGCTGTCAGATGGTAAAAATGGGAGAAAGCCACCCTGTCTCCTTCTCCGACAGCTCTCAGCAAATCAGCAGGAGAAGTGCTCGCCATCAAGGAAGGACCGGTGTCCCGGGCGGGTTCCTGATCCGGGGTTTGTAGCTCTTCGGCTGCATCGAGGGCCACCAACGAGTTCAGGTGGTTTCCGGTGATGGCGTGTCGGGAGACATCAGGTACGTTCAATGGAGACACGGGGATGGATCTAAAGAGCGGGCGTGATAACTCTCCGGAGGGGCTCTCCACATGATCTGACGGATCCACTGCTGGCTGTTCAGGACCGTTCGGAGCGGTCGGTGCGTTGCGATGGTAGTGCGATGCTACGACTGTATAGGTGAGGTCTTCGGTGTCTGGGAGGCCGAGGATCTCGAGCGCCTGATCTAGGTGCTGTTCGACTGTTCCGAGTGGGACTGATAGGCGGGAGGCGATGGTTTCGCAGGTGAGGCCATTCGCTACCCACACCGCGATTACCGCCTCGCGATCGCTGAGATTCCTTTTCCCGGAAGTCCCGGAAGTCACGGAATGGTGGTGCGTTTCCGTCGGGGCTGACGAGACACGCCGAAGCGTGGAATGGGACGGGTTGTCGTCTGTCTGTTTCATGAGGCTCCCTGGATGGCGCACGGCGGTATCGGTTCTGTGCCAGGGGCTGGGGCAGCATTCCCAGCATGCTGGTTCACCAGCGGTGTGTCAAGAAAATCGAATTCACGCCTCGGGTGGCTGGCACCATAATGCATCGGTGCTGCGCCGCAGCTTCGAGAGAAGGGGAAGTAATGGAACGTACAAGTTGATTACGTGCCCCACGACTGATTTGGACTGCGACTAAACTGAGAATCGGGTAGTAATCGGACCCAAGTTTGGGCTTTTACGATCAATCGCGTTGTCCGAGGAAGGGCGAAGAAGATGCTGTGCTGGTCCCACTGTCCGGTCATCAGAACCCAGATGGTATGCAGGTGAGCGAGGAGATGCTTTCCGGGCTAGAGGAGTTGAGTTCAACCCTGTGCGCATCGTTCATCGAAGCTCTCCCGGTGTCGGGGGCTGCATTGTCAGCATTTAGTGGTTCCGTGCAGGAGACCGCTTTGTGTTCAAGTGACGTGCTCGCGGCTAGGTTGGAGGAGTTGCAGTTCGATTTGGGGGAAGGTCCGCGGTGGGAGGCCGCTCGCTCCCGAATGCCTGTCCTACTTCCGCACGTGCGCTCTATCTCGCATGAGAAATGGCCGGTCTTCGCAAAGGCGCTGCTCGACACGGAGGTGCAGGCCCTCTTCGTTTTCCCTCTGGTCGTTGGCGCCATGGATATTGGGGTGGTGGAACTCTACCGAACCACGCCCGGGGAGTTGAGGGAATCTGAGCTGGTGACGGCTCGTGGTCTAGCGGACGGGGCGGCGTGGAGTTTGCTGCGCCGCATCATGATCCCGCCTTCAGAGGACAACTATGATAAGGCTGATGTTTCTCCTTTCCGTAGGGAAATTCATCAGGCCACGGGAATGGTGCTCGCCCAGACTGGAGGTACGGCCGCGGACGGGTTGTTGCTGCTGCGGGGGCACGCATTCGCGAACGGACAGACAGTACGGGAAACTTCCCTCGAGGTGCTGGAAAGACGGCTGGATTTCACACCGTCGCCGAACTCATAAAAAAATGCAGCGCACAAATCCTTGACCTCAGGTTCACGTAATCCGCCACCCTCGCAGGCCGGGTCATTGCCGCATTCCTAAGGAAAACTATGTCAACCCAACCCGAACCCGCCGTGAGAATTTTAGGCCGACCCAAACTGACCTATTGTTGACGTCATCTGCGGGAAGAGTTGGGTCTTGCGGTGCTTTTCATCGGAAGACCAACATTGGTCGGTGTCACAGCGCCCCGGATACTACCGTGTGATTTCTGCCGATCTCCACCGCGATCTGCCGGTCCGTATGGTTGGGTCCCTGACAGCAATGTCCGCCCGATCCGCAAACGTCAACACCCTCCGCACCACCAGCAACGCCCTCATCCGAGAACGTTGTTGCTACGACGCTATGACACCAAGGATCTACCGGACGCGGAACCGATAGTGATTGCACGGTTCCGCATGGTGCCGCTGACGATTTGTTTACGACACGGCAGGCGACTTTTCAGTTGACCAGGCTATGGAGACTGATCTGTTTCATGCGGTGGCTGTGGGGCCATCGCGTCGCGTCGGTCGAGCTCGGCAGTGAGTTCTTCTAGGCGTCCCTCGGTTTCAGGTTCGGGATTGGAATCGAGGTATTCAGCGTCCAGCTCCCGTCGAACCTTACTGTTGAGCACTTGCACCTCAGTGTCATCCAGGCCGGTTAGATCCTCTGGGAATGATTCGTCTGGCATGATTTTGCTGTTGTGGTCCATGTGTCTCACTTCTGAGCTTCGTTGTAGGCATCCAAGATTGAGTGTGAGGTCCTGCCCCGCGTGCTGGGATTATAGCCGTTCTTTTGTGCCCACCGCCGGATTCGCTGGAGTTCTTCGCGCTTGCGGCTTGGGGAGAGCGTCGCCTGGATGCTCTGGCCCTGACGGCTGCTAGCTGCCTACGGCCCTTCTCCATGTATTGAGAAAGCCCGGAACGCAGTTGGGCAGCATTTTCCGTGGTCAAGTCGATTTCGTACTTGACTCCATCGGAATCTGTCAAGGCGTTTGAGACACAGCTAAGTGGTTAGGCGTGTGTGGGGACCTCGCTTTGTTGGGGCTGGTTGATCCACGCCGCCGTGGGG
>NZ_JADOUT010000033.1:0-12246 GCF_015752345.1 Arthrobacter sp. CAN_A212
AGGCTGCTCTTAACGCCTTCGACATCACCTTCAACGGCCGACTCAGCGTCGGACGCTAACCCACAACACAACTAGTTACACCGAATTATTGACACACCCGGTGCGGCCGGGGATCCCTCTATGGATCGTCGGATGATCCGCGACGCTAGGCAAGGTTGAAGTTGCGCCAAAACCGATAGCGGGGAACGTGAGCCATCTGCCAGGACAACCGAGCATTTTAGTGACCGACGGAGTGAGCCATTGTGGTTGAGATGTGGGATCGGTTGAACGTTCCTCAGCGGTTGGTAGCGCAGGCTGCAGCGGTTGCTATGTTGTGGATCCTCACCTATTGGTCGTTGTTCCTGTGGTTCGTGTGGCTTGGGGGGGACTGCGCGTGGCGATTTCTGGTATTCCACTGGTCGGGATTGGGAGTACGTAGGTCTGGCCGTGACGGTTATCGTCTTGAGTCGATGCTTTGCCCTAATGCTCAACAGGGGCCTTGTCATTGGATCCATGTCTTTGTCGTTGTTCTTCGCTTTCGACGCTTCGACGCGAGGGGATGTTGGTTGGGTCCCCAGGTAGAAGTCCAGTGTTTGTGTGAGTTTCGTGTCCGAGAATGGACACAGGAGGAAATTCACGAATCATGGCACGCAGACACACCCCCGAGCAGGTCATCGCTAAGGTCCGGCAGGGCCAGAAGATGCTCAACGACGGACGCCCGATGGTCGAGGTCATCAAGGAGCTCCAGGTCACTGAGGCGACCTGGTATCGCTGGCTGAACCAGTACGGGTCCGAGAAGACCGCCGAGTCATCCAAACGGACCAAGGAATTGGAGAAGGAAAACGCCCGGCTCAAGCGCCTGCTGGCCGATCAGATCCTCGCCAATGACATTCTGAGCGAGGTGGCGCGGGGAAAATTCTGAGCCCCGAACCCCGCCGCCGTGCCGTGCGCATGGCGGTGGAGAAGTTCGGGGCTTCCGAACGCTTCGCCTGCGCGCTCCTGGGCCAGAACCGGTCCGCGTTCCGCAAGAAGAAATCCGACATGGGCTGCGAGGAGGCGCAACTCCGAACGGAGCTGCGCGCCGTGGCCGTGAAGCACCCTGCATGGGGCTGGCGGAAAGCCCGCTGGCACCTGTTGGCCCTGCCCGAGTGGGGCGGCGTGGCGCTGAACCGGAAGCGAGTGCGCCGGCTCTGGCGCGACGAAGGCCTCGTCTGTAAACCCAGGGCGCGGAAGAAGCGCCGGACCGGGCCCGGTGCCGGGGAGCAGAAACGGCTCAGGGCGGAGTATCCGATGCATGTGGTCAGCTTTGATTTCCAGTCGGATGTGACCTCCTGCGGCCGGCACATCCGGTTCTTCAACGTCATCGACGAATACACCCGCACCGCGCTGGCCATCATTCCCAGACGGTCGTTCAAGGCCGCCGACGTGGTCGCGGTGCTGGAGAACATCATCGCCGAAACCGGCACCGCCCCGGCCTACGTCAGGTGCGACAACGGGCCCGAGTTCACCGCTGAGGCACTGGTCAGCTGGTGCAACACCGCCGGGGTCGACACCGCCTTCATCGACCCGGGATCACCCTGGCAGAACGGCTTCATCGAATCCTTCAACGCCCAATTCAGAAGGGAACAACTCTCCGGAGAAATCATGGACAGCATGGCCGAAGCGAAGTATTTGGCCGAGGAATGGAAAGCTATCTACAATCATGAACGGCCCCACGGATCCCTGAACGGCATGACGCCCAACCGCTACTGGGAAAACTGGACGCAAGAAAACCAATTAGCTATCGCATAGACGCTGGACTGCTATCGGGGGCCCAACCAATGTGACCGGCACTTCGCTTGTTGGCATACCCGTCGTAGCAGTTGTAGCACTCCTGTTCATCGCGGTAGCCCTCGTGGGCTCCACCTATCGATTCCGGCTTGCCACCGAGGAGGGCGATGACGAGCTTGTGGGTCCTGAGTTGACTCGACCGTAAATGGGCAGGAAGTCAGACCCCTGAGCCGGACCGCCAGCTCGTGACTGCGCATGAACGAAGCATCCGCTCAAAAACCGTGCTACGGGGCCAGAAGTCTCCTCTAGCTGGAGAGCTATAGATCCTTAGGGGAGTAGCGATACTCGTAGCGAAGTTTCCTGATTTGTTTGATCGCCATGAAGATCAGAAGGGGCTCCCTGATCGGCTCGAATCCCTGGTCTGTGCGACAGGAAGCTCGGCTCGCATGCTCGTGCGAAGTGTGGGTCTCGGATTTGGGAGGTCCATGAGTTATGGGTGAATGCTCGACGGCGCCTTGAATCAGGTGGTCGTGGTGTTGGCCATGCTCCAGCTGGCGAGGAAGGGTAGTTTCCGTGTGGTGTCCGAATCGGGTTGCGCCGTATACACGATAAGGACCTGATCGGCGTTGCGTGTCGACGTCATGGTCTCGATGTCGAAGGACAATGTCCCCACATCGGGGTGGAGGATCTGCTTTGCGGCGGATGCATAATCCTGGACGCTGTGGTCCTCCCACCATCGTGCGGCGTCGAGGTCCCGCGATCTGAGTTCATCGATTAACGCGATCAGCCGGTGATCGTCGGGGTGGCGGCCGAGCTCACCGCGGAGAGCAGAGATTGAGGAGGCGGCGAAATGCTCCCAGTTCACGATGCGTTCCCGGGCGAGGGGTTCGAAGAACAGGTAGCGCATCAGGGATGAGCCGGGTCGTACGTCACCGAGGACGGCGGCGAGGAGCGCATTGGTCGCCAGCACTTCTCCCCGGCTGGCGAGAATGAGCGCCGGCACATGATCGATGACGGTCATCATCCGGAGCAACCCCGGGTCAGCGTGCTGCTCGACGGCGATTGGGGAACGGCGCCGCGGTGAGGGACTGGCCAGTGTGTGAAGGTGCTGCCGCTCTACTTCCGTCAGGCGCAGCGCCTTAGCCAGGGCGTCGAGGACGCTTCGGGAGACATTCGCCTGCCGTCCTTGTTCCATGCGGCTGTAGTAGTCGGAACTCACGCCGGCCAAGACCGCTAGTTCCTCCTTGCGTAGTCCGGGCACACGGCGCGGCCCGGGGAAGGCCCGCATACCGACGTCTGCGGGGTCAGGCTGTCGCGGCGGGAGCGCAGGAACAATCCGAGGTGCGTTCGATCAGCTGCCATGTCCTCACTGTAGGGTCTCGCGTACTGCTCTGCGTGGTCCTGTCATGCCCGGGTTGACTGTGATCTGGTTCCCGTGTCCGGCCCGGATGTAGAAATGATTCATGCCATTGACATCGATTAACCCATCCATCAGCGCCCGGTCCCTTGAGGGCCGGACTGCGCTCGTTACCGGTTCCACGAGCGGCATCGGGGCCGCCATCGCCTCTACCTTGGCGGCGGCTGGCGCGGAGGTCCTGGTGAGCGGACGTGACAAAACTCGCGGACAGACGGTCCTAACCCAGATCCGGGAAGAGGGAGGCCAGGCACGGTTTCTTGGCGTCGATCTGGCCGCCGACCACGGGGACCTGCGACAGTTCGCCATCGAAGCCACCGATCTGCTCGGAGGACGCATCGACATCCTCGTCAACAACGCGGGGATCTATCCTGCGACGACGACCGCGGAGCTTACCGACGGTGAGCTCGATGCCATGCTCGCCGTCAACGTGCGGGCGCCTCACGTTCTTGCGTCATTAATCCTTCCGGCCATGGCCGAGAATGGGGTGGGCGTGGTTGTCAACGTCGGTTCGTGGATGGCGTCGGTCGGTAACCCTTTCGCGGCCATGTATACGGCGACGAAGGCGGCCGTCGAGCAACTCACCAGGTCATGGGCCGCCGAATTCGGTCCCAGCGGTGTGCGTGTCAATACGATCTCCCCGGGAGTGACGCTGACCCCGGGTAACGAGGCAGCCCGCCCGATCCTCGATGCCATGACGGCCGTGACACCGGCGGGCGTGGTGGTACAACCCGAGGACATCGCGCAGGGAGTACTCTTCCTTGCCTCCGACGCCTCCCACATGATGCACGGAAGCATCCTGGCGATCGACGGGGGAATTCTCTCCACGCGGCCGGCTTGAGACCAAACAACCAGAAACAACTATGGGCACCATGACAGGACTCTCTCCATGGTACGTATCGATTCACCGTTCACTGCAACGAATACCGCCCGGGAGGTCGTCGAGGGTATCGATCTGTCCGGCCGCACCGCGATCGTCACCGGAGGCGCTTCGGGGATCGGCATCGAAACCGCTCGGGCACTCGCCCATGCCGGCGCGGACGTGACCCTCGCGGTCCGCGACATCAACGCCGGACAGCGTGTCGCGATGGAGATCACCCAGACCCACCCCGGTGCTGTCGTCCACGTCGCGCCCCTCGATCTCGCTGACATCGACTCGGTCAATCGGTTCGCGAACACGTGGTCGGCTCCGCTGCACGTGCTGATCAACAATGCTGGCGTTATGATGACTCCGCAATCGCGGACAGGGCCCGGGTGGGAGTTGCAATTCGCCACCAACCATCTCGGCCACTTCGCCCTCGCACACCGACTGCACAGTGCGCTAGCAGCCGCCGGTAACGCCAGGATCGTCTCGGTGAGTTCCAGCGGACACGGCATGTCCGACATCATCTACGAAGACCTGTTCTTCGAACGAAGACCGTACGACGCCAGTCAGGCCTACGGACAATCGAAAACAGCGAACGTGCTCTTCGCCGTCGAGGCAACAAGGCGATGGGCAGGCGACGGGATCACCGCGAACGCCGTCATGCCCGGCGGGATCTGGACCAACCTGCAGCGCCACTGGGATCCGGAGGTCCTGGCTACAACGAAGAAGCACGTCGCAGCTACGGGCCTGACCATTAAGACACCCGAGCAGGGCGCCGCAACCTCGGTCTTCGCTGCAACCTCCCCTTTGCTGGACGGCATCGGAGGACGATATCTGGAGGACTGCAGGGAAGCCGATGTGGTTCCTGCGATTAAGGACGGGATTTACGGGGTCCGGCACTACGCGCTGGACCACACCAGCGCGCGGCAACTCTGGGACGTCTCCCTCGACCTCCTGCAGCAAGCACCTACCCCGATGCACTGAGGGGTGAAACCGATCTGTGTCGGACCGGCGCACAGGTGCTGCATCGCGTACACCTCACGCCATGCAATAAACGATCGCCCTCAGCGGCAACATTCCATTTTTCTCTTATAGGAGCGTGATGATTACGTGCACGATGGGCTTGTTAGAGACTGCGCATTTCTGTTGAATCCTTCCTGAATATGGCCGACTTGGCTACAACCCGTCCCGTAGCACGGTTTTTGAGCGGATGCTTCGTTCATGCGCAGTCACGAGCTGGCGGTCCGGCTCAGGGGTCTGACTTCCTGCCCATTTACGGTCGAGTCAACTCAGGACCCACAAGCTCGTCATCGCCCTCCTCGGTGGCAAGCCGGAATCGATAGGTGGAGCCCACGAGGGCTACCGCGATGAACAGGAGTGCTACAACTGCTACGACGGGTATGCCAACAAGCGAAGTGCCGGTCACATCCCCTCGCGTCGAAGCGTCGAAAGCGAAGAACAACGACAAAGACATGGATCCAATGACAAGGCCCCTGTTGAGCATTAGGGCAAAGCATCGACTCAAGACGATAACCGTCACGGCCAGACCTACGTACTCCCAATCCCGACCAGTGGAATACCAGAAATCGCCACGCGCAGTCCCCCCCAAGCCACACGAACCACAGGAACAACGACCAATAGGTGAGGATCCACAACATAGCAACCGCTGCAGCCTGCGCTACCAACCGCTGAGGAACGTTCAACCGATCCCACATCTCAACCACAATGGCTCACTCCGTCGGTCACTAAAATGCTCGGTCGTCCTGGCAGATGGCTCACGTTCCCCGCTATCGGTTTTGGCGCAACTTCAACCTTGCCTAGCGTCGCGGATCATCCGACGATCCATAGAGGGATCCCCCACCGCGGCACTAGATCTCGCAAAACTGTGCGGATCGCTGCATGATGCGCAGTGAGATTCATTTGCGAACCTTTAGCCACGACAGTGCAGCACCCTGCGAAAACCCGGCATGGACTTTATTGGACGGCACTTCGAGGTACTTTCTAGTTCAACGTTGCGATTCTTGTCGCCAGATTTGCTCCAGCCCACTCCTGAACGATTCATTCTGACGAATTCGAACTTCCACGAAAAGTTGAGTAAGAGAAATGCACGGTACTTCGGCGTTGTGGTGCTTTGATCCTGCATAAAGATTCGGCATCGTTGGTGAAGATTCGGCATCGTTGGCTAACAAAGGACGGAATAGCGTCGAGAATAATTTCAAGACCGCTAAGACGTATTCCACTGTCTTGGCGCTAGTCTCGCCGCACAGTTCGAGGATGGGCTGATGCTTCGCATCTATGGAGGGGACCCCAATTGGGCATGAAGAAGGCATTACGAACGCAATCGCAGATGGGGTCCGTATCTAGGTGGCGCACCGCCCTTGTCGGCCTAGTCGCCACCGCTGTGGCTTTGGGAACAGGGCTACCGTCGGTCGCAGCCAATACAGGCGGCAGCATTTCCGGCACAATTACCGCCCCGGCCGGCAGCAGTCTCGTGGGAATCAATATCTCGGTTGTCGAAGAGGATTCCTATTTTTACGGCCACGCAATGCCCCAAGATGACGATGGATCGTTCACCGTCCAGGGGCTGCGCCCCGGCCAATACACTGTTCATGTCAGCGACGCGTTTGGGAACCTCGTTTCTGAGTACTACGGTGACGCGTTCGCTGTGTCGGATGCGGAACTCGTGAGCGTCGGTAATGGACCAACAACGGGCGTTGACCTCGACCTAGCCACCGGAGCCACCATCCAGGGATCGGTGACCGGCAAGGGCGATTCACGCCTCATCGTCTCCGCGTACGATACAGCCGATTATCCGCAATACGCCTCCTACGCGGAGGTGCAACCTGACGGAAGCTACGCGTTGGCAGGTCTCGCGCCCGGACGAGAGTACAAGCTCCAGTTCAGCATGATGGTCCACTCGTCCTTGGTCATTGCCCCCACCTGGTACGGCGGAGGCACATCGTTCACCACGGCCGAAAGCATCCTGATCGACAATCCTATCGAGACCGCCGAAAGTCTGCCTCTGGCCGAAAGCGGGACTATTGCTCTGAACATAGAGGGGAAGGCTGACGTTGAGATGACCTGTGTCTTCGCCTATCCGGCCACCGGGCGGACTGAACTTCCTGTTCGAGCACGTCCACAGACAGGGGAACCCTGCGGCTACTCTCCCGACGCTGTAGCAATGGAGATTGCACTAGGAAACACCCCGGAGCTGGAGTTTCGAGGATTGCCCGAAGGTTCCTACCGCCTGTACCTGAGTGAGCCATTCCCGCCGAGGGGCAGCAATCTTCGGCCTCTCACCCGCGCAGGGCAATGGATTTCCGGAGCGATCCTCAAGTCCAATGCCGCAGTAGTAACGGTCCAGGCAGGCCAGACCAGCGAAGCCCCCGCCGTCACCTATTTCCCAGCCAAATCCTTTACCGATGTGCCGACGGGCCTGCTGTTCCATGACGAAATCTCGTGGCTCGCATCCTCCGGAGTAACCACAGGATGGACCGGGCCGAATGGAACCAACACCTACCGCCCGGTCACCCCGATTGCCCGCGACGCCATGGCAGCCTTCGTGTACCGGTTGGCAGGATCGCCGGACTACGACGCACCGAAGGAATCCCCGTTTATCGATGTCTCAACCGAGAGCATGTACTACAAGGAGATCGCCTGGCTCGAATCCATGGGAATCAGCGCCGGATGGACAAATGGAAACGGCGATAAAGCATTCCGCCCGCTCAGCCCCATCGCCCGCGACGCCATGGCCGCGTTCCTCTACCGGTTCGCTGGCGAACCAGACACCGATCCGCAAACGCAGTCACCCTTTGCCGACGTCAGCGTCGAACAGGAACACTTCGAAGCCATCGCCTGGCTCGCATCCACCGGCATCAGCACCGGCTGGACCGAACCTGACGGACAAAAGACCTACCGCGCGCTCGACCCGGTGAACCGCGACGCAATGGCAGCATTCATGTTCCGCTACGCCGAGATGGTGAACGAACAACCATAAACCGAACCACGACAGTAGATGTCCCGGCCCGACACGCGGGCCGGGACGTCTTCCATTCAACGCATTATTCGTCGCTGTCCTCCCATAAAGGCTACAAACAGTCTTTTCGGTTAGAGCCAATTCACTCTTGCCTAGCGCGGAATTTCCTTCTGATTGGCCCTTCCGAGCTCATCATTTCGTCTCGTAGGAGCATGGGCATACGAGATGCTTGGGCCTTTAGGATTGCAGCATGGGCCGAACAGTTTGGATTGTCTGTCAGGACGAAACTCCTGACAATACCGTTCTCGGCGTGTTCGAGACACAGGAAGAAGCATGGGCACTTGCCACCGAGCTGCAGGGCTCATACGAGAACGGGGCAATTTGCTTCAGCTGGGAAGTCGGAACAAGGTGCGGCCAGGGACGTCGCTATTCGACAGATGCAAATCCTGCTACCTAAACCTGCCAGCCGCCCCAAGATGTTGAGCGCGGTGCGGTAAGGGATCGGCTACGGGCTCCGAAAATGGGCCGTATGGGAAACGGGATCATCGTGAGGGGTACGGCGCTCCAGACCCATAGATCCGAAGAGTATGAGCGGCCCAGTAAGCTACCGAGATGGGGGCAATGGGGAATAAGAAGGTAGCTGCCGCAGGTCGGAAGCAGATTTATGTCGAGACCCTAATAGGCGCATCTCTTGAGGAAGTATGGGATCTTAGCCAAAACCCTGAACAGCATCCCCGGTGGGATCTGCGATTTTCTAGCATTGTTCCGGTTGGCACAGACGATCAAGAGGTCACACATTTCCGCTATGCGTTCAATCTTCCGTTCTACACGATCGCGGGGATGGGTGTTTCCTTAGGACACCGTTTCCGGGCAGACGGGCAGGCAACTTCGGTACTGAAGTTCTCCACCGCGAACCCCTTATCGCCCATCAGGAAGGGCTCAGGCTACTGGCGCTATATTCCGACTGATCGCGGCACCAGGTTTATCACTGGATACACCTATGATCCGGGAATGGGATTAGTCGGCCGACTATTGGACTCCGGGTTCATCCGTCCAGCTCTTGGATGGGCGACGGCGGTGAGCTTCGACAGGCTCCGTCTCTGGGCAGAAACTGGGCAGGATCCGGCAACGGCACGAACTAGATGGATTCTCGACGGAGTCGCCCGAACAGCCGCCCTTATCGGCGCAACCACTTCTTTGAGGCGCGCTCTGTTTCAGCCCTGCCGGCACCGCATATTCCATCTTGCATTCTCTTCGGCAGCAATTGCTGCTGTCACTTTACTTCCGGCTCACCGAACGGTGCCTCGAGCCCGAAGATGCCTCAGACGCCCACTAGTGAAAGAGGCGGCATCTGCACCACCCACACTTGTAACGCTGCCAACTCCATTAGGCGTACCTTCGAAGCAAGGACATATGAAGGAAAACAGAGCATGACTTCCATTTTTAGGGAGGCTTTGGGAGAGGACTTCCAGCGGCTGCATCCAATGCTGCAGAAGCGTTTCGGTGTCGGCGTGGACTTCGGCTACGCCTGTATCGGTTCCGGCACCTTCGGCGAAGTGAAACGCGGTGCATGGTGGACGGTTCCTTTTCTGCGCTTGGGCGCCTTTCGCAACATTCTTTTCCCGGACAGAGGAACGAACGTTCCTTTCACCATTGAGAACTACCCTTACATCGATGGTCTCGGGCGGGAGACCGTAACGTTCGTGAGGACTCTTAGAATGAGTCCCCGAAGAATACGCCGTTTTGACGCAACGATGATCTACAGTCCGGAACAGGGACGAATCATCGACTACCTTGGCACCCACCAACATCTTGCGACGGGATTAGACCTCAAAGTCCTTACAGATGGTTCGCTATATCTCACCTCTGGAACACAACGCTTTTACGAGGGCATCTTCGGGTTCACCTTTCCGGCGTCACTCACCGGCACAGCAGAGCTTCACGAGGCGTATGACGAGATTCGCCAGGTCTTCACCGTCAGGATGCAGGTTCGCAACCCCCGCTTCGGATTCCTTTTCGGTTATAGCGGCACCTTCAACTGTGAATTCCCATCGATGACATCCACAGGTCTTCCCGACCATTTGAGGCCCATTCGGGAAGAGTCCCGCCAATAACGATGACCAAATGCTTGCGTTATTGGTCAAACAACAGAGCAATCACACGTCAGCATGCGCGTGGTAGATGTCGCGGTGGGGGATCGGTTTGCTACACCGCATGGAGCGATTCAGGGGCCCGGGCCAGCAGCATCATAATTGTTACTGGTTTTATCATGTTGATCGTCGTGTTCCTTATTGGCCGGGCGAACATCCGCACCGTGCGTCCACGGCACTTCAACCTGGTCGAAGGATTCGCTGCCCTCTGGTTAGGGGTAGGCGGAGGGAATGCCAACCAGGTCCTTGGGCCGGCCGGTTCCAATGAAGCTGAAGAGCGGGTTACCTGGAGGCCCAAAAATCATTCCTCGCGAAGAAGCCTCAGACCGTGTTTCGGTTGACCAGTAGAGGGCGCACGGCTTTCCGCGACCAGACCACCGCGCTCAGTGAAATCCAACGCGGCCTGCGATAACTACCGGGCCGGCCGGTGGAGAGTACGAATCAGTCACAGGTAATTCCTTCTCATAACCCCGGTGATGCCAATCGCTGATCTACAAGAATCGGCACACTGAACATATTTCATTCATCGTGGTCCAATCCGAAAAAGCCAGTGTCACTCTGCCAGTGGGCGTTGGGACTAATTCGGATCCTGTCGTTCTGTTGACTCCGGTGGCGGTGAGGGACGGCCTACTGTCAGGCACAAATGCTCAGTTGATGGAGTACGATCTCAGGCATGACTTCTTGCGTGGCGCTGCGTATGTGCCGACTATGAATACTGGTGCAACCGAATTATTCGCCATTTTGATTCCAATTTTCGTAGTTCTGCTGATAATCGCATTCGTGATTTGGCGTAATCAAGACAGAAGAGTGGTGCGGAAGGCGGGGGAGTCTTGGATCCGTATCGTTCCAAATAGACCTGACGAGGACTCAGGGATACGTTCCCAGCAGCAGCAGTGGGCAGGACTGGTGTTTCTGCTACTGGTTCTTGTTGTGTTAGTTGTACCCCCGTGGATACCAGCTTTGAGGAGCGGTGCGTGGGAGTGGGTAGTTCTTGCTGTTCAAACCGTCGTCGTGGGGTCGATGGTGGTATTCCTAGTTCGTGCCGTAAGGAAGCAAAGGAAAGATTACTGGCGTGAACGGGGTCAAGAACGGATGTAGCCAAAAGCAGGATCTACTGTCGCGTTGAGGGACCGCTGGAATACGCCACCCCTACCGCGACGCTTCTTCGGAGCAATCGAATCGGCCTTGCTTCCGTTCGGTTGGCTAACAACCAGCAACGGCTCGGTCCAAGGCGCCGATAGGACGATAATGGCAATAATACAAATCGAGGGGGATTCATGATGCTGATTGGAATCGCAATTGTCGGGGCGTGTCTTGGGGTGGTTTTAGCTTCGGCGCGTGTACCCAAAGTGAAGTGGGCGCCCGTGATAAGTTGTCTCATTCTTAGTGGCGCTGCCGCTGCCGTTCTCGTCTTCCGGGGCCAGGTTCTGCTTGTTGAAGGCTTAATGCTGCCCCTCGGGTTGATCATTGCCGAGGCCTTGTATGCTGGCGCTTTATGGATGCAACTTCGACTTGAACCCGGCGTTACCTATTGGGATTGGGTCGTTCGGTCAGTCACCCGATCAGGGTATCTGCGTCGTATGTATGGGGCGCAGCAAACGCGCAATGACGGCATTCCCGCGTCTCGAACCCACTGACAAGATTCATATACAAGAAGAATTCTTGGCATCATAGTTTCCTGCCAACCCACTCGGATGGTTGAACTCGGGTCCCGAGCGTTCAAGTCCCACGAACCGATCCTTCGCCGAAGCACCCCGATTCAGGGTGAAGCGAAAGTGCTCGGGAGTTGCGCCGCATAGTCGGTGAGGGCTCGTTTATATCCGTCCAGAGTGGGGATGAGGGCTCCTAGCGCCACCCGCAGCGAATCACCGTAACGGCCGTCGTCGTGCAGCGCCAAAGCAAGGAAAGCTTGGCGTGCACCCTCGTCAGTTCCAGCATGGGGCATTGATTCGAGAATCGACACAGCTTCAGCAAAGTCGCCGACATTGCGCAGGGTATGGTTGGGTCCCCGGGTAGGAGTCCGGTGACTGTGTGAGTTTCGCATCCGATAATGGATGCAGGAGGAAATTCACAGATTATGGCACGTAGACAT
>NZ_JADOUT010000034.1:0-11164 GCF_015752345.1 Arthrobacter sp. CAN_A212
TGGAGAAGTGCAATACCCGGCAGGTCACCGTGACGGGAACACCGTCAGCGGCCAGTTCGCGGACCAGCGGGTACATCATTTTGGGTTGACGTCCCGGGAAAGATAAGCGACGGCCCTTCGCATCACTTCGGCTTCCTGCTCGAGCAACTTGATGCGCTTCCTGGCGTCGCGCAGTTCGACGGATTCTTCCTTCGCCGCTTTGGCTTTGGGGTCGTCTTCCTCGTCGGCTTTCTTCAACCAACGGTGCAGGGCGGCCGAGGAGACGCCGAAGTCCTTAGCGATCGTGGTCAGGGGCGCTTCGCCCTTACGGGCAACCGCGACCACGTCACGGCGGAACTCTTCGGGAAAGGCTTTAGGCATGATGAACATCCTTCCACCCGCGAGGCTAATCCTCACAGGTTAGGAGTCAACCAAACCTTCAGCAGTCCCTTCCAACAACGGACACACCGGCAACGCCGTCGAGAACCGTCGCTCGACCGAGACGAAGGCCTCGACGAAAACCACCGAGTTCTTTGCCTTCATCGCGATGGTCATCGCCACAGTCGTGACCGCCCTCGTCGTCGGAGACGGCGACAACGAAGATGGCATCGACATGTTCGACGCCCACCAGGGCATGGAACTGATCACCTTCCTCACCATCGGCTACATGGTCGCCCGCGGGCTGGCGAAGTCCGGAAGTCGCGAGCACCACAACTCCTAGCACGACGCGATGATCCCCGCACCCGAGCCACTTATTCCGGGTGCGGGGATCAGTGTCATTTCCGGCTATGTCCCAAAACGGTAGGGTCATCCGATGATTCGGGTCGCAATTCACGGGATAATCTTTGCCTTGCCACCTTCCCAGTTCACGAAGGACTCCCATGAGTGAGACCCCCAACATCGCAAGGACCAACGTCGGCAAGGTGCCGGAGGCGACAATCAGCCCGGTCAACAAGAGGCAAGCTGAGAATAAGAATCCCCCTTACTTCAGCGACAAGAGAAAAATGCAGACCACCCTCTTCAGCGAAGCGGGTGAGGGCCTGGAGCTGGCCTATCGCCTGCACTACTCCCGCACCTCCGACAGCTCAGCACCCACTAGCTCAGCACCCGGTGCCGCCGATGATGCCCGGCCGGTCTTCGTTCTCATCCACGGCATCGGGATGTCGCACCGTTACTTCGCCCGACTGCAAGCGAAACTACTCATCCACGGCGACGTCTTTTTACTCGACCTTCCCGGGTTCGGTGGAACCCTCAGGCCAGCCCGACAGCTCACCGTCGCCGAGTACGCGAGTGTCATCGCGAATGCACTCGACGCTGCGGGACTCACCTCCTGTGTCGTGGCCGGGCACTCGATGGGCGCTCAGTTCGTCACCGAGCTCGCTCTGCAACGCCCGGACCTTGTTTCCGCTGTGGTGCTTATCGGCCCTGTTACGGATACCGCTCACCCTTCCGCGGCGCGCAATGCCCTGACTTTAACCCTCGACACCCTGTTGGAGCGGCCGGTGACCAACCTTCAGGTAGCCGCCGCGTACCTGCAATGCGGTCTGCGCTGGTATCGAACCGAGTTACCCGTCATGCTCAGGTATCGCCTGGATCACAGACTCGCGGGCGTCACTCAGCCCGTCCTGGTGCTGCGAGGATCCCTCGACCCTATCGCGGGACGCAGATGGTGCCAGCGCCTTGCCGCAGTGGCTCGCGATGGTCGTGTCGTCGAGGTCCCAGGCCAGCCTCATGCTGCACACCGTGGAGGCGCGATGATCGTCGCCGACGCCATCTTGGACTTGATCACGAATCTCCCCGCCGCCCCCTCCGGAGTCCGTAGCGGGCAGAAGAGCGGGGACAGTAATCTGGTCCCGTTACACCCTGCACCGGGAGATTCGTCACCGACATCATCCTCGTGGACCGGAGGATCGTCGGGAACTACTGAAGTCTCCCGGTCCGGAACCCAGGCGCAATGGCAGGGCATTATGCTGACTGATATGCCCAGGAAAGGTACACCCATGGAGGCACCGCGTAGGTTCGACAAGATCACCATCATCTTCAATCCGAACAGCACCGGGGACGCTCCCAGGCTCGCCGAGGAACTAGCCGGCGAATTGGCACCGGCATTGCCGGACACGGTTGTCACCTTGCAGCCCACGGAGCATGCCGGACACGCGATCGACCTTGCGCGTGAGGCGGCTTCCGCTGGTAACGCCCTCATTGTGTCGGTCAGCGGGGACGGCGGGTACAACGAGGTCGTCAACGGAGTCATGGCCAGCGGCAGAGATGACGCCGTGTGTTCGGTTCTGGCCGCCGGCAACGCGAATGACCATAGCCGTGTTACCGGACGCAAGCCGTTGGCAGAAGCCATCATCGAGGGCCAGGTCCGCCGGATCGATGTGCTGCGCATCAGCATCAGCCAGACGGGTGCGGACCCGGTGTATGCGCACTCCTACATCGGATTCGGTCTGACGCCGATCATGGCGATTGACCTGGAAAAGGGTAGTAAAGGTGCGATCAAGGAGATGTTCTCCGTTGTGCGGACCTTTTCAAAGTTCAAGCCCTTCGAGATCCGGCAGAGCGACGGGAAGCGCCGCACGTTCGACAGCTTAGTGTTCGCGAACATCTCGCAGATGGCGAAGTACGCGACCCTGAGCGAGGCCGGGGATCAGCCCACCGACGGGAAGTTCGAAGTCATCATTTTCCCGCACATGGCCAAGTGGCGGATCCTGCTCACCGCACTGCGAGCCACGACGAAGGGACTAGGCGATCAGCCGAGTTACGCGCAGTACCGGTTCTCGGCCCTCAAGCCCATGCCCTACCAGATCGACGGGGAAGTGAAATCCGTCGACACCGACACGGACATCACCATCGATAGCATTCCCCGGGCCCTAGCCATCCTCGGCTAATCACTCAGTGGCCAGCACCACCGCCCACAGCATCCCGCCGATGAGCTTGTTGGCAGGTTGCATCAATCTGCGAGCCCGCGGCAAGAGCGACCCACAGGCAAACCTGATCAGGCATGCCGAGACGGAGCTGTTTCCTTCGGTTTCGATGACTGGGTCACCGGCCTGGTAGGTAATAGTGTGGTCGTCGTGATCCATCGCTTCCTTCCACCGTCAAGAAAAACACTCTGATGGAATCAACAGTGAGATCGAGATCCGAGGGGCAATGAGCGCCCGGTAACGATGGTTTGCGTATCCGATTGAGCGTGCGTCAAGGACCGTTTCTTAGGATGCGATCACGAGAACCATGAGTAGGCCGATGACTAGAAGTAGCATGCAGGCCGCTAGCTGCAACCGCCGTCGCCTAAATGGTTCGTCGTTCGGTGGAACAGTCGTGCGGATCAGCAATGTAAAAGCTAACACCGCTAGTAGGCCCGCGCTTACGGTCAGAAACCAATCAATCGTTGTCATAGGCGGCCAAATCTGCCTATTCCCTCAACTACGCCGGAGCTCTGTTCCATAGATTCAGGCTATAGCCCTCGCCGCCGAAGTTTTGCCGCAACGGATCAATGCCCCTTAGCGTGTTCACAAACGATGGTTTGAATGACGCCACCAGGTGAGACGGGGGAGTGGGGGACACGCCGAGGATGACTGTGTCGTTTCTCGTGCCCGTTTGAGGCTGTTGCACGCCTACGTCTGTGCAAGCTGGTAGGTGCCTCGAGGAGGAAGCAGTCGGGCGGTGTGTTGGTTAAAGGCTAAGGGCCCCGCAGCACTTGGCCGCGGGACCCTTAGTAATCCATAACAGGGAACCTGCCCCTGTCTTCATTTACAGTTTACTCCTATGGGTACTGTGCAACAACCGATCGAGCGGGTCTTGCTGCAGCGGATCACCCCGGAACGGCTTAGCCCGTACCTACAGGAAGCAGGCAATCTGCAGGGAGCTGTAAGGCTCTACCGGTGGAATATCGATCTATCGGGAGCGGTCTATGAAGCCCTTCATGTGTTCGAGGTACTTCTGCGTAATGCCATGGATGAAAAGCTGTGTCAGTGGAACGGATCCCAACCGGATCCTAGCCACGGCCGTCTCCATTCGTCCGATTGGCTCCTGGACCCGTCTTCTCTATTGGTCCGTATCGCTGGTCGAGACATTCCAGAGGCCAAACGGCGGGCCTTGAAATCCACGCGGCGACGCCCGGAAGGGCAACGAGAGCCACGCCATGAAGATGTCCTGGCCGCAATGTCTTTAGGTACTTGGCGGTTCATTCTTCCCGGACGCAGCGACGCTGGTAAGCAACGCCTCTGGGATGAAGCCCTCAACGAAGCCTTCCCCCATCTTTCAAGAACCCCTCACCAGCTAGAACGCGCAGTTGAGGGTGTTTACCGGCTCAGGAACCGTGTTGCCCATTTGGAACCGCTCATCAATAGCAACGTTCAAGCGCAACTCGTCAACATGCGCACGGTCATTGGGGCTATTGACCCGCTGCTGCTGTCCTGGTTCGCTTCAACGGAACGTATCGGTTCCACCCTGACCGACCGACCCGGCCAGACCGATACCTAAACCCGGAACACACGTCCACTACGACGTTCCCGCTGTGGTCAGGAGAACATCTGCCCAACCTGAGTGACGTAACAGGGTGTTATCGGCGCTTCACTGGGAGCGAGGCATTGTCTACCGGGCAGCACATAGGTGGGTTAGGCACCTATGATGACCGGTCATTGTTTCCTTGAGAGGTCGTGGACCAGCCAGAGGGTGTCCCCGTGTTCAGCATCCTTGGTGCGACGGCCGCTGTCTGAGAAGCCGAGTCGGGCGAGCACCCTAAATGATGGTGCATTCCACTCGCGTACGGTGGCCCAGAGCCGGGTTCGGGCAGTTGCCCGTGCAGCGTCGATAACTGCAGCCCCTGCCTCCGTCGCGAACCCACACCCTTGATAAGACTTGAACAATTCAAAGGCAATCTCCGGCTCGGCATACGAGCCGGCACCGACGGTGAGTCCGCAGTAACCCAAGAGTCCTGAACCGGATGTTTTCTCTATCGCTAGGAGAAAGAGGCCGGACTTTTCGGATTCGGCTAGCTGCGCCATCATCCGCTGGTGTATCTGCTCAACTGTTGGGTTGCCTTGATGATCGATCCGCCGGGGTACTCGCGGATCTCGTTCCATCCACAGTGCTCGAATGGCTTGACTGTCTTCGCCTTGCATCCGGCGAAGCACCAAACGCTCCGTCGTGAGTTCAGTGATCATTGGGGCGAATTCAGTCGTGCTCATTAAGAAAACCTATGTTCAGTCGGCCATTCATGACACCGGGTGTCGGAAAGAAACGGCGTATGGGGCGGGAGCGGCCTGGATTCAGCGGCTGGTAGTTATTGCTTCGATGATCATCAAAGGTTCCGTGGCAGTGTGTGTAAAAGGTGTGCGTCTCCAGTCTCGCCAGACGTGCGACACGGTGAGACCCGCACGATGCAGGTCTGCCGTAACTTGCTCGAGGGTGCGGAACTGAAGCCGCTGTTCGACGTCTACTACGCGGTCTGCATGGATGAACTCGTTGTAGCAATGCATAGTGACCACCTCATCAGCATTGGGAGGAACGGTGATTGTCGATTCGCGGAGCCGTCCAACGATGGTGCTCCGCTCAGACCCGGGGTCATTCCACTGTTCTCAGGCCAGCGCCTGGGGATTGCGGGTTTCGAAGGCCAGCACGCCACCGGACTTTAACCCCCGCGCGATGTTGTCCAAGGTGGCATGCCAGTCGCTCCCAAGGATATGCATGGCGACGTTGCCGGTCATAATAATCAGGTCGTTGGCTTCGTCGTCGATTAGCGTCGAGGTACCGAGCCGCCATTCGACGGCGTCCCCGGAGGATCGGTTGGCCGCTCGGGCGAGCATGGCAGCCGCGGGATCGATGCCGACATCGTTTCGCCCTGATGCGACAAGTGTGACGGTGAGGATCCCTGTGCCGCATCCAAGGTCCGTAATGTGAGTGGCCTTGAGGCGCTTGGTTAGCGCTCGGTAGTAATCATGATCTTCGCCGTCAGGGTTGTCGTCGTCGTATATTGCTGCCAGGAGGTCGTCGTTGTATTCGTTGTAGTCCATTACGCGTCCCATGGTTCAGTCGGTTTCGGTGTGTCGTAGGACCAATGCGAGGGGTAGTACGAGCAGGGCGGTGGCGATTCCGAGGGCGATGAATGCGCTTTGGAGGCTGAACGTTGTCGCGATGATGCCGCCAAGGAGGGCGCCCAGGGGCCGGCCTCCGCGGGTGATGGTCCGGTAGACGGCGGTGACCCGGCCTAGTAGTTCTTGGGGGACCGTGGACTGGCGCAAGGTAATGGTGAGGACGTTCCATGTGACCCCGGAAAGCCCACCGATGAACAGCGCGGCCCCGATGAGATAGATGTTGGAGGTGACGCCGGCGGCAATGAACCAGATGGCCCAACCAGTCAGCGACAGGATGAGTAGCACCCGCATGCTGATCGCTTTCCGGGCAGGTCCGATCAGGAATGAACCGGTAACACTGCCTGCGGCCATCACGGCCAGGAAAATGCCGTAGGCGCTTGGGTCCAGTCCCAGCAGTGTGGGGTCAACGACGGCGAGAACAAAGATGGCGGTCCACGCATACCAACACACGGTGGCGCCCCCACCGATGATCGCGAGGGAAAGCAACGAACGGTCCTCTTTGAGGTAGGCGAATCCCTCTTTGACCTGTGGCAGGAATCGAGGCCGTTGAGGACGTGATTCCGACGGTGTCGTGGGAACCGAGAACAGGATCAGTACCCCGACGACGTAGCCGAGCGCGGATACACTTACTGCCCATCCGGCTGCTAGACCAACAAGCAGGCCACCCACAGCGGGACCGATGAAACCGCCGAGGCTTGAGGTGACACCGAACAGGTGGCCGTTTTTCTTGGCGAGGTTTTCCTTATCGACATATCGGGGAACAATCACCTGCGCGCACATCTCGTAGAGCGTTTCAGCGCTTCCAAGGACGAACGCACCAACATAGAGAAGCGGCAGACCTTCCCCTCCGAGAGTGACGGCGCCGAGCAACAGTCCGATGCCAACGAACCGGCTGAGGTTGATCAGGCGCATCAGGAGAACCGGATCGTATCTGTCCACGATCGGGCCGAAGGGGATGCTCACAATAAGCCAGGGGAGCGAGAAGAAGACGGTGACGCCGGCTACCGCGGCTGGTTCCAAGGTGACTGTTGCCGCGAGCAGGGGCAGGATCGCGCGGAGCATCCCGTCGCTGAAACCGACTGCACCAGCGGCCGAGATAATCCGATCTATCAGTTTCATGCCCGGTCCCCTCCCGGAATGGTGACTGACAGTCGTCACCCACTATGAAAAAACCCTGCTCCGACACTACGGGAAGTGATTGACACATCCGAACCAGTAGCGGTCCTGGTGTCCCTTGAGTGATGGTTTACGGGAGGCCTTCGATAATTCGCGCAACGCGAAAGGTTAGGGGAGCGTTCGTTCGAAGATTACGTTGACCGGAGCGAAGCCTTGAGATTCAAAGAAACCATGGGCTTAGTCGTTGAACTGCCATGAATCTAGACGAATAGCTGCTGCGTCATTGTCCTGGGTTATTTTTACTGCAGCGTTCATCAATAACTTTCCAACGCCCTTGTGCTGGGCGGTAACTGCCACAGCGATGTGGTGAACATAGAGGGATGATGACGATCGCCGAAATGGATTGGCGGGTCTTGTTGTGTGTTCAGCGAGCAAATATCCGAGGGACTGCCTGTTGTCCTTGGCAATCAAGACTGCGCTTCCATCAGAGAGTTTCAGGTCCAGGAACTCACGAAGTGCTTCCGGGTCGGGATCTCTAAATAGGTCAGGGCGGCCCTTGGCATGGAGCTCCTGAATGCTGATACCTAGTTCGACCAGATCATTGAGATCATCCCGCGTGGCAGCACGAACGGTTGGATTGGTCGACGTGGACGGGCACATACCCAAAATATAGTCGACTTGCCCTGTTGCCGATGACGCGACGTTTGACCGCAAACGATGGTTTGAGCCGCATGCTTCGGGGATCATGGTCTGATGCAGATTTTGATGACCGACCGTCTTTTGCTTCGACCGTGGGAGCCAGAAGATGCCGATTTTGTTTATGACATGTATTCACGCTGGGACGTTCAACAATTCATTGGGCTGGTTCCACGGGTGATGAAGGACCGCTCCGAAGCTGACAGGCTGATTGAGAGATGCCGAAGTTATGATCATCCTGTCCATGGTTTTTGGGCGGTGCAGAGAGCAGAGGATGCCCATTTAGTGGGGACCATCTTGTTGAAGGGGATTCCTGCATCAGGTGAAGCGCCGCTCCAACCCTCAGGCGATACGGAAATTGGGTGGCATTTTCACCCCGATTATTGGGGGAGGGGATACGCAGCCGAAGCGGCGTCAGCTGTCCTTGCGTACAGTTTCAGCGAAGGACTGGACCGGGTCGTCGCCGTAACCTCTACGGAGAACACAGCATCCCAGGGGGTGTGTAGGCGCATTGGGATGGAGCATCAGGGATCAACGAAGGACTATTACAACGCGACGTGTGAACTGTATTTAGCAGAAGCTGGCACCGGGCCGGGTAACAAGTACGTCTAGCTCGGGTCGAAAACGATGAGTTGTAGAGCAGCGCAGCGGCCTTTCGCCCTGGATCCTGTGCCATTATCGGTTGATGGTGTTCCCTATGCCTTTCCCGAAAGAGCTCCGCGCAGAAAACCTGTTGCTCCGATCCCTAATGGAGGAAGACTGGCAGTTGGAGTACGACCTGAGCCGGGTTCCAGATGTCCCGCAGTGGACCTACTATCCGCCGGATCTCGATGAACCGGGTGCACGTCGCCGGATCAGCCGAACAAAGGAACGCCAAGAGGCCCGGCTCGCTGCCCGGTATGCGATAGTGATCGACGGCCGGGCGATCGGAACGGTTGGGATTGGCTGGCGTGATGGCGGTGCACCGGAAATCTTCTACGCACTAATATCTGCAGGCCGCGGCCGTGGCGCGGCAACCGAATCAGTTCGACTCCTCACAACCTGGTTATTCGACCATGGCTTTACCGCGGTGGCACTGGAGACCGTCGCTGGCAACACCGCCAGTGAAAAGGTTGCCGAACGTGCGGGATTTCGGCAGACAGACTCCTACCTGGGATATCAGGGCGGCGAGTCAGTACAGGTTAACCGTTGGCTTCGGCACAGCGCCCCGCTCGTTTAGTGATCCCTTGAAATGATGATCGTGCTGTCCTCCAGCCCGACGTAATAGGACGTTATCGGCGTTATTGCAGAATTCAACTTTGCCTGACTGCTGATTTGAGCCGATGGTCTTGTCTTGAGCGCCGGGGCGAGTGATCGCGGTTGCTCCCGTCTGATTTCTTGTGCGTACGCCGTTCGGCTTAGCCGGCGAAGCGGCGCGATTGTGTGCATGTCATTTCCGGGGTCTTGCTTGGTGCTCCCAGATCGCGTGATCGGCCGACCAGGGGGTGACCTTGAGTGCCTTGGATGCTTCCCCGAGCAGCACGCGTGCTTCAGCGACGCTTACTCGCCGGGCGAGGCAGGTGCCGAGCCATTTCAGGACATGGCGGTCGGGTTTCACTCGATGGTCATCGCCGGCTGTCATCCATATGTACCCGGTTCGGATTCCGTCCGCCCCTGCTCCCTTGACTTTCTCTAGATCTTTCTCCACGGCAGCCGTCCGCTCAGGGTCCGTTGAAAGGTCAGCGAAGTCAGCTAGAGTCTCAACTTTATGTTTGCGGGCCAGAGTCTCCGCTATCTGTCTAACTGCCGCCGCCTTCAGGATGCCGTTTGTCGCTGATGTGCGGTGCCTGCTCCTGAGAACCTTCGCGAAAGCATCATCATCGAGGTCTTCAATCGAGGTTAGAAACTGCCTGAGCGTTTGCTCGTCCGCCCGGGGGCTAACTGGGTGGTTGAGCTCTTCTCCACGGAGAAGTACGGAGGAAAGTGCCGCATACGTTGCGTAGCGCCGGACAAGAGGTACGACCACGGCGTCATACCTGAGAGATATGGAGTAAGTAGCGGCAAGGATGCACAACGAGAGGTGACCCCAGCGGTCGACTCGTGGCTCAGGATTCAATTCCCGAAGTGCTTCGACTACCTTCGCCAGTTCATTCTGACCCTCATTCATGCGACAACGCTTCCCCTCTTAATGTTTTCGGCTAGCAGGCCGGCAAAATCTACTCGAAGACCCCGGAGCACTTCACTCGCGTATGCATCGAAGAGCTCATCGAGAGTCCACACAGCGAAGTGAGGCTGTCTGGGGAGCAGGATGCCAACTCGACGGATGCCCAGTGAATCGTCGAGGTCGAGTAGTACATAGCCAAGCAACTGGAACAAAGTGTCCCTGACCCAGGGTCTGGAGATCGCCTCCCGGGTCTTTACATCGACGAGCATGTCTCCAAAAGCCAAGTCAGCGTCGGCCCCTCCTACCGCCGCGCTTCCGAGGAATCGCGGGTTCGCCACGTACTCGACGCCTGCCTCAATGTCGCGGTTCCATTCATCGAGGAGCGGCTCGACCGCATCCCTCATGAGGGCGATATCAAAAAGAAGCGAGTCGTCAATGCTCATCATCAGGTCGACGGCGTCTTTCGCTCGTCTAATGCGTCGGCCCAGTTCACCCGAGAGTGCCTGGCGCGGACCTGTCCTCGCGATACTCTCGCACCACGCGAGATAAATCGACGCCCGGGCAAGGTTGAATGGATGACGGTCCTGTTGTTTCCAATTGAGATAGGAAAAGTCGAAGGCCTGCGTCAACACCTTGTGAATGTGCTTTCCCCGAGGAACGACATCGGGGTTTGCACCGAGGGTGTCCAGGCCCCTCCGAGCCATCGTGTCTTCGAAATCGAAACCGGGCATGTCCATTCGTAGGCGGTAGTCGAGAGCCATGCCCGCCACGATGGCATGCCCCTTGCGGTCCTTCACCCCTTCGGGAATCGGAAGTCGAGTTGCAAGCCCAATGAGGTTGTCGAAGCCGAAGGACGAGGCGAGCATGTTTCCCTGACGACCACGGGTTCCAGCTAGCGCGAGCTGCGGGGCGCTGTCATAGATGAACTGCCGAATCGGTGATTCCTTGTTCCGGAGATGGCTCGTGAAGGACATGCTGCGACCATACCGCGCACCTCCGACACACTGCTCAGCGGAGATTGCTTGGATGCGTCGCGCCCCTACGTGTCAGGGTTGGGTGAGGCCAGTACTTCGTAGCAACTTCGTCTAGTTCGTAGGGCGAGAACCAGGATCACCACTAATGTCTATCTCCA
>NZ_JADOUT010000035.1:0-10925 GCF_015752345.1 Arthrobacter sp. CAN_A212
TATGTCTACGTGCCATTGTTGTGAATCTCCTCCTGCACCCATTATCGGATGCGAAACTCACATATTCACCGGACTCCTACCCGGGGACCCAACCAGTCGGACCAGGAAGTTCCGGGATGTTGCAGCAGATCCTCTCCGCGGTCTGTGACCAGGATGATGAGGTGATCTTCGCGTGGAGGTCCTTCGAGGCTTATCCGATCCTCGCCGCGGTAGCGGGCGCGAAAGCTACCCGGGTGCCGCTGCTCCCCGATGAGCACCACGACCTTGATGCCATGGCCGCAGCGGTGACCGACAGGACCCGGGTCATCATCCTTTGCTCACCCAACAACCCGACCGGTGTCTCACTCGGGGCAGCACACACGGAGGACTTCCTCAGCAAAGTGCCACCGCACGTCCTGGTTGTGGTGGATGAGGCCTACGTGGAGTTCCAGGACGAGATTGGTGAAGTGGACGCCCTCGATCTCTACCACCGTTATCCGAACATCTGCGTCCTGAGGACCTTCTCGAAGGCCTACGGGTTGGCCGGGCTCCGGGTCGGATACGCGATAGCCCGGGCACCGCTGGCGGAAGGGTTACGCAGGACCGCGATTCCCTTCGGTGTGAACCGGATGGCTCAAAGTGCGGCCGTGGCATCGCTGGCCGCGCACCAGGAGATGCGTACCCGGGCCATCGACGTCCGGGTCGAGCGCCAACGGATGATCACGGCCCTGCACAATGCCGGCTGGGACGTGCCCGACAGTCAGGCGAACTTTTTCTGGCTCCGATGCGGTGACGACGTCCGTGAACAAATCCTCTCCGCCCTGGCGGACGCTGACATCCTCGCCCGTGGTTATAAGGACGACGGCGTCCGCATCTCACTGGCCGACCGCGACACCAACGAGCGAGTGCTTGCAGTATTGACCGAGCGCGGGAAGTTCGGGGACCAATGACCGACCCAATGGGAGCAGGAATCACCGTGACCGACGCAGCATCGAGTCAGCCGGCACCGGTCCTGCGTCACTCACCCATCGAAGACGTTCTAGGGATCATCACCGGATGCTTCGCGGCATCCCTGGGTCTGTTCCTCCTAAAATCGTGCGAGGCCGTCACCGGAGGTACCGCCGGACTCGCCCTGCTGATTAGCTACGCCGTGCACCTACCCTTCGGTGTCATCTTCCTCGTAGTGAACACTCCGTTCTTCGCCCTGGCAGCCTGGAAGAAAGGGTGGGACTTCACCCTCCGCACGATCGGCGCCGTCGTGGTGGTGTCGACACTCACCCCTGTCCACTCCGCAGTCATCGGAGACATCACTATCGCGCCGCTCTACGGCGTCCTGGGCGGGAACCTATTGGCCAGCATCGGACTGCTGATCCTGTTCCGCCACAAAGCCAGCCTCGGAGGATTCAACATTATGGCACTGATCTTCCAGGAACGTTTGAACTGGCGGGCCGGCTACGTGCAGATGGGACTCGACGTCGCGATCGTGCTTGCCGCACTCGCGTTCGTCCCACCCCTGATGGTCGCTCTCTCCGCGCTAGGGGCAACACTCATGAACCTCATCCTGGCGCTGAACCACCGATCAGGGCGTTACCTGGCTTCCTAGACACACAATATGCAACCAGAGCAATGAGGCGTCCAACCCACCATGGCCCACATCATTGGCTGTTCAATCACCATTCCGATCACCGGCCACTCAACCACCACTAAAAGGAGAACATCGTGCTATTCATCATCATCGTCCTCGCAACTCTCATCGCCGGGTTCGCAGCCGTGGGCAGGCAAGCAACGCCCTCCATCGAACGGGTCCCTTTGCGCAACTGGACCACACGGGACCTACTCGCAAACTTCGCCCAAGGCCTAAACCTCAGCACACCCAGCAACCCAGCGCTCGAGTACTACACAAGAAAGCACTGACGCACGCGAAACGCGGACCCATCACCTGGCAAGTGATCTCACTCGCGGACAGCGCCCCGCTTTGGCGTCACCGCCGTCCGAGAAGTCCGAAGAGGCACCACCGCTACAACATTTGATGGGCCTAC
Source organism: Arthrobacter sp. CAN_A212 (assembly GCF_015752345.1). Lineage (NCBI taxonomy): Bacteria > Bacillati > Actinomycetota > Actinomycetes > Micrococcales > Micrococcaceae > Arthrobacter > Arthrobacter sp. CAN_A212. Next base: position 2,019 of record NZ_JADOUT010000035.1, read on the forward strand.
TCGGGCCTGAGCGGCGGTTCGTCACTTCCGACGTGCCATGAACATATGCTTCGGCGGATGGAGGTTAGGTATCTGTGGTGCGCGTTCCAGAACGAATCTGCAGGTGTCCGCCGCGGGTGGAGGCCGCCATGACGTCGACGCAGTCGCGCTCCACGGCAGTCCAGGGGTGCGCGTCAATGTCGGATCCGCCGAGCCAGCACGCCGCTCTGGCCAACGGCGTCAGGGCAGTAGCGAGACCGACTGGTTTTTGCATGTCCACCACACAGAGGGATGCCCCAGGTGCAGCGAGGGAGACTATGTTGGCCCACGCGGTTTCCCAGTCCTTCATGAGGGACAGTGCATAGGTGGCCAGGACGGCGTCGGATTGTGACCGGCCACCCTGGGTTGTGATCCTGGATCCGATGTCGGTGGGCGAAAGCTCGGTTGCATCGGCCTGGATGAGAATGACGTTGGTCCAACCGTTGCGTTCTGCCCGCCGGCGAGCTTGTTCCAGCATCTCTGGGCTGCGGTCGATTCCGACAATGATGCCATCCGGGGTGATCTGGCGCTGGAGGAGACTGAAGTTCAGCCCGGTACCGCACCCGACGTCGAGCACCTGGGCTCCGGAGGGTTGGCGGAGCTTTTGGATGCCGATTTCACGGCCGGCCCGATAGACCGGGTATTCGCCGGACATCACATCATAAAATTGTGCGAAGGTGCTGTATTTTCCGGCGATCGGGATCACTCCATGGCAAGTCGTGGTTCCGCGGACCTGCGGAGATGGTGGTGAGAACAGCCTAGGCTAAGGGAGAACCCGGCCGACATAGTGAGAGGGCAGCCTTGTGAAAGACACCACCGAAATAGTGGACCTGTTGGTTATCGGGGGCGGAACTGCAGGCATTGTGGGGGCGAAAACGGCTGCTCGTCTGGGTGCCCGCACGGTGTTGGTGGAGTATGCCCGCACTGGTGGGGATTGTCTTTGGACCGGTTGCGTGCCGTCCAAAACGCTCCTGTCGGCCGGACACTCAGCGGCGGAGCGGTCCCATTCCGGCAGCAGCACTGATTTCGCTGCAGTCCGCCAACGTGTGACGAATGCTATTGCTGCGATCGAACCGGAAGATTCCCCGGCAGCCCTCGAAACGGCGGGGATCACGGTCATGTCGGGCACGGCGCGCTTCACCGGTCCGGGTGAAGCCGCGGTTCACGGCACGACTTTACGTTTTCGGCAGGCGCTCATCGCCACCGGCAGTGCGCCAACAATCCCCCCCATTCCTGGGCTAGATGACGCACCACGGGTCGTCACGTCGGAGACCATCTGGGACCTGGAAACCCTTCCGGAGCGACTGGTCGTGATCGGAGGTGGCCCGATTGCGTGTGAGCTGGGACAGGCGTTCGCCCGGCTCGGCTCGCAGGTGGTGATCCTGGCACGCTCGGAGATCCTGCCGAAGGAAGACCGCGATGCAGCGGCCCTGGTCCGCGACAGTCTGCGTTCCGACGGCGTGCAGGTCATCGAGCACGCCGCCGTGGAACGGGTCAGCGACGACGGCACCGGCGTCGTCTCCGTGGTCCATACCGGCGACGGCCAAGAATTCCTTGCGGACGTCATCCTCGCCGCCGCTGGCAGGAGGGCCAGGACTACGAGTCTGGGCCTTGACCTGGTCGGAGTGAATTGCGATGAAGCCGGCCAGGTGGTGGTCGACGAAGCAATGCGCTCATCAAACCCGACTATCTGGGCTGCCGGCGATGTCACCGCGCACCCCGAGTTCACCCACCTCGCCGGGGTGCACGCCAGCACCGCCGCCTCCAACGCCATCCTCGGACTCCGCCGGAAAGTCAGTAAAGTCATCCCACGGGTCACCTTCACCTCACCTGAAGTCGCCGCCGTCGGCGTCACCGAGGCCGGAACGAAAACGCAGACAACATCAACCATCCAGCACGCTCACACCGACCGTGCGATCACCGAAAACCAGACCGACGGGTTCACACGGATCATCATCGGCAAGGGCGGGCGTATCCTGGGCGGAACGATCGTCGGCCCGAGGGCCGGAGAGTCCCTGGCAGAGCTCACCCTCGCCGTGGATCAAGGGCTCAGCACCCGTGCCATCGCGGGTGTCACGCACCCTTATCCGACCTACAACGATGCCCTGTGGAATGCGGCGGTAGCCCATGCAAGGTCTGGACTGGAATCACCGGCTGCGAGGGTCGCTGTCAAAGCCCTTGCTGGTTTCAACCGGTGGCGGGCGGACGGTTTGAAACGTCAAAGGAACGCTCAGTAACAACGGTATTTTTGGGGTCTGCCTCAGGCAAGGGTTCGGTAGCCGGCGACAATTCGTTGTGCGGCGCTGATCATCACTAGGCCAGCCCACACCGAGGCTATCTGCCAGGCGGCGGCAGGGAAGAGCAGCCATAGACCGTGGACCAGGACGGTCTCCGCCCCTTCTGCGAGCCCGCCGAGGAAGGACAGTGACCGGCCGTCGTCGATCTGTCGGCCATTCTTTTCCGCGATGGACGAGAACGCCAGAAACACGCTGCCGTTAATGTAGTAGGCGAAGAGCACCAAAAGGAACGGCAGCCAGGGTGCACCGAACCCTGCTGTTACCCCAACTGCCACGCCGATGACTGTCGCGCCGTACACGACGAAATCGGCGGAGATATCCCAGAACCCGCCCTGCCCGGCGTCGTGGTTCGATCCTGGCTGTGCGGCGCGTCGTCGGGCTAGCGGTCCATCCAGGCCATCCGCGAGCCGGCACAGCACCCAAGCTACGAGGGCTGGCAACCACCACTGGGCTGCCGCGAATCCCGCGGATGCCAATCCCAGCAGAAGGTTCAATCCGGTCAACCGGTTCGGGCTGATCCATGGGACATCCAGGGCTGCTGCCGCCCGGTTCAACAGGGGCGCCAGGAGCGGCCGTAGTCGGGTATCAAACATCTGTGCTCCTCGCTTTTTGCCGGGCCCGGACGGCGAGAATGACTCCGGTGAGGGTCAGCCCTCCCAGCACCGCCAGTGCCAGTTGGGCTGGCCAACCCAGTTCGAGACCAAACGCGCCTAGAGCCAGGAAGCTCACCGTACCGGGGAAAATGCCGATCATCGTTCCGAGGAAGTAGGGCCACCATCCGAGCGCTGTCAGTCCCGCAGAGTAGTTGATCGCGGTGAACGGCAGCACCGGGATCAGCCGGACCCCGATGACCGCCGCGAAGCCCCGCTTACTGAGAAGTGCATCGACTTTGGCGACTCGGGTGCCGGTGAATTTTTCGACCGCGTCCCTGCCCAGCGCGCGCCCCAGCCAGAATGCGGCGGACGCTCCGATCATTGCGGCACAGTAGACGATCACCAATCCTGGCCCGAAACCGAACAATATGCCGGCCGCGACGGAGAGGATGTTCTTGGGAAGCGGCGCGAGGGTCAGGGCGGCGTACCCGGCCATGAATCCCACCGGCCCCCACCAGCCGGCGCGCTCTACCAGGTCGCGCATGTCGTCCACGGGCGGGATGGGTACGAAGAGGACAACGATGGTTGCCCCCATAATGACGGCAAACAAGATCACGAGTCTGCGGATCGGTGCTACAGGCCGGGGGTGGCCGTGCACATGTTCTCGCCGCATAGTTTTCCGCAATCCGCTGCTCAGCTGCCGGTTCGGGCGTCGGCCCGCTATCGAGGATACTTGAAGCTGCAGCCCCGACCGTCGAAGGATCTCCTGTGTACCCCTCTTTCAGCCCGGAACGTCGGCGTTTTCTGCTGCCTGCTGCTGCGGCCCTCGCACTGGTGCTGACAGGTTGTTCAGGTGCAAGCGTTGAGCCCGCCGAGAATTTTGGTACCTTCGACGAGGTTCTCGCCGCGGCAGCTGGGCAGACTGTCGACCTGTGGATGTTCGGCGGCGACGCGAAAGGTAACGCCTATGTCGATGACGTTCTTGCGCCCGCCGCACAGGATCAGGGCGTCACGCTTCGCCGAGTTCCTATCGCGGACACCCCCGATGCCCTGAACCGGGTATTGAGCGAGCTCCAGGCCGGCCGGAGCGACGGGTCGGTGGACCTGATCTGGGCCAACGGTTCCACCTTCAGTACCGGCAAACAGGCGCAGGCCTGGCAATGCGGCTGGACTGACTTGCTCCCCAACATGCGGTACACCGACCAGGACGATCCCTTGCTGCTCAACGACTTCGGCACCCCGGTTGACGGCTGCGAAGCTCCCTGGCATAAAGCCCAGTTCACGTTCTTCTACAATTCGGATGCCATCACCGACCCACCCACCTCACTTGTTGGCATCCTTGAGTGGGCCCGGGCCAATCCGGGCAGGTTCACTTACCCGGGGCCCCCGGACTTCACCGGCAGCGTCTTCCTCCGCGAGGTCATGCTCAGCACCGCTGGCGGCGCCGATCAGGTGCCGCTCCCCTACTCCGACGAAGCGTTTTCCGAGTACGCGCCCGCGGCTCTTCAAACGCTTGAGGAGCTTGAACCATCGCTCTGGAGGGAAGGTGCCACCTATCCGCGGGACGAACAGGCTCTGAATACCCTCTTCGCCGACGGTGAAGTGGACATCGCGATGACCTACGGCCCTGCCACCCTGACCGATCTGGTCGGATCAGGTGCACTACCGCCGTCAACCAAGGTCCTGACCTTGGAAGAGGGCACGGTCGGCAATGCGAGCTTCCTCGCGTTACCGGTAAACGCCGCAGATGCTGCGGGGGCCATGGTGGTCGCCAACATCGCACTATCCCCTGAGCAGCAAGCCGCGAAGGCAGATCCGGGGACGTGGGGGCAGTTCACCGTCCTCGACACGGATCTCCTCACCCCTACCCAACAGAACCTTTTCGCCCAGCTACCAGAGTCGCCGATCGTCCCGGACTATGAAGAACTCTCACGCAATGCCCACGGCGAATTGGGTTCAGAATGGGTGCCGGCTTTGAATGAGGCGTGGCGGCAAGACGTCGCTTCGGCCCCATGACCGGTCGGCAGGCGTCGACCACCGGTCGCGCCGCCCTCCTTGCCCTGCTGGCAGTGGTCCCGATCGTCGCGGTTGTTGGGGTATCGCTGACCGCCGCAGGGCTGCAAAGTGTTGGACTGATGCCATTTATCGGTCCACCCCAGCTCAGCGCGGACGCCTGGACCAGCGAAACTGGGGAGCTCATCCGTTCGAGTGTCACCTCGGTTTACATTGCCGCAGTTTCCACGGTGCTTTCCCTGGTGGTGGGCTTTATGCTTGCCGCCTATGTGCTCGCCATGCACCGAATGGGTCGGATAGTTGAGACCTTGAGTGCCGCAACGATTCCTATTCCGCACGTGATCGGGGCAGGGGCCATCGGGTTGCTGCTCTCTGACAGCGGATTCCTGGAACGACTCCTCGGGATGCCCGACGCGTTCCCCGCACTGGTTTCCGGTCCGTGGTTCGTGGCCGTCATCGCCGAGTACGCGTGGAAAGAGTCCGCATTCGTCACCCTGGTCGTCCTCGGCAGCATTTCACGCTCCGTCGGAGATCTGTGCGACGCGGCAGCAACCCTCGGCGCGTCCGCGGGCCAGCGTATCGTTCGGGTGGTCCTGCCTCTGGCGGTGCCATCGCTGGCGGTCTCCGCCGCCATCGTCTTTGTATACACCCTCGGCTCCTATGAAGCCGCCTGGCTGCTCGGTCCCACCTCCCCCGAACCGCTTCCGGTCCGAGCCGTGAGGCTGTTCACCTCCGTCGATCTCGCTGCCCGTCCGCAGGCAATGGTGACCGCCCTGGTATCTGTGGCCGTGAGCGTAGTCGTCATCATTACGGCGGTTTTGGTCCTGCGCCGTCATCGGAGCCTGCGATGATTCCCGTTCTGCAGCCAGCGTCAACGTCGATGCGCCGGACTCTCCCCGGGGGTCTCCCCCTGCGGGTGGTCCTGGGTTGCTTGCTCGTGGCCTGGATCGCGGCGCCAATGGTGCCAGTACTTTTGTGGTCGATCGCCGGTCAGTGGCGCGCCCCGGCCGTCCTGCCGTCGTCGTACTCGTTGCAAGGGTTCGCCGACCTCGCCACCGCAGACACTGCCAGGGCCGCCGTGTCCTCGCTTTCACTCGGGCTGGGAGTCGCGGTGATCGCAACCCCCTTGGGTTACGTGGGAGTACTCGCCGTCCGCGCCCTACCTTCCCTACCAGGCCGCTTCGTTGAGTTTGTTCTGTTGGTCCCGTTAGCTATCCCACCGTTCGCGTTGGTGATGGGGGTGAACGTCGCTCTTCTGCGTCTTTACGTATCACCGACACTAGGGGTGATCCTGGTCCTGGTCGTGACGGCGTTGCCCTACACGGCGTTCATGTTCCGCAGCGCCCTGGCAAGCTACGACCACCAGTTCGAGGAGGTCGCCCGCTCACTGGGAGCCTCCCCCGGGCAGGCCGCCCGTCATGTCCGCTATCCCCTGCTCGCCAGCGCAGCCGCCCGCGCCTTTTTCCTGGCCTTCCTCGTCGGATGGGGCGACTACATCACCACCTTGCTCATCGGCGGAGGACAACTGCGCACCCTGCCTCTACTGCTGGGATCAGCCGCATCGACGACGGGAAACGAACAACTCACCGCAGCACTCTCGGTGGCCATCATCATCCCTCCACTGATCCTGCTCGCAGGACTCACCCTGCCCACGGCAAGGAAAAGACGACAATGAGCTCGCGCCTCGAATTCAACACCATCTCCCGGTCCTACGGCGACACTGAAGTACTGCATCAGATTTCCCTCACCGTTCAACCATCCCGCTGCGTCGCATTACTTGGCGCCTCCGGCAGCGGAAAATCCACCCTCCTAAGGATCGCCGCGGGCTTGGACGAGCCATCCTCCGGGGAGGTGGTCGTTGATGGTGAGAACCTCGATGGTGTCCCGTCTGAGCAGCGTGGCGTTGCCCTGGTTTTCCAGAAGCCGCTGCTTTTCCCTCATCTGAGCGTGGTCGATAACGTTGCGTTCTCCGCGAGAATGGCCGGACAGTCCCGCAAAGTGGCCCGGGACCATGCCATGGCGTACCTGAAACTGGTGAAGTTGGCAGACCTCGCACAACGCTCGTCAGGGCGGCTTTCCGGCGGGCAGGAACAGCGCGTTGCACTGGCCCGGGCTCTAGCGAGGAACCCCCGCATCCTCCTCCTCGATGAACCGTTCAGTTCCCTTGATTCCAGGCTAAGAGACGAAATGTATTCGTTGATGGACGATATTCGCGCAGAACTCGCGCCCACCATTGTGCTGGTAACCCATGACCGCCGGGAAGCGTCAGTCCTCGCCGATTCGATCGCGGTCCTTGATAGCGGGCGGATCCTGCAACACGGGCCCGTCGCCCAATTGCACTATCAACCTGCGACGTTGTCGGTCAACAGAATCCTGGGAGGCCTCAACGCCGTACCGGGCAACCTGGCCGACGGTGTCCACCACTCGGCGCTGGGCCGGTTCCCCGTGCAGCCAGGACTCAGGGACGGTCCCGCATTCCTGACCGTCCGACAGGAAGCCATCCGCATCATCGGACCGGCGGACGGACCAGCAACGGTTACCGTGACCGGGATCAAGTCGCTAGGCGCCCACACGTTGGTCCACGTCGCCAGCCTCGGATCACGCAGTTCCGCAGAAACGCTCACGGTCGAGGTCCCGGGCGACCCCGGCATCAGGATAGGTCAGCATGTCGGCTTGCAGCTCGTGAACACCACCGGGTGGGCCGTCACCCAGTAGTAGCTGGGCACACTGTTTCATTCGCCTCGTCCCTACCGTGTCCCAGGTTGCAGAATCTGCACCATCGCGATTCTGACCTGTGATGGGATCCCTTTTCATCCAGCGCTAACGGGTGTCATGAATTTGAGAACCAATCTTGTTATCGCTGCTTTTCATTGAGAATGATAATCGTTAGTGACAAGGGTGGATGAGTGTGATGAGTCTTGCCCTCGAAGGGTTATCTGTGCGGATAGGCGGTCGGTCGCTGGTAGCTGGGTCTCGTTGTCTCTCGCGGCTGGCGAAGCGGTGGCTCTCCTTGGGGCTTCTGGATCAGGCAAGTCACTAACGGCAGCCGCTCTGACGGGATCACTACCTGGTGGTTCGCAAACTTCTGGTCAACTCAACGTTTCCGGACGCGACATTTCTCTCGCCACGAAACACCGCCCGGGCATTGCCTCGGTCCGTCAAGACTCGCTCACTGCTCTTCACCCCTTGGTGAGGATTGACCGTCAACTCATCCCTGTAATCCTGCGGTCAGGGGGTGCCCCAACGCGGTCGGCGGCAGGGTCGCTTGCTGTCTCACTGCTGGAGGACGTCGGCTTCGCCAATCCAGATCGTGTGCTTGGTTCTTTTCCCATGGAACTATCCGGCGGGCAAAGACAACGGGTGTGTATTGTGCAATCCCTTGCATGCCGTTCTTCATTCCTGATCGCAGATGAACCAACGACCGCGCTCGACGTCATATCCCAGCACCATGTTCTTTCAGCGTTACGCAAGGCGATAGGTGAAGGTGCTGGCGTCCTTCTGATCACTCACGACGTTGCTGCGGCAGCATCGTTGTGCTCACGAGCGATCGTCATTAGCGGAGGATCGATAGTCGACGAAGGTTCCTTCGAGTATTTAGCTGCCGCCGACAGGCACCCCGAAGTAACTCATCTCATGGGTGCCGCGCAGCGCACCGTGCGTCGTGGAGGCACTGCTGTCGCATGACTTCAGTCCTTTCAGCCCACAATATTTATCTGTCGCTGTCCCGGCCCGGCCGAACCTTCCGTCGCGGTGTGTCCCGGACGATCCTTCATGGGGTGTCTTTGACTGTCCCCAGTGGTCACGGGGTGGGATTGGTGGGTAGTTCCGGATCAGGCAAATCGACCCTGTTGCGTACCCTTTTGGCTATGGAATCGCCGGACTCAGGTTCGGTGTGGGTATGGCACTCTGAAATGGCCCCACTTAGGGGACTTTTAGCCGTTTGAAGTGGCCCCACCCTCGACCCGCCCGTAGCGTTCTTTTTGTCG
>NZ_JADOUT010000036.1:0-10371 GCF_015752345.1 Arthrobacter sp. CAN_A212
CCCTCGGCTTCCGCAACCTCACCAACTACATCGCCAGATCACTACTCGAATCCGGCGGATTCAAACCGAAACTACACCCTCCATTGTGAAGAGCCTTGAAAGGCAACCGAATGTGCCCATTCCCTGTGAATAGAACTCCAGATCTCCTCACATCGCAGGAAGTCGCCGACATCTTGAGGATCAATGTGTCCACACTGAGTAGGTGGCGAGATCAGCCCGATCATCCGCTGAACGAATCCATCGTTTATCTTTCAGCAAACACTCCCCGCTATCGTCGTGAGTCCCTTGAATCATTTCTGTGGGGTCGTGTCGCATGACAAAGATTCCTCCTATAGGCGTCCGCCTCAACAAAGACGCCGCTCCGCGGTCAACCGGCTTTTGCGCTCGTGTGCGCTGGACAGACCCGACAACTGGGAAGCGCATGTCAGTCTCGAAAATGGTCCGAACGATCGAGGAGGCGTCTGCTTTTCATGAAGAAATGGAAGAGGCAACTAGGACTGGGATTGCACCTGGGATTACATTGACCGATTACGCAGTGCACGTAGGCGACCGGTATCTCCGGGGCGTTGACATGTCCTCTACCGGTGATTTGTACGAAACCAGCCTTCGACTCCGTGTGCTGCCGGCTTTAGGCCACCTACCGGTGTCGATGTTGACCGCGGGCATTATCGATCGAACTATCGATCAGTGGGAAGGGACGTACTCCAAGTCAACGATCAAGAACTCGTTGTCTTCCCTCGTTCGCCTACTAGACGAAGCCATGAGAGACGATCTGATTCACCGGAATCCAGCAAAGCTAAGGGCTCGGCGGACCGCACGGACGGTTCACGATCTTGTATCTCCGAGGGTCCACGCGATCAAAGACCCGGCAGCACTTGAAAGGCTCGCTTCAGAATGTGCCAAGGTCCATGACTCCTACGCCGATTGGGTGCTGCTCTGCGCACTCCTGTCGGCCCGCGGATCTGAGGTCTCTGGACTTCTCGTCGGTGACGTCGACCTAGAACTGAAGAGGGTACGCATACAACGGCAGCATTACCCCGGTAAGGGAGGGTTGGTGATTAAGAGAACAAAATCCCGCCGAACCCGGATCGTCCCGGTGTTCGAGCCCCTTGTTCCTGTGCTTGAACGGCTGACAGCAAATCGCTCACCTTCGGAAAGGTTGGTTGTTGGCCCACGGGGTGGAGTACTGACGACAGCCACCGTACGCAAAGCCCTCAGCTGGGACTCTCTAGTTACGCGTCTAGGACTTCCGGGGCTCCGAAGGCACGGACTGAGGCACACGGGCGCTACATGGTTAGCTGATGCCGGAGTCCCGTTGCATGTTCTTCAGGAAATCCTTGGGCACGAATCCATCGAGACCACGCGTCTGTACCTTCACACCAACGACGACCATTTGACTGCAGCAGTGACAAGCATGGATAGACGACTGTCCGAATGGTCACGTCCTGGTCACTCAAACCAATCTTGAATCAAGTGCTGAAACGAAAGGAACCGACGACGGCCAGCATTATCCGCCAGTTCTAGCGGCTTGCATTTGATCTGCTTTGGAGCCTCCTGCCGGATTCGAACCGGCGACCCCCTGTTTACAAGACAGGTGCTCTGGCCAACTGAGCTAAGGAGGCGAACTGGCAAAGCCAGCTGGCGCTGTCGTCCAGAAAACCGGCCGATTGCGCACAGTCCAGATTAGCCCAGCCGAAGCGTCAGCGAAAACTAGCCCTTGGCGTCGATCTTCTCCTGCGTGAATTCCGCGAAATTGTCAATGGCCTCGGGCACCGCTTCGCCATCCACGTAGATGGTCGGCGTCCCGGTGATGCCGTCCAGCTCGGCCGCTTCGGTGGTGAAGTTGACCCAGGGCCGGAAGGTGCCCTCGGACAGGCACGTGGAAATATCTGCCGCACCCACCGTCGAAGCGAGACTCGCCAGCCCGGCGTCGTCGAGCTCGCCGTTCTCATAGTTGGCGAACACCCCGGTGGAGTAGTCGAAGTACGCCTCGGGGGATTCCTCGGCGACGCAGGCGAGGGCATTCGCGCCCCGTGAGGAGAAGTCGGTGGACGAGTTGCGGTCCAGATAGGCCACGTTGCGGTGCTCCATTGTGATCTCACCGGCGTCGAGCCAGGTCCTGATCTGCTCCGCGTGGGTGCTCTCAAACTCGGCGCAGAATACGCAGTTTACGTCCACATAGGAGACCACCTGGACCGGCTCAGCATCGGCCGAAGCAGCGATGCCTGGCGGCAGTTCCCCGGCAGGTCGTGGGTCGGTCGGCAGGGTCGCCAGGTCGACGTTTCCTGTCTCGAAGGATTCCATCCCGGTGCTCGACGAAAGCACAATCCCGCCATGTTCATTGCCGCCGGACGGTGCCGGGCCGGCGTCGGGCACCTGCCCGCGGATGGTGTTGGTGACGATCAGCGCCACGACCACCAGGATGGCCGCCACAGCCGCCACCACCCCCCATCGGATGAGAAGACCCTTGCGCTTTTCCTGGCGTTCATGGGCCTCGCGAAGCAACCTCGCCTGCTCGCGGGCTTGCGCCGAGCGCTGCGATTTGGACGGTTTTTGGCTGGAGCTGGGCGTCATCAGTCCTCGTCATCGTTGGGTACGCGTAGTCTCAAGCTTAGCGAGCCATCGCCTGCCGCCGACGACTGAACAGTCGTCGCCGCCCAAACGGTAAAGTACTAAGTAGGCCTACTATGTGCAGGAGTCAGCGTGCCGTCAGCTACACCCCCGTCCGATAACACCACCGCCTACGGCGAATTCGAGTTCATTGTGGTGTCCAACCGTTTGCCGGTCGACCGGGTGGACACCAACGGCAGCAGTTCCTGGCGTCGCTCCCCCGGTGGCCTGGTCACTGCCCTGGCACCTGTCATGGCCAAGGCCGACGGCGCGTGGGTGGGCTGGCACGGCGCACCCGATGAATCCCTCGACGCGTTCGACCACGACGACATGCGTCTGGTCCCCGTGCACCTCACCGCCGACGAAGTGGAGTTCTACTACGAGGGCTTCTCCAACGCCACCCTGTGGCCGCTATACCACGACGTGATTGCCCCCCCGGAGTTTCACCGTCACTGGTGGGATTCCTACCGCCGGGTCAACGAACGCTTCGCTGAAGCCACCGCTGCGGTCGCTGCCGAGGGCGCCACGGTCTGGGTACAGGACTACCAGATGCAGTTGGTACCCAAAATGCTGCGCGCGGCCCGGCCCGACCTGAAGATTGGCTTCTTCAACCACATCCCGTTTCCCCCGTTGGAGATCTTCGCCCAACTGCCCTGGCGCCGCCAGGTGATCGAGGGCCTTCTGGGCGCCGACCTGATCGGATTCCAGCGCCCCAGCGACGCCAGCAACTTCCTGCGTTGCGTCCGACGCTTCGTTGGGCACACGGTCAAGCAGCAGCAGGTGCACGTCGAGCTGGAAGAGGGCGGCCCCAGTTACACCTCTCGGGCTGAGGCCTTCCCGATCTCGATCGACGTCGACCAGATCATCACGCTCGCCAACCGCGAGGACATCATTGAACGGTCCAAGGAGATCCGCCGTGAGCTCGGCAACCCGAAGCACATCCTGCTCGGCGTCGACCGGCTCGACTACACCAAGGGGATCGGCCACCGGCTCAAGGCCTACGAGGAGCTCCTCGCCGACGGGCATGTCAAGGTGGAAGATGCCGCGCTGATCCAGGTGGCAAGCCCCAGCCGGGAACGGGTCGAACAGTACCGGTTGCTGCGCGAGGAAATCGAGGGAGCCGTCGGGCGGATCAACGGCACCTACGACACCATCAAGAACACCGCCATCCGCTACCTGCACCACAGCTACCCGGTGGAAGAGATGGTTGCCCTGTACCTGGCCGCCGACGTCATGCTGATCACCGCCCTGCGCGACGGCATGAACCTGGTGGCCAAGGAATACGTGGCAGCGCGCACCAGCAACAGGGGTGCGCTGGTGCTCAGCGAGTTCGCCGGGGCCGCCGACACCCTCCGCCAGGCGGTCCTGATCAACCCGCACGACATCGACGGACTCAAGGCCGCAATTGTCACCGCGGTGAACATGAGCCCGGCCGAAGCGACCCGGCGGATGCGCATCATGCGCCGCCAGGTATTGCAGAACGACGTCGAACGATGGTCCCAGGCCTTCCTCGCAGCGCTGCAGGCGGGCAACCAAGAGAACCCCCAGGAGACACCGCATGCCTGAGAGCCTGAACCCCGTGCTGCTGAAGGCGCTGGAATCGATCGCCGCCGCCGACCACCTACTGATCGCCCTGGACTTCGACGGCACCATGTCACCGCTCGTCCCCCTCGCCGCTGACGCCCGGCCGCTCCCCGGGTCAGCCAGCGCGCTGTCAGCCTTGGGGCAGCTCCCGGAGACGACGACGGCGCTCGTCTCCGGCCGGGCCCTTGACAGCCTCCGCTCGGTCGCGACCCCCGACCCGGAAACCCTGTTGATCGGTAGCCACGGCGCCGAGACCTGGACCGGACCCGATGGTGCTCCCCTGACACTGACCGATCAGCAGACCGACCTGCTTCGCCGGGCCACTGCCGCCGTCCAACGCGTGGTGGATGCCCACGCCGGGACCATGCTCGAGTCCAAGCCCACCGGCGTCGTCCTCCACACCAGGACCGCTGACGACGACGTCGCGGCAGCCGCAACGGACGCGGCCCGCGCCGCACTGGATCAGCTGGAGGGTGCCCACATCACCGATGGCAAGCGCGTATTGGAAACCTCAGTGATCAGTGCCGACAAGGGTCAGGGCATCAGGTCGCTGCGGGAGTACACCGGTGCCACGGCAGTGCTGTTCGCCGGCGACGATGTCACCGACGAGCATGCATTCGCAGCACTCGAAGCTCAGGACCTCGGCATCAAGATCGGTGAAGGGCAGACCCAGGCCGCTCACCGGGTCCATTCACCCGAAGAACTGGTACTGGTCCTGGAGCATTTGCTCACGCTGCGCCGTGGCAGTGCGCAATCCTGATTTATCTGCCATACTCGGATTCTGTGACGCACACCACCTGCCGTCTCGATGAGGCGTGGTCAGGGCGACACAGGTAACTGAATACTCTCCATTCACAACGGATCGTCGGGCACGTACCTGCCCGTGAAAAGGAAAAACAAATGGCAACGGTGACGTTTGACCAGGCAACACGCCTGTACCCCGGGACAGATAAGCCCGCGGTTGACAAGCTCGACATTCAAATCGCTGATGGCGAATTTCTCGTTCTCGTGGGGCCCTCCGGCTGTGGCAAGTCCACGTCGCTGCGGATGCTCGCCGGACTCGAAGATGTGAACTCGGGACGTATCCTCATTGGCGACCGCGACGTCACGGATGTCCCGCCCAAGGACCGCGATATCGCGATGGTCTTCCAGAACTACGCGCTGTACCCTCACATGTCGGTGGCTGACAACATGGGCTTCGCGTTGAAGATCGCTGGCGTATCCAAGGAAGAGCGGGCCGAGCGGGTTCGCGACGCCGCGAAACTGCTTGACCTTGAGCCCTACCTCGACCGCAAGCCCAAGGCACTCTCCGGTGGCCAGCGGCAGCGTGTTGCAATGGGACGCGCGATCGTGCGTAACCCACAGGTGTTCCTCATGGATGAGCCCCTCTCCAACCTCGATGCCAAACTGCGCGTGCAGACCCGCACCCAGATCGCGTCGCTGACCCGCCGTCTGGGTGTCACCACTGTCTACGTGACGCACGACCAGGTTGAGGCAATGACCATGGGCGATCGCGTGGCGGTCCTCAAGGATGGCGTCCTCCAGCAGGTCGACACTCCACGCAACCTGTACGAACGCCCCATCAACGTCTTCGTGGCAGGCTTCATCGGCTCCCCCGCCATGAACCTGCTGGAACTCCCCGTCACCGACGGCGGCGTGAAGTTCGGTGGCATCACCTACCCGGTTGCCCACGAGGTGCTCGACGCAGCACACGGCGGCACCGTGACCCTGGGTGTTCGTCCGGAAGACCTCCAGATCGCACCGGATGGCCAGGGCCTGCAGGTTGAGGTCGACGTCGTCGAGGAACTCGGCGCCGACGCCTACATCTACGGCCACACCACGCTCAACGGGGAAGAGCAGGTCATCGTGGCACGCGTCGACGGACGGCGCCCACCAATGAAGGGCGACACCATCTACGTCACCCCAGAAAAGGGCCACGTACACCTCTTCGACATGAAGGACGGACTGCGGCTGGCCGACCACGTCTAAGCTAGCCCCGCTGTCCGAGCGGAACTGACCCGAGTACGGTGGTCTTTGGATTGTCTTTCAATTCAGGGGCCACCGTACTTCGTTAAGTACCGTATTTCGTTAAGTAGTAAACAGTCACAACAAAGGGCAACACATGAACGATTTGCCAGACGCCGAGTGGCACGACGAGCCAACCGACTGGGACCAGCCCGGCAAGCTGCCGCGCACCAGGGGCGGCTCGGGTCCAGGCACACTGGGCTCCCTGAACATCACCGCTGCCGCCACCGACCCCGAACTCCTGGACCTGCCCTGGCATATTGGGTTGGAAGAGTGGCCAGCACAGTACCTTGCCGCGTTACCCCGCGGAATCTCACGGCACATTGTCCGGTTTGCCCACCTTGGCGGTTCGGTCATTGCTATCAAGGAGACCAGCGAGCACGTTGCCCGGCATGAATACCACATGCTGAGGAAGCTTCGGCGGCTTGATGTGCCGAGCGTGGAGCCGGTCGCTGTCATCACCGGCCGGAAGGCCCTGGACGGTTCCGACCTTGATCCGGTGCTCGTCACCCGGCACCTGAAGTTCTCGATGCCCTACCGCGCGCTGTTTTCCCAGACACTGCGGCGGGAGACCTTGACCCGCCTCATCGATGCCCAGGCGCTCCTGCTGGTCAGGCTGCATCTCATCGGGTTTTACTGGGGCGACGTTTCCCTGTCGAACACCCTGTTCCGCCGTGATGCTGGAGCCTTCGCCGCCTACCTGGTCGACGCCGAGACGGGAGAGCTGTACCCGGGGCTATCTTCCGGGCAGCGGGAGTATGACCTCGAGATCGCCCGCGTGAACATCGCCGGTGAGCTGATGGACCTCGCCGAGGGTGGCCTGATTGAGGAGAAGGTTGACCCCCTGGCCACCAGCGAGCTCATCATGGACAGCTACCGCCGTCTCTGGGCCGAGCTGACAGACCAGGAATCCTTCGACCTCAACGACCGGTGGCGCGTGAACGCCCGGATCCGCCGGCTCAACGAGCTGGGGTTCGACGTGGAAGAATACGCCATCCAGACCGAGGCCAACAGCTCCCAGATCCAACTACAGCCCAAAGTAGTCGACGCTGGGCACCATAGCCGGCGGCTGCTGCGGCTGACCGGGCTCGATGCCCAGGAAAACCAGGCCAGACGGCTCCTCAACGACATGGACGCCTACCGCGCTGACAACAACCCCGACGTCGACGAGGAGCTCAGCGCCCATCTCTGGGTCACCCAGGTGTTCGAACCGATTGTGCGTTCCGTCCCGCGCGAACTGGGCCGCAAGCTGGAACCGGCGGAGGTGGTCCACGAGGTGCTGGAGCACCGCTGGTACATGTCGGAGAAGGAGGATCGCAACGTGCCAATGGCTGAGGCTGTGCAGTCCTACCTCGACTCCATTCTGGTGCACCGCCGCGACGAGGCAGCCATCATGCTCACCGCCGACACAAAGTCGATCGACATTCTGGGCGGCGGCGCGCGCGACTCGCCCTAACCCGGCTCGCAGAACCACTCGCCTACACCGGAAACACGCCCGGAGTCATGGTGGGAAGGGCCGATACCGGCACTTCCCACCAGCCTCTGGGCGCGTCTGGTGGCGTTAGGGAACTAGCGCTTTATGGGCACTGAATCGTCTCGCCATTGAACGTCTGGGTGCCCGGACCGGCCTGTTCGCAGAACTCTGCTACTTCGGAGATTAGAGGTGCGAACGCGATGACCGTGACGATGAGGATAACAGTGGCGATCACAGCAAGCGCACCTATGATAATTCCGGCAAGGGCGAACCCATTGCCCATCCGTGCCCTGCGGGACTTCACCATTGCCACGATGCTGACGATCAGACCGACAACGTTGAGGAACGGGATCAACGACAAAATGAAACCAATAATGCCAAGTGTCTTGCCGGGGTTCTCGGTCTGCTGTCCGTATCCGCCTGGGCCGGTTCCATACGGGCTCTGGCCATACCCGCCCTGCTGACCGTAAGGGGGCTGCTGACCATACGGAGACTGGCTGGACTGCCCCTGCTGCCCGTAGGGAGCGGGCTGGCTGCCCGGTGCGGGCTGCTGCCATTGCGGGCCGGCCGGGTACTTCGAAGGGTCCTCGCCATGGCCGCTGCCCTGCTGGTTGGGCTGATTGCCCGGATAGTTGTCAGACACGTTGAATCCCCATTCATGTTCATGATGCTGCCACCTGGCAGCGATAGCACTTATTCTATCCACCGGAGGCTATGCCGTGGCGGTAATGGCCTTCCCCGGGTTCAGGATGCCCCGCGGATCGAACACTTTTTTGATTCGACGCTGGAGGTCCAGGACTTCCTCCGCTTGCTCCCAGGGGAGCCACCTCAATTTGTATTGGCCAACCCCGTGCTCCCCGGTGATTGTGCCGCCCAGGCCCAGCGCCAGACGCACCGACTCGTCGAGGGCAAGGTCGAGCCGCGCCACGCCCGCCGGGCCCTCGGCCGCCGACACCCAGAAGGTCGGATGCAGGTTACCGTCACCGGCGTGGGCCACCACTTTCAGCAGGACCGCATGCTCGGCAGCCACCCGCTCGAGCTGTGCAATGTAGTGCACCAGCTGGGACCGCGGCACGGCAACGTCCTCGCCCACCCGGAATTCGTCGTCGACCTCGTCCCCACGGCTATGCCGACGAAGATCAATCAGGCGTGCCGCCTCACCGACGTCCTGTGAACTGACCGTACCGCCAAGCGCCGTCAGAACCACGCGGACGACGGCGGCTTCCGCCTCAGCCCCGAATCCATCAGTCTGAATCAGCAACAGGGCACCGCCCCGCTCGCGAAGGTTGGACCCATGCGCTCCGTCCAGGGCAGTCAAAGTCATGCCGTCCAGCAATTCCATGATGGCTGGCTGGACGCGTGCCTCCCCTACCGCGAGGACCCCCGCGGCAGCGGCCTGGACGTCGGGAAAGAAGGCGGCAAGGGTCTGCTCGCTGTGGGGCAGGTAGCGCAGGCGCACAGTGATGCCGACGACGATCCCCAGTGTGCCTTCCGATCCGACGAACAGCGAGGTCAGATCGTACCCGGCGACGCCCTTGAAGGTCTGCACGCCCGTCCGGATCAGCGTTCCATCGGCGAGGACCACGTCCAGAGCAAGGATCGAATCGCGGGTCACACCGTACTTCGCACACCGAAGACCGCCGGCGTTGGTCGCCACATTCCCACCGATGGTCGAGATCCGGTAGCTGGCGGGATCCGGCGCATACATTAGCCCATGCTCGGCGGCTGCAGCGTTGAGGTCGGCGTTGATCACACCGGGCTCGACGACGGCGGTCTCGTCCAGTGGATTCATCGCAGTAATGCGGTTCATCCGGTCCAGGTTCAACACAATGCATCCCGCAGTGGCGTGGGCTCCTCCCGAGACTCCGGTACCCGCGCCCCGGGGAACCACCGGGACCTGGTGAGTGTGCGCCCACCGCATGATCTGCTGCACCTCGTCGACCGACTGCCCCCAGACCACCGCCGCAGGAGAGTGAAGGCTCAGGACCGGACCCTGGTCCCTGGCGTAGGGTTCGACGTCGAAATCGGTAGACAACACTGCACCCTGCGGCAGGAGTGCACTCAACTCCGCTATCAGTTCGGGAGTCACAGGATTGCTCCCATGAAGCGCTTGAACTTCTCGAGCGCTGTCGGCCAGAAGGCCTCGTAGAGGGAGCGTTCCGTGTGCGACTGCTGGGCCGTAGACCACCCCCCGTGTGTCAGGGATACCAAGGTGCCCTCGTCTGGGATGCGATCAAACCTGAGGGACAGCTCTGTCTGGGTGCCTCCGGGCAACTGATGGTGCCAGGCGAGGTCAAGCCGGCACCCGTCTTCTCGTCCGAAGACGTCGGCCCACACGGCTTCCTCATTCTCGGGAGAGGTTTCGACCAGTGTTCCGTCCTCGAGATCGAAGAAACTGCCGACACCGTAGATACTGAGGTTTTGTGCGGGCCACCAGAGATGAATGTTGTCGACAAAGCCCGCATATGCATGATCCGGCGGAACCGGGACGTTCACGCTGTAGGCCAGCACCGGTGCTGGGTCGGGTTCTGCCGGTAGGGGCACGGCGTCCGAAAAGAGGTTGCTCATATTTGACGACTTTACCGGCTCTTCACAATGGAGGGTGTAGTTTCGGTTTGAATCCGCCGGATTCGAGTAGTGATCTGGCGATGTAGTTGGTGAGGTTGCGGAAGCCGAGG
>NZ_JADOUT010000037.1:0-10104 GCF_015752345.1 Arthrobacter sp. CAN_A212
TCATACATTCGACTGGGGGACTCAATCATGCCAGGACCGACAGGCCAGCAACCCCGATTCTTGCTCGTTTAGGGGCTATAAGAAAGGTAACGGGGAATCACTCCGAACAGATTCGCGACGCGCTTCGTCGGGTGGAACTTCCCGAAGCAACCTTCAATAGACGGCCGTCCGAATTATCGGGTGGACAAAATCAGCGTGTCGCGATCGCCCGCGCCCTGGTTGTCCGTCCTGCGATCTTGATTGCGGATGAACCGGTGAGCGGGCTCGATCTCCCACTGCGTAATCAGGTCCTTGATGTTTTACATATGCTGATCAAGGATCAGGGGTTGGGGCTGCTGCTGGTGTCCCATGATCTTGATGCTGTTGCCTCTGTCTGCACACGAACCGCGGTGCTAGCTGAAGGCAGAATCGTCGAAGAAGGACCAACGGGTCAGATTCTTAACGACGCGCGGCATCCGGCCACACGCGAACTGAACGCCGCCCGGGTAGGCCGGGGCGCCCTCTCTCGATGATCGATACCACGCCCCTGAGAAGCCCGGTCTCGGTGTCATTGCTTCTGCCCACCCAACTGATTTTCAATATCGGGTTCTACGCGGTCGTACCGTTCCTAGCCCTTGTCATGACCGACGACCTCGGGCTCGGTGCCGCAGCGGTCGGGATTGAGTATTTGAGGCTTTGAGCACCTCCCAATCGTGCGGTTCAGCACCACCGATCGTGCGGGAGAGCGCCAGTGGTGGTGTGGTTGGGGGCCACTGACGCTCTCCATCATCGATTACGCGCTGGCCAGCGCGGTGTGCGCTCTCATGTTGTAGGTGCCGGTCTCGACCCAGATCGTGTTGTGGATGATCCGGTCCATGATCGCGTCGGCGTGAACACCGGAGCCGAGGCGTTGGTGCCAGTCCTTCTGCGAGTACTGGGTGCAGAACACCGTCGATGTTTCGCCGTAACGGCGCTCCATCAGCTCCAGCAGCATGGTTCGCATTGATTCCGTCGGCCGGTCCAGCAACCACTCGTCAATAACGAGCAATGTGAATGCGGCGTATTTGCGCAGGAACTTCCCGGCCCCGCCGGGGGTGTCCTGGGCGGCGACCCAGGCTTCCTCGAGGTCGGGCATGCGGACGTAGTGGGCGCGGATGCGGTGCTCGCAGGCGCGTTTACCAATCGCGCATCCCAGATACGACTTCCCCGACCCGGTGAAGCCCTGGAAGACAACGTTCTGCTGCCGGGTCACGAACGAGCAGGTGCCGAGCTGGGTCAGCACTTGCCGGTTCAGGCCGCGTTCGTCGAGCAGGTCGATGCGGCGCAGATCCGCGTTCGGGTAACGCAGCCCCGCCCGCCGGATCAACCCGGCGACCTTGGAATGCATGAAGGTCGAGTAGGCGTCATCGACGACCAGCCGGACCCGCTCCTCGAACGTCAAACTGATCGACAAGGTCTCGTCCTGGGTATCGATCGCCTCCAGCAGCTCGCCGGCGTTCATCTCGCGGAGCTTGCGTTTGGTCTCTCCATCCAGCGCGCTCAACGGGTCCCTCCGGCGTAGTGGGCGCTGCCGCGGACATAGCCGCCATCATCCGGTTCCGGTTCGGGGGTGTGTCCGGTTTTGTCCTGCCCGGTGTCGAGGATCGGCCGCAGATGCGCGTAGCGCGGTGAGCGCAGCGGACCCCGTAAAGCCAGCGCACTGGCCGCTTCCACCCGGGCCGCGGAGAACTTCCGAGACAGGCGCAGGACCGCCAGGGCTGGGTCGTAGCCGGCTTCCTCGATGGAGGCTGCCTCGAAGATTTTCCCGATCACCGTCACCGTGGCCGGGCCCATCCGGGCTGCCCAGGCCTCAATCCGGGCCCGGTCCCAGGCCTGGAAGCTGCGTCCCTCGGGCAGGTCCGCGTCGTTCGTCTGATACTGATTCACCGTGCTTGTCGGCAACAGCAGGTGGCTGGTCAGGCGCTCATCAGCCCGATAGACCTCCAGCATGGTGTCCGTGACGCGAAGGTCAACGAGAGAGCCGATGTGGCTGAAGGGCACGGAGTAGAAGTTCTTTGCCCAGACCACGTGTGCGTTCTTGTTCACCTTGCGCCGGTAGGACCACGTGCTGATCTCAAACGGTACCGCCGGCAGCGGTTGCATGAGCGGCTTCTCCTCGGTTGTGAAGACGCTCAGCCGGGACCCGTCGCGTTTCTGGAACGACTGCCGGTTATAGGCATCGATCTGTTCATAGACCCGGATGCGCAACTGCGGCAGGGACGTGAACTGCTCGTGCCGCAAGCCCGCGATGACCCAGGTCGCGACGTGGGAGACCGTGTTCTCGACGCTCGCTTTGTCTTTCGGAGCCCGAACTCTGCCCGGTAATACCGCGGCCGAGTAGTGTGCCGCCATCTCCCGATAAGCATCATTCAGGACGACTTCGCCCTCCTTTGGGTGGGAGATCACCCCGGTCTTTAGGTTGTCGGGCACCAGGCGCGGGACGCTGCCGCCGAAGAAGGCGAACATCGATGTGTGGGCGCGTAGCCACGACTCCTGCCGCATATCAAGGCAGGCTTCTACGAACGCGTACCGGCTGAAGGGCAGGCAGGCGACGAACAAATACACCTTCGAGGTCTCACCCGTGGTCGGATCCAGCAGCCCCATCGTGGGCCCGGACCAGTCGACCTCGATGCTGCGGCCGGCCTTATGACCAACCCGCGACGTCGCCCCGGTCACGGCGGCGTGCTCGCCATAGAGCCGGCAGAACCGGTCATAACTCATCACCGCCTGCCCTGCGCGGGTAGACGCGTCGACATACTCTTGGTGCAGCAGCTTCAATGTCACCCCCACCCGGGCCAGCTCGGTGTGCACCCGCGCCCAGTCCGGCTGCACGAAGGCACTCTCACGGACGCCACGGCCGGGAAACAACGCCGCATACACCTCGACCTCCGACAGCTCGGCGACGTCATCCCACCCGAGATCGGCCAGCTCCGCCGCATCGAGGACCGCCTGAATGCTGTGCCGGGATATCCCATGAGCGGACTCAATTGCTCTTCGCGACAGGCTTTGATTACGCAGCTGCAACACCAGCTTCGCTTTGATCTTCCGTACCATTACCGGTATTCCTTCCACCATGTGTCCCTCACATGGTGGAAGGAGCTTTACAGGTGGTGCTCAACCACACCAACAGTGGTGCTCAACCACACCAGTTGCGCTACCAGGCGATGGCGCTCACCCGCACCACAGGTGGAGCTCACGGAGGCCAATATTCAGGATCGTCCTGGGTGCTCGAACATTCAGTCAGCAAGGCATGTTCCTTTTGGGCGGAATAATTGCCGACTATTGGGGTCCGCGCCGCAGCATCCTCACTGGTTGTCTGATCCGAGCCCTGGGATATTTTGGTCTGGCTCTATCCGAAGAGTTCTGGCCCTTTTTGCTGAGCGCTGTCCTGACTGGTATCGGTGGGGCCTTCTTCTCACCCGCCGTCGAAGGGCTCTTGGGCGCACTCGACCGGACCCAGAAGAGTGAGGGACCGCAACGCAGGTCGCTCTTTGCATGGCTTGTGTTGTTCGGCGAAATCGGCGCCGTGACGGGCCCCTTGGTCGGGATCGCCCTCTTGCCCTTCGGGTTCCCCGTCGTCGCTGTCTCCGCTGCCTGTCTTTTTGTCGCTGTGGGCGTTGTGTTGTGGCTGCTTTTACCGGCAGGACTACCGGTCAGCGCTGATCAAGACGACACACCTGCCGCCAAGGCGGAGCCGCGTGAAACATGGGCGTGCCTGCGGGATCGACGTTTCTTATTTTTTTGTCTGTTCTTCAGCGTCAACCTCCTCGCCTACAACCAGCTGTATTTCGCGTTGCCTCTTGAACTCAACGAAAACGGGACGGGAACTGGGACGCTGGCGCTGCTGTTCGTCTTGGCTTCGGTGCTGACCATTGTTTTCCAACTACCGGCATCGGCCCTGGCCGTCAGAGTAGGGCCAGGTGTAGCGCTACGGACTGGCTTTATCTGCCTGGGCCTTGGTTTCATCACGGTGGCCGTATTCGGGGTTACTGGCATATACGCAGTGCCCGGGATTCCGGTGCTTACTGGCCCGGTAGCGATGGTCGTTCTTCTGAGTTTCGGACACATGCTCATCGTGCCCGCCGGAATGCAACAAGTTCATGGCTTCGCCGGTCCCCGACCTCTGAGCGCCTTTTACGGCCTCCTCGCCAGCTTCGGTGGGCTAGCGGTCCTTATCGGCAACACCTTCGTCGGCACCTTTCGAGACACCCTTGGCAGCTCCGCTGGGTGGATGTTCCTCATCCTCCTTACCATTGCTGCCGCCATTTTCCTTCCCCGCTTCCTACCAATTCACTATCAGAAAGCTCGTCCATGATTTCCCGCCGTACCCGCACGTTGTCCTTTATTGCTGTCTCAACGATCAGTTGCCTCGCCCTCACCGGATGTTTCTCCTCCGCCCCTTCCGGGTCAACGGCCTCCGATGACGAGGATGGGCGCGTATCTTTAGCGATGCTGCAGCCGCCGCGCTCTGGGCTCACCCCGTTGAGCGATGATGCTTTCAAACTTTCACGGTGGTCCACCGCCGAGACCCTCGTTTCCCTTGATGATCTCGGAGAAGCACAGGCCTCATTGGCGACGTCGTGGGAGCAAAGCTCTCCCACGCAGTGGACGTTCACCATCAGGGAAGGAGTCAGTTTTCACGACGGCACACCCCTGACCGCTGAAGACGTAGCCCGCTCGCTCACCGCGGCTGCCACAGCGTCGCCAACGCCACGCATCCTCGACGGCGTCGACATGACAGCGGTCGCCGACAACGAAACAACGGCCACCGTGACCACCGCCGTCGCTGACCCCCTCCTCCCCCAGCGCCTGTCGAGCCCCCAACTGTCGATCCTCGCAGCAAGCGCCTACGAAGGCGGCGCAGTCGACCCGATCAACGCTGGAACCGGCCCCTTCGTTCTCACAGCCGTAGACGGCACCTCGGGTGCCACCCTGGACCGGAACGAGGACTACTGGGGTGAATCCGCCGCAGCATCCGGCATCGACGTCCAATTCGTTCCTGACGGCACCGCACGGGCCGCGGCGCTTCGTACGGGCACCGCCGACGTGGTTGAAGCTATCCCCGTCAGCCAGGTAGCCCAGATCGATGAGGATCTCGTCTATGAAGTCCCGATGCCTCGAACAAACACCTTGTACCTGAACACCGATTCTGGGCCGTTCGCGGATCCCGCCGTACGCGCCGCCGCTAGAGAAGCCATTGATCGGGCGACGATCGTCTCCGGAGTCTACGAAGGCAGGGCCGACGTCGCCGAAGGGCTTCTCGGCCCTGCCCTGCCGTGGGCTGCAGACGAACGCGACGACGACTACCAGGCAGTCCTCGATCAGCGCCCCGAAGCAGCATCCGTGGACGGGGTTCGCATCAGCTTGGGAACTTTCACCGATCGTGCGGAACTGCCTGAAGTAGCCGTGCAACTGGAGCAGCAGCTCGAAGCCGCCGGCTTCATCGTTGAACAAGACGTCCGCGAGTACCAGTACATCGAAGCCGACGCCGTCGATGGTGCCTTCGATGCGTTCATTCTTTCTCGGGCCACCGTGCTCGACTCGGGTGACCCTGTTGCCTACATGTATAGCGACTTCGCCTGCGAAGGGTCCTTCAACCTCTCCCAGTTCTGCGACCCCGCAGTCGATGAAGCCCTCGAAGAAGCTGCCGCACTTCCAGCCGGACCAGAACGCAGAAGCGCCATCATCGCAGCCGAAGCAGAAATCCTGGCCCGCGACGCCGCTATCCCCATGTTGCATGAACGGGTCATTCAGGGCGAGGCGGTAAATGTCGAAGGTGCTGTCCGCGATCCGCGTGAGCGGGCGCTGATCACCGAGGAAACCTCCGCAAAATAATGGCACGTTTCCCAACTGGTGCTCTGCTCGTCGTGGTTTTGGTAATCGGGATGTTGCCCTGGCTGTCCGGGCAGAGCCCTGAATACACGGTGTTGCGGGCCCGCTACGCGGATCTGGAAGCAACCCCTGAGTCGTTGGCCATGGTCCGAGCCGAACTGGGCCTCGACCAGGGCCCGGCGATTGTCTTCATGGACTGGTTTTCCGGGGTCCTCGCTGGTGATCTGGGACAGTCCTGGATCTCGAACTCTCCTGTACTCCCAGGAACGCTCGCGGCCCTGAGAGTATCCGTCACGCTCATGATCTGCGCCGGTGCGCTCGCTCTGGCAATTGCTTGCCTGCTGGCTATGCCGTCGCTTCTACGAAGCTCCAAAGGAGCGCATCGGCGGGGATCTGGGGTCCTCGCCACAACGGCGACGTCCCTTCCAGAGTTCCTTCTAGCCTCCCTATTTCTTGTCATTGGCGCGGTCTGGTTGGGTTGGTTTCCGCCCTCTGGTTGGCTCGGCCTGCACTACGCCGTCCTGCCCTCCCTCGCCATGGGTCTCCCCGCCGGCGGACTGATGGGGAAATTACTAGCCGATGCCATCAGCTCAGCCGGAGAGGAACAGTGGGTATCGGCGTGGCTTTCAGCAGGGTTCACCCGACGCCAGATTGGTGTCGGACTCCTTCGCCGGGCTCTACCGACCATCTCCAGCCAAGCTGCATTAGTCGTCGTCGGCCTAACCGGCGGGGCAGTAGCGGTCGAAAGAGTATTCGCGATTCCCGGGATCGGACGGTCGACACTGGGCGCCGCCACATCCCAGGACATCCCGGTGCTTCAAGCCGGCGTCCTCGCACTCCTCATCCTCGCCATCGCCGCGGGGATCACAGCGGCAATGATCCGCCGAGCGCTCCTCGGACCTGCTGGACGACTCAGTGTCGTCCCCGTCGCCTTCGTGTCCCCCGTTTTCCGTCGACGGGATCTCGCCGTACCGTTCACAGCCGCGCTACTTCTGGCAATCATCACCGTGGCCGGTGTTTTTCGCGATCCCTTCGCCTCAGCTCATCCACGCCTGGCACCGCCGAGCTGGGCAATCCCCTTCGGCGCAGACGCCAGCGGGCGAGATCTTCTAGCGCGCGTAGGTTAGGGCGCCGTATCTACAATCGGGACCGCCCTCATCGTCGTGCTGGTATCCCTCATCCTCGGGTTGCTCATCGGGTCCTTGCCCCGCCTGGGAACAGGGCCACTCGAGATCGCGAATGCCGCACCGCCGGTAATTGCCGGAATTATTGTCGCCGCTATCTCCGGAGCATCTCTCGGCGGCGCAGCTCTAGCAGTAGCGTTGGTCAGCTGGGCACCCCTAGCAGCGCACACCTCAGCCCTAACCCTGCAGGCCAGAACCCTGCCATTCGTCGCGGTGCTACCTATCCTCGGGGTAGGCCCCGCCAGAACACTTCTCCGGCACATCTTCCCCCACATCATCGGACCCCTCGTCCAACACGCCATGCTCCGTCTACCGGGTATCGCCCTCGCTCTGGCAGCCCTGGGCTTTCTCGGGCTCGGCGCGAACCCACCCAGCCCGGATTGGGGCCTCATCCTGGCCGAAGGAATGGCCTACGTCGAGCGGGCCCCGTGGACAGGTCTCGCGCCAGCATCGACGCTGATACTCGCCTCGATCCTGGCGGTCTCCGCCTCCGGGCTCACCCTGCCACCAAATCTCCGTCGCCAAAAAGCCCACCAGGACGCCACGCGGGCCCTCTGATTCACCCGAACAGAAACGACGCAGCCACGCAATAGACATTGCCAAACCCATGCACACGTGTTTATATGTCTATATGCCTGATGATGAACAGCTCGAGAGAGTCGCTGAACTTTTCAAGGCCTTGGGGACTGCGTCACGTCTTCGGATACTGACGTCTCTCGCCGCCGGGGAAGGCTCCGTGAGCTCCCTGGTTCAAACCACCGGGTTGTCGCAACCTCTGGTGTCGCAGCATCTGCGCCTACTAAGGAGCATGAACTTGGTGACAGTGACCAGATCAGGACGTGATGCTGTTTACGCCCTGACCGATGAGCACGTTGCCCACGTCATCAATGACGCCATCGCCCACACAGGCGAAGCCCCGTCGAAGAACGAGCTTGTGGCGTCCATCGCGCCGTAAGTAGCCATTGAAGGAGACCATCATGACAACGGACATCAAAGCAGAGCACACCCTGGAGGATCACACCCACGGCTCGGCGGATTGCTCCCACGAAACCATCCAGCACGGTGACCACACCGACTACCTCCACGACGGGCACCGCCACGCAGAACACGACGGCCACTACGACGAACACGACGAGCCTGCTGAGCATACCCCCAGCGACCACACCCACGGCTCAGCGGACTGCTCCCACGAAGCCGTGAAGCACGGTGACCACACCGACTACCTCCACGACGGACATCGCCACGCCGAACACGAAGGCCACTACGACGAGCACTAGCTCATCCCGGCCATCCTGATCCGTATCGGCTCGGCTCCCTTGGAGCCCGATCCGATACCTACCAACGGAAACGAATTGGTCCTGCTAGATAAATGCTGCGCCGATCTGATCACAGTTTCCCGGCGGTAGTGACTTTCGGCCCTGCTTCTAGGGTCGGAAAAGTTCCATGGTGGAACTATGAAGAACCGTTCATCTGGCACGCCCCCGGGCGCCTTCACGTCGCGGGAAAATAATCTGTTGCCGCCGTTGACTCTGCCGCAGTCCAGTCAGAACGAAGTGTCTATCAGTACCCCGAGTGTCCACTTTGGTAGTTCTGGTGACATTGATTCGGCGGCAACACAGCGTGTGGTCCTGAGCGCAGTCCGACGAGCCGTAGGCTGCCTGGAGATCACCGTTTCGGTCAAAGTTGGGACAGCTTCCCTGACAGGAATCGTCGACTCGCCGCAGGATAAAAGCCGTGCTGGCTTCGCCTGCTGGTGCAGTCCAGCAATCCGAGCGGTACAGAACGACCTCAGGATAGAACCAGCCAATCTATTACCTGAAGTGCCGCTATGGTCTCCGCCCATCAGATCTCATCCGTCCCGACGCTCGAGACAAAGAAGCCGCCCGTAATCCATTGAGGAAGCCGTCTTCATCCCCCCAGAATGAAGACGAGCCACACCGGAGTCCCCCTCCAACACAGCCCGGGACTGTCCACACGCAACACAAATCCCGGCAACTCAAACCCTAGGACCGGCCGCCCCTCAGCGTCAGAGGCTTAAGACCCTATCCACACCCAACCCGCGCAAGCGGTTGCATCATGAAAAGCTCACATGACGAAGTGGGTGCTGGTAGTTCCTCCGTTGGCAACAAATTTGCGTAGCCAGGGCTCGAAGTTTCATGTTCTGCTGCCGCGAGATGCTCTTCAATCGCTGGATAGCCTCATCCTGGGTGCATCCGGTCCGTCCCATGGTGATGCCTAGAGCCAGATCAATAACGGTACGAGATTCAAGGGCCGCCCTGAGATGCTCCGCCGTATCAACCTGTTGGGCTACCTTTACTGCCAGTTGTAGTGCTTTCGACGCATCGCGGACATGTTCCTCAATCAGGTCGATGACAGCGCCGCTGAAATGGCCCGACTCACCCGAGTACACGTTCAACGCTGCTTTGGTGTTGCCTTCCATGACGAACGGCACGGAAACCACTGAACCGATTCCCTCAGCAACCAGAACCGCCGGATACCCGAGCCACCGCTTCTCCGCCCGCATTTCCGGGACTACTACGGTGATCTGATCCCGGGCAGCAGTCAAACACGGGCCGTCGTCGAACCCGTACTGCACTTCATCGATTCTTTGCGCCCGATCTCCACTGCTGGCCACAGTCACCGCGCGGTGGCGACGTAGCACCGTAATACCGCACAGGACTTCCCCGCCAGAGGAGAGTCCGTCAGCACAAAACCGAGCAAGACCCTCAAGAAAGCTATCAAGACTCACCGCATCCAAAACCAGATCCAGTAAAGCCCTATGCACCGACCCCCTAGACCACTGTTGCGCCCCGGACATCCGCGCCTCGATTCTTACCTGCCAGCCCGCAAACCCTTGCCCATTTATTTGAGCCGGTGAACCACGGACAAGCTCATTGTTGTACGGGGGCTGAGGAAGTTCGGGCAGCTCATTGCAAGCGCCTCCGCTGAATAGCAGCAGCGCCATCCTGACCACCTGGTTGGGCCCCCGTTGGCAGTCCAGTGGCTATGCGATAGCTAGTTGGTTTCCTGCGGTCCAGTTCTCCCAGTATCTTGACGGTGTCATTCCGTC
>NZ_JADOUT010000038.1:0-9284 GCF_015752345.1 Arthrobacter sp. CAN_A212
CCCACGGCGGCGTGGATCAACCAGCCCCAACAAAGCGAGGTCCCCACACACGCCTAACCACTTAGCTGTGTCTCAAACGCCTTGACAGATTCCGAAACGCCACCGCTGGCCGAGAACGACCCAGTAGTGCAGTGGCTCCTGAATAGCGATCCTGCGATCCGGTGGCAGGTGTTGCACGATCTAGTCGACGCGCCGCAGGATGAGATAGCAGCAGAGCGGGCGCGGATGGAACACGTGGGGTGGGGCGCTCGGCTGCTCGCCCTGCGGGCACCCGATGGACAGTGGGCGGACGGCGCATGCTTCCCTAATACCGCGGCGTTCGCCGAAAGCACGGCGCAGGCCCTTGCTGCCAGCGAGCCACCGCCGTCGTTCCCATCACCTGACGAGGAACCGATCGAGACACCAGGTGAACAGCAGGGGCAACCATGGACCTCTACCTACCCGGTGCTGCTCGACCTGTGTCACCTGGGCTTATCTCCGAACAGCACGATGATGGGTGAGACAGCCCGGCTGGTCGCGCGCAACTGCCGGTGGGAGTATGACGGATTGCCCTTTTTCGCCGGTGAAGTCGACTGCTGCATTAATGCTGGCACTATTCTGATCGGCACCTACCTAGGCATCGACGTCGGCCCGGTGGTGCAGCGACTCGTGGCCGACCAATTGCCTGATGGTGGCTGGAACTGCTGGGCCGAGTCCCGTTCGGCTCCCGGATCTTTCGCGAGCACTCTTGACGTAGTCGACGCCCTACTGAGGTGGGAGCGACACACTGGTAGGTCCGAGGAGGTCCGCAGGGCTCGCTATGAGGGCGAGGAGTATTTGCTTCGACGCAGCCTGTTCCGGTCCTTGCGCACCGGTGAGGTGGTGAACCCGAGATGGCTTCAGTTTTCCTACCCTCCCCGCTGGCACTATGACCTGCTCAAGGCGACGAGCTACTTCGCCCTGCGTGGCGGACCGGCTGATCCGCGGCTGGCCGAGGCGGTCGAACATGTTCGCGCGAAGCGTCAGCCAGATGGAGGTTGGCTGCTGGATAAGACTCACCCCGGCGCGGTCCACTTTCGATTCGAAGAACCCGATGGCAGCTCGAGTCGGTGGAACACCCTCAGGGCACTCCGGGTTCTGCGCTGGTACGACGCAGCAAACATCTCCGGCTAGCAAGTACGACACCGTGAGAAAAACAGCGGCATGTCGAGTCAGGGTTGAACGGAACACATAAGTGGCAGGTGCCCTCCGTCCAGGGTACCTGCCACTTATGTTCAGTTCACGGAACGAGTCCGAGAGCTTGAGATGTTAGCCGTTGACTCGCACGAAGTATGAACCGGCGAGATCGGACAGTGGGTGCTCCATCGTCAGGTTGGCACCGTTCATGCCGCTGCTGATGACCTTGCCACCGCCAACGTAGATCGCGATGTGTCCGGCGTTGATCACGAGGTCACCCGGCGCTGGCGAGGATACAACCGAGCCGTACTGAGCGAACTGTGAGGGGCCGAGGTCGCCGACGTTCAGGCCGATGGAGCGCAGAGCGCGTTCGACGAGGACGGTGCAGTCCTGGATGGACCCGATCTGCCCATAGGCCGAAGCGACCAGTGCTGCGCCGACTCCGCTGGCTGAAACTGACGGAGCTGCCTTAGCTGCAGACGCAATCGGGGTGATGGGGCTGGAAGCCAAGGTCATCATTGCTGGTTCTGCGGAAACGGGTGCCGCTGCTGGAGCGGGTGCTGCTGCCTGAACGGCTGGTGCTGCTGCCGGAGCGACTGGTGCAGGTGCCGAGTAGAAGGCCTGGCTTGCAGTAGCTGCTGGCACGGCTGCCGCGCTGACGGCTGCCCCACCGGTGAGCTGGATCTGCTGTCCGGGGTAGATGACCGAGGCGTAGGACAGCCCGTTCTGCGCCAGGAGGGTGTCGAGGTTGATACCATTCTGTGCCGCGATTGCGCCCAGGGTGTCCCCGGCAGCAACAGTGTGAACTCCGGAAGCGGCGGGTGCTGAGACTGCGGAGGCGGTCGTTGCTTCGCCCTGCGTGTAGGTTCCTGCGTGGGCGGTCGCTCCGACGGAGAAGACGAGGCTGCCGGTCGCGACGGCGATGATGGCTGGCTTGCCCAGTGCTACGGCATTGGTCTTGGCGGACTGGGTCAGACCTTCAAGAGCGATGGAGTGGGTGGTGGCCGCGCGGTGGCGTGCCGAAATGGACTTACGTGACATGGTGGTTGCCTCTCCCATGCCTGCGGGGTGAGCTGTCGGGTTCGGATGGGAGTCACCCGGCCGTCCACCATCCTTGAGCTTTCTGCCCATCGCAAACGATGCGGCAGATTTGCACTGGATAGTCAGATCGACTTAACCCCGAGGGTCACCGCGTGCGGTGGCCCGGTGGAAACGTGGTTCCCCCGTCCCTGCCATCTGGATTGTGCGAACGGGTCCCGGTGCAGCGGCAGGGCTCGGCATTCTGCGCGGGATTATGATCTCGGCGGGGTGCCGGGATCACTCGAATGAGAGTACCCCACCCAGGTATGGATGTCACGTTACGGTTACGGCCCTCTTTAGGGTGTTGCCCTACTCACGGGTAACCGACGGTCGAGGGACCCCATTTCGCCTCTTGGTTCTCCCGGAGAAACTGGACTTAACCACCAGTGCTCGGCTCGGATCACGGCGGACAACATGGCCGCCAACCACGGCAGCGCGAGTGTACCGATCCAGATCGAGGTGGTGAGTGGTTCCTCCGATGACTCCGGGGCCTCGCGGATCCCAGGCGCGATCGCAGCCGCAGCAATTGCGCCTGGGATGGTGGCCGCGATTTTCGCAGCCGAAGACGGCGAGAGGTCGGTCTACACCGACCCTGCCGTTTTGCGTGCCGGCGACTCAAATCAAACCTATGAAGGCGTTTCGGCCCCCGTGCCCGGGTCCACTTCTCGGGATCATTCGATACCGTCGGTGCCGTCGGCGACGGTGAATAGCGCTTCCGCCGCAAGGTGCCCGAATGGCCGGATCGCCGCTTCCTGTAGCGATGCGTGCTTCACCAGCAACTACTGATGGTTGGATCTGATGTCCGTGAAGGTTTGCCCGTTGTCATTAGAGACCTGGACACTGTTTTCGGTCGCCACCCAGATCCGCAGTGTGGAGTCGTCGAGCAGCTGAGTGGCAACCGCTGCTGCCTCGCCGGGAGCTGAACCCTGTTCGACCCAGGTCAGACCAGCGTCAGCGCTGGTATGGATCTGCCCCTCGGGCGTGATTCCGGCGGCTTTCCCTTCAGAAAGTGCCGTGAACATCAGCAACGGTGCCTCCGGCACGGCTGCCCACGTCACGCCGCCGTCGGTGGAGCGTTGCAGGCCTTCCTCGGTGGTCGCGAGCACAACACTGTCCCGGGGGCTGGCGGCCAGGTTGAACACGGGTATCTGCTCTGCCACGGGCTGCCATAAGGTCCCCTCGGCACTGGTCTGAAGCTGGCCGTCGAAACCGACTATTCCGCCGTCGGTGATGGCGAGGGCATGGAAGTCGGACTCTCCTTGCCGGGACAGCGGTTCCCAGGTTCGGCCTCGATCGGTGGACCGGATCAGCCCCACCGGGTCGGGCAAATTGGTTCCCGAACCGGGATGACCCGAGGCATATAGGTCGCCGTTCCCTGCCGTGGTGAAGCCCATCAGGTCGATGGTCGGCCCGATCTGGATTGCTGGCGACTCCGAGATGTCGAACAGCCCATCATGGGTGGCCAGCAAGACCTGGTTCGTGTCCGGATTCACGCTCATTCCGTGGACGTGACCGGTGGGGTAGCCCTGCGCGCTTGTGGCAGAGCCGGAGGATTCGCTGGTGCCGGAGCTCGGTGCCGCCTGCGGTGAGCAGGCCGTGAGGACCAGGAGGCCGGCCGTGAGAACCACGAGCTTGGCGTGTCGTTGCGGGTATAAGAGAAAAAGTTTGGTGCGGGGCACGGTGATGATCTTTCGGGTCACAGGAAGTAAGGGAGAAAGTGGGGAGGGCCAGATGTCTAGCCCTCCCCCTAGTGAACTCGCGGCAGGTTAGAGCTCGGAGAGTAGTTCTTCCATCTCCTGGATTTCGGCCTGCTGGGTTTCCACGATCGTCTCAGCGAGATCGATCGCTTCCGGGTTCTCGCCGTTGTCAATTTCTTCCTGCGCCATGTCGATCGCACCGTTGTGGTGTTCGGTCATGAACTCAAGGAACATCCGGGCAGCGTCGTCACCTTCGGCTGATTGCAGTTCGGCCATCTGATCCTCGTCCAGCATCCCGTCCATGCCACCCATGGACCCCATGTCATGCCCGTCCATGCCACCTTCGGGCATGACCGGCCGGTCCCAGGCTTCTAGCCAGCTGGTCATGGTTTCTATTTCGGGGCCCTGCGCAGCTTTGATCCTGGTGGAGAGGTCGGTGATCTCAGGGCTGATGCCGTCCTTGGCGAGCATCATGTCGCTCATTTCCACTGCCTGCTGGTGGTGGGGAATCATCATCTGGGCGAACATGGCATCGGCGCTGTTGTGTTCGGCGGACACCTCAGCACCGGATTCGGGTGCTGACGGTAATGATTCCTGGGTGGAAGCGGTTGGTTCGACCCCCGGGGTGGCGGGTTCGTTGTCGCTTCCGCACCCTGCAAGGGTGATGATGGCTGCGACGCTCAGTGCTGAGAGGGAGAGGTAGCGCTTCATGGTGATCTGATCCTTAGTGAATTCATCTGATGAATAGTCTGTAGTGGGTCCCATGCTGGGCGTGTAGGCCGTCGGGTGCGCGCAATCGCGTTCACTACGACGGCAGGTGCCGGTGTTTTATGTCCGGCTGATACAGAGTTGAATCAGAGAAGGAACAGGGATCGAGAGGGGTCGCAAGCGGATCAATGGCGGACCGCGCAGAAGCACTGACCCGGGAACGAATTGGCCGGAACGTACCAGGAACGCCAGGGCGGCGACGACGATGACCGCCAGGAGACACATCCCCAGGGCCGCGCCGTCGTTGCCGCAAGACCCAATACACCCCTGTCCCAATTCGCCGGCGCTCTCTCCCGGGGGGGCTGCGGGGACATCGTTTGCCTGGACGTGGTGGGAACCGCTCAGGGACGTCGCATGTTCGGTGTCCGCTGTCATGGAGCTGGTCGAAAGCACTGCGCCGTGGGCTGAGGCGCCTTGCGCCGAAGCACCGTGCGTTGACGAGCCGTGACCGCCCATCCATACGTGCATTGCGAGGATCCCGATGATCATGGCGGTAAACCAGAGAAAGGTCAGGGCTGAACGCGACAGGTCGAGCGCTATCCTTTGCCTGGTGGTGCCTGTCACTGCCGTTACCCTTTCCTGTCCGTTGATTATTTCCAGCCTAGTGAACTCCGGGCTTGGTCCTCCAATGAGGAGGATGACGCCGGGCGTTTCCTCACTCCGCTAGGTGGTGGTGAAGCGTTCCGGGCTGAGGTCGATCCTGCGCAGTAGCTGCGCGTTCAGTGCGACCACGATGGTTGAGACGCTCATCAGAACGGCTCCCACGGCGGGCGAGAGGACAAAACCAGCGAAGGCCAAAACGCCGGCGGCCAGCGGCACGGCGATCAGGTTGTACCCGGTTGCCCACGCCAGGTTTTGAATCATCTTCCGATAGCTGGCCCTCGACAAGTCGATCATCGCCAGGACTGATCGTGGATCGTTGCCGGCCAGCACCACGCCGGCGGATTCCATTGCGACGTCGGTCCCGGCCCCAATAGCGATCCCCACCTCAGCGCGGGCCAGCGCGGGGGCGTCGTTCACGCCGTCGCCGACCATCGCCACTTTCAATCCGCGGTTCTGCAGTTCGGCGACCTTGGAGTCTTTGTCTTGTGGCAACACGTCAGCGAAGACTTCATCAATACCGAGTTCAGCCCCGACGGCGTCCGCAACCTGGCGTGCGTCCCCCGTGATCATTGCGACCTTCACGCCCCGAGCCTGCAGCGCGTTCACAGCTGCCCGGGACTCATCCCTGACCCGGTCCTCGAGACGCACGGCACCAACAACAGCGCCGTCGCGAACCACATGCAGCACAGATGCGCCGCGGCCGACCCATTCCTGGACGGTATCCCTCATGTCCGAAGGAGTCTCTAGCTGAAGTTCCTTGAGCATATTCGGTCCGCCCACGGTGACCTCGGACCCATCGACCCTCGCGCGGACCCCCCGGCCGGTCATTGACGAAAATCCGCTACCACGGTAGTCGAATGCCACTGCTTCCGGTGTGTCCATAGCCGCCGCGACGATGGCCCGTGCCACCGGATGTTCGCTGTCGGATTCAGCCGCGGCGGCCAGCGCCAACATTTGTGCATCAGCCATTGTCCCGGACGTAACGGTGGCGGTGACGGCGTGCCGACCTTCGGTGAGGGTACCGGTCTTGTCGAACAACACAAGGTCGACAGTGCGCATACGCTCCAACGCCATCCTGTTCTTGATCAACACACCGGCCCTCGCCGCGCGCTCCGTCGAAATGGCG
This sequence comes from Arthrobacter sp. CAN_A212, assembly GCF_015752345.1. Taxonomy (NCBI): domain Bacteria; kingdom Bacillati; phylum Actinomycetota; class Actinomycetes; order Micrococcales; family Micrococcaceae; genus Arthrobacter; species Arthrobacter sp. CAN_A212. The sequence goes on from NZ_JADOUT010000038.1 coordinate 6,430, forward strand.
ATCACGAGCGGGATAGCCAGACCAAGGGCGTGCGGGCACGCGATCACCAGGACCGTGACGGTCCGGATGACGGCATCATCGGGGCTACCGAATAGTATCCACGCGGTGAAAGTGAGGATGCCAGCGACCAGCGCGAAGTAAAACAGCAGCGCAGCGGCCTTGTCAGCGAGAGCCTGCGCTTTCGACGACGACGCCTGCGCCTCAGCGACCAGGCGCTGAATCCCTGCCAGGGTGGTATCGGACCCGACGGCGGTCACCCGCACCCGGACTGCGTTATCGGTTGCCACAGTTCCCGCGACCACTACCTCGCCGATCGTGCGCTGGACGGTGCGGGATTCACCCGTGATCATCGCCTCATCGAACTCGGCCACCCCATCAACGATCTCCCCGTCTGCCGGCACCCGGGCGCCTGACCGGACCAGGACGACGTCGCCGGTGGCCAGTGAACTCACAGGGACGGTCTCAATTCCCGCGTCGGTGACCTTATCTGCCTCATCCGGCAGGAGCGCCGCCAAAGCATCAAGGGCACCCGCGGCGGATCCGAGGGCACGCATTTCCATCCAGTGCCCCAACAGCATGATGACCACCAGAAGGGCCAGTTCCCACCAGAAGTCCAGGTTGAAATCGCCAATCCCGAGGGTGGTCACCCAGGACGCGATGAACGCGACGCTGATCGCCATGGCAATCAGCAACATCATGCCCGGTTGCCGGGCTTTCAGTTCAGTAACCCCACCTTTGAGGAACGGTGCACCCCCGTAAAAGAAGATGATGGTGCCCAGGATTGGTGAAATCCACATGGCACCCGGGAACTCCGGTGGCGTGTAGCCGACGATCATGGCGAACATATGGCTGAACAACACCACCGGAACAGCCAGGACCAAACTCAACCAGAACTTGTTCTTGAACATGGCGGTGGAGTGCCCCGCATGTTCCCCGTGGGAATGCACCTCATGATCTGCATCCCCGGGCCGGGTTTGGTGACCGTGGTCTTCGGGTTGATCGGGATCCAAGGCGGAGGTCGGTTTTGTCCTGGGCATGGCTTGGCCGTGCGTCTCGTCGTTCGTGTGGTTCTGGTGTTTCATGGTTTTTCTCCTTCAGTCAAACAGGATCACGTCCCGGACCTGGGAAAAGATCAGACGTTAGAAAGCTGGTACCCGGCCTGCTCGACCGCGGAGCGTACTGCTGCTGCGGGAACCACCTGGTTACTGAGGACGGTGACCGTGGAGGTCCCGCCGGCAACGAGATCGATCTGGACATCGGTAACGTCATCAATCTCACCGACTGCAGAGCTAACCCGGGACGCGCACGACCCGCAGGTCAAACCAGCGACACCGAAACTGGCGCTGACGCTGCCAGGAGCGGGAATCGAATTGGCTTTGCTTTCCTGAGGTCCGCAGCAAGCACATCCGGAAGATGATGTGTCTGTAAGAGTCAGATCGGAAGAAGTGCCGCACATGAGGGTCTCCAAAATACGAGGAATGGATATTCGAGAATCAGCGGGTGTAGCCATCCGGCGTCATTCACGTCGGCTGCAGCCGCTCTAGGGACCTTCAAGGAGTAGGCGGCCCGTTGAGGGCCGGACTTCCCACTTGGGTACCCACAATCTATACCCCCTAGGGGTATACGTCAAGGGTTAGTTCGAGTTTGAAGATCTCGCGTCGAATTCGATGTCACATCTATCACCCTGACTATCAGTGCTCGGACGGATAGTCAGCCTGGGATTGATCGGGACGTAAGACCCTGTTTCTGGGCCGACGCCAAGCGGAGACTGGAAATGACTGCGAGGCGAAAGGTGTCCGGCGTGATGTGGGATTATGGGGCAGGGATCAGCGTGGATGTGGCTTTGGAGCGTCCTCCTGCTGGGTGGGATTGTGCTGTTGGTCCTGCTCGCAGTCAAGGTCGTTGGTAACGGAAGCCGCTTCGGATACGCGTCACGGGATGCCTCAGGGTTGGGTGGCCCGCCCCGCGGCCGGAGCTCTGCCCACCAGATCCTGGACGAGCGCTTCGCGAAGGGGGAACTCACAGCCGACGAGTACCGCGAACACCTCAAAGTTCTCGGTGAAGGCCTGTAGCAAACCCCGCATCAGCCGCCGCCAAGCGCGGGCGTGTCAATAATTCGGTGTAACTAGTTGTGTTGTGGGTTAGCGTCCGACGCTGAGTCGGCCGTTGAAGGTGATGTCGAAGGCGTTAAGAGCAGCCTTCCATCGTTGGGTCCAGCGGGCCCGTCCCTGGCCTGTCGGATCCAGACTCATCACCGCGAGGTAGACACACTTCAGGGCGGCTTGCTCGTTCGGGAAGTGGCCCCGAGCCCGGACGGCTTTGCGGATCCTCGCGTTGACGGACTCGATCGCGTTCGTCGTGCACACGATCCGGCGGATCTCGGCATCGAACTGCAGGAACGGCACGAACTCGGCCCATGCTGATTCCCAGAGCCTGACGATCGCCGGATACTTCTTCTCCCATGCCTCGCTGAACTCCAAGAACCGTTCCTCAGCCTGGTCGACCGTCGAGGCGGTATAGATCGGTTTCAGAGCTCTAGCGATCTTGTCCCAGTCCTGCCGGGCTGCATACCGGAAACTCGCCCGGATCAGGTGCACCACACAGGTTTGGGTGATCGCTTCTGGCCAGAGTGTCCCGATCGAATCGGGGAGCCCTTTCAGGCCGTCGCAGACGACCATGCAGACGTCCTCGACACCGCGGTTCTTGATCTCGGTGAGGACCTGCAACCAGTACTTCGCGCCCTCACCGCCGTCGCCGGCCCACAGCCCGAGAATATCCCGGTTCCCCTCGACCGTGACGGCCAGAGCCACGTAGATGGGCCGGTTCGCCACCTGCCCGTCGCGGACTTTGACGTG
>NZ_JADOUT010000039.1:0-8545 GCF_015752345.1 Arthrobacter sp. CAN_A212
CACCTACGCGGCCATCCAGGGCCGCCGGGCCGCGGTGCTCCAGGACGCCTACGCGGCGACCCCGCACCGGTTCGGTCAACCGCCGGCGCCGCCGGTGGGCCCCACGGCGGCGTGGATCAACCAGCCCCAGCAAAGCGAGGTCCCCGCACACGCCTAACCACTTAGCTGTGTCTCAAACGCCTTGACAGATTCCGTCCAGGCGCTCTACGAAGTGTTCAACCCAAGTATTGATCGTAAGAATGGCCATGGAACGTTGTTCCTTTGAGTTAGTCGAAGCGCCGAGGTGCAGACACATCGTTGTCAATGTCCAGCAATATCGTCAACATTTCGGGAAGCACCTGATTCACGCACTGCGACGGTTTCGTAACTCCAAAAGTTCGGTTGCGACGCGGTTCATGCTCCCGGGTGGGTCTGTGAGGATCTTGTTTGCTATCCCGTGTTCTTCCAATCTTCACACGGTCCGCATCAACGTAACCAAGAATTCCAGACCTTCAACCAGGTGTTCCCTATCCACAGAGCCAGCGGGGCTTTCTGCCAGACCGTCAGATAGTTCTGAAAGGTGAACGATTCCGGTATCAGTTTATTGCCAAAGACGTCCGAACGGGGTTTGAAGGAGGCGCTCAAAAGCCATAGCAGAAGGTAGGTGAAGACCACCGTTGCGCCGGGCGAGGGTAATCCAGGTGAGAACATGCACCATCAGTTTCCACTGCATGCATTGGATGCACGTTTTATTTGACTACCACGCCTCGGCTCCCACCTCGTACTGGTCCCCCTCAGACCTCATCTTCAAACCTTGCGCTAAGCCGTGGGCCGAAGCTTCGGAATGTTCCGGCGCCGACTTGGGAAGCGAATGATGCCTGTTGCAAGAGCGGCCAACCACACGGATAAACCGCCGATGGCAAGTCCGGCCGGGACGTCGAGTATGTAGTGCCACCCGAAATAGACGGTCGCCAGAGCGGTAAACACGACGTAAGCCCACAACGACCATCGGACCGGCTTTGGCAAACCAACCAGTTGCGCCATGAGTGCAGCTGTAAAAACGATTGAGACGTGCAGGGATGCGAACGCGGCAATCCCATGTACCGCCTGTGTTGCATGCGGATCGACGAGGACCGCCAACCGGTTTTCGTACAGCGAATCTTGGAGTTCCGACGTCGCGGTGATCGGCAGATCGGCGAACGAGGACTCCTCGACGTAGACCGGCCCTAACGACGGTAGGAGATAATACGTGGCAGTGCCGAGAATCCAGTTGAAACACAGGGCGCTCACGTACCACGCCCCGTGGGAGAAATCATCGGACCACACCATTGCCACGGCAAGCGAGAGTGGAACGAAGATCAAGAAGGATACGTAGACAACAGAGAGGAACTCTGCGGTGAAGCTCGTTCCCAGTAATTCGTGGAGGATGTCGCTTGGGTTGCCGCCGCCGGTGAACCACCTGTCGGTATCTACCAGCATGGAGTCCGTCAGACGATCCCGAAGAAATGGTAGGAAGCTTTTCAGGTTGCGGTATGCCACATAGGAGAGATAGAAACTCGCCAGCCCGGCGGTGATGGCTGCCAGCCGCGGCATCGTCCACCGCGATTTGAGTATTGTGCCGGTTGTGCGGAGCAAGTCTCGTACATCCGGCCGTCCGGCAAGCACCCGCGGCACTACGTCGGCCACCATCACCAGCACAACGATCAACGGTAGGCGGACGTAACTCGGACCGAGAAATCCGTCCGGGTCACGCACTGGCAACCCGTTGATAGCGGCCGTAACCACCATCAGCAGCATGAAAGAAGCCGTAGTGATTAATGGGATGCCAAAGAGACCCCGCCACGGGGAGCCACCGCGTTTGGCTTGAATTCTCACTTGACAACTTTACCCCAAGGGCGGGCGGATCGTACGGCTAGGGGCCGCTTAGGTGATTCACCATGCAGGCGGAAAGGATTAATGGGAGCGCCCGATGCTGTGCAGGGGTCCCATGAATCCAATCAATTTAAATCCGCCCTATTCCTCCTGGTGACGGTCCCCGATGCGCTGCCCCGCGTCGGCGAGAGACATGCCGTACGGGACGACGGTGACGTGGGCGGCACAGCGATTCGAGAGCGGAATGACCACTGAACTGGTACTCGACGTCGTCCTCGATGCGCCCTGCACTGTAGTGGACCTGCGGGCCGCACGGATCAGAATGTCAAACCGAAGTGGAGACCCTTTTTGCACCGTGAAGTGGGCCCATCTGGCCTCAGGCTTCGGACCAGGTAGTCCAATGTCGCGATCTTGGCTCGCCCCTTCCGAACTGTCCGCAGAGTGCTGTTGCCTCCACCGGTGGGATCTGAGACGGACATAGCTGCGCAGCCCTGTCCCGCCCGGTGAGGCAGGCTCCATCTGCTCGCTCAGATAGATCCCTAACCGTCTCTGGCAAGTCGATAGTAAGTCGGCTTGCTTTCCTGGCCTCTACGCCTTAACTTTATGGTGTAGAGCATTCCGTAGAGAAAACTGCGGCCCATTTTGCACTCCACTTCACCCGCGGATCGGCTCATCTCTGAGCACGGTATCCGCCGCCGATGACGGCACCCCCCCCAAGACACTTCAGGAGAATACTCAATACGAATACCAATGAGGCATCGACATGTTCGACGCACACCAGGGCATGGAGCTGACCACCTTCCTCACGATCGGCTACATGGTCGCCCGCGGGCTGGCGAAGTCCGGAAGTCGCGAGCACCACAACTCCTAGCACGACGCGATGATCCCCGCACCCGGGCCACTTACTCCGGGTGCGGGGATCGATGCCCTTCAACTGCCTCTCCCACAACAGCGGGATCAACCGATGACGTGGGTCGGGATACATGGATTCGGGACAGTATTCACCTCACCACATTCGCAGTCACCAAGGACCCCATGGATGACACCCAAACATCGCAAACTCGGCGCCGGATTGAACTTGCTGTTCGAGCACCAACCGGCACCGGCGACTCCGAAGTTTCTGCAGCGTCGCACCTTCCATACTTCGAAAGCGATTCGACAACCCTATGACGAACAGATTCAGTAGGCACTTCCGATCGCTCATTCGGGGCGGAGCCTCGCGTCTACGGACCGGAAACGGGCCAGCCGGTAACCCAGCACTGGCTGCGTTGCATGGTATGACCACCTCGCAGACGACTGCCCTCGCGACGACCATTCCCGCGCGGGCCGGGGGGCCGCTTGACGTGTCGTACCGTCTGCACACATCACAGAGGGTATCTACGGATTCCCGGGTCCGGCCGGTCTTCGTGTTTGTGCATGGCATCGGAATGTCACACCGCTACTTCGCCCGGTTACAGGCACACCTGATCCCCTACGGTGACACCGTCGTGTTCGACCTTCCCGGCTTCGGAGGAACACCGACACCATCCCAACAACTCAGCGTCTCTGATTACGCACACGTCATCGCAGACGCACTGAAAAATGCTCAGCTTTCCGGATGCGTCGTCATCGGGCACTCCATGGGCGCCCAGTTCGTCACCGAACTCGCAGCGCAACACCCTAAGCTTGTCTCAGCTATCGTGCTCATCGGTCCGGTCACGGACACTGCCCATCCTTCCGCTACCCGGAACTCCCTGGTCCTAGCCTTCAACACCCTGCTCGAGCGACCAGTTACCAATCTCCTGGTCACTGCGGCCTACCTGAAGTGCGGAATTCGCTGGTACCTAGCGGAACTACCCGTCATGCTGACCTATCGCCTCGATGATAAGGTGGCCAGCCTCACTCAGCCGGTGCTGATTATCCGAGGGTCCCTTGATCCGATCGCAAACCGGGCATGGTGTCAGAAGCTTGCCCGACGAGCCTCCGATGGACGCGCAACGGAGATACCCGGCCAACCCCACGCCGCACACCGCACCGGCGCACCCCTGGTCGCAAACGCCATCCTCAACCTGGTCAAAGACATCCCCTCCGCCCACCTCCAAAGCAACAGGACCTGGATCCCCTCCAGCGCTGAAGACACCAAGACCTCCCTGCGGCCCGCCCTGCCAGCTCCGGCGCGGGCAAAAAACCCGGTGACGAAGCCGGACTGGCGCAGTATCACGGTCGGTGATCGTCAGTGCCGTGCGTACCTTCTCGAACATCACAGTGTGATCCACGAAGTGGCGGGCACAGTCCCGACCGCCCGTACCGTGTTCGTCCTCATCCACGGTATCGGCATGTCCCACCGGTACTTCCTGAGGCTGGGTCGATACCTTTCCCGGCAGGGGAGAGTGCTCGTGATCGATCTACCCGGATACGGTTGGACGCACCGACCAGCGGACGAGGTCACCAACCCCGCCAACGCCGAGCTCGTTGCAGCACTCATGGACGACATAGGGGTTTCCTCCTGCACGATCGTCGGGCACTCGATGGGGGTGCAAACAGCAACGGAACTGGCCATCCAACGACCTGACCTCGTGTCCCACCTCGTGCTCATCGGAGCAGCCGTTGATGAGCGCCGACGCACCATCGCCCAGCAGGCGCTCACACTGGGCCTGAACTCTTTCCTCGAGGAGCCGCTACTCAACGCCGTCCAGTTCCTGGATGTCCTGCGCTGCGGGCCTCGATGGTACTTGGCGGAACTAGGCATCGCCATGGCCTACCGCTTAGAGGAACGTTTGCCCCGTGCAACCCAACCCGTCCTCATCCTGCGCGGATCCCGTGACCTGGTCGCAGGCATCGCGTGGTCACGCAGCCTCGCCGACTCGTCCAGCGACAGCACTCTGACCGTGGTCGCAGGGGCACCGCACGCAGTCCATCACAGCGCACCGGGCACCGTCGCACACCACATCATCGGGTTCGTTACCCACAGCAACGATTGCCTACCAGAACACGCTGCAAATACGCCTCGCTTCATCGGGTCGCCCTAAGAAGCAGGACGAAGGGACGCGGTAGTACCAAGGCGATAGGGCCAACAGCTACGAAAGGGTTTCACTCATGGATGCACCGCACGGTTTCGCACTAATCACGATTGTTTTCAACCCCAACAGCACGGGGGACGCACCGAAACTCGCAGAGGAACTCCGGGACGATGTCCTGTCTGCGCGACCTGGACAAAATGTGAGGCTGCAGCCCACCGAGTACGCCGGTCATGCCGTAGAACTTGCCCGGGAAGCGGCATCCTCAAGAAACGCTCTGGTGGTGTCGGTCAGTGGTGACGGCGGGTACAACGAGGTCATTAACGGTGTCATGGCCAGTCACAACAACGACACGGTCTGCGCCGTCCTGCCGGCAGGTAACGCGAACGACCACAGCCGGGTCACCAGTCAAAAACCCCTGGTGAAAGCCATCACCGACGGAAGGGTACGCCGGATTGATCTGCTACGTCTCAGTCTGGACAAAGCAGGGGTAGAGCCCGTGTATGCGCACTCCTACATCGGCTTCGGCCTCACCCCGGTCGTCGCGTTTGACTTGGAAAAGGCAAGCAAGGGAGCCGCGAGGGAGATGTTTTCGGTCGTGCGGACCTTCTCAAAGTTTGAGCCCTTCGAGATCCGCCAGATTGACGGCGAGCAACGCTCATTCGATAGCCTGGTGTTCGCAAATATCTCGCAGATGGCGAAATACGCGACCCTCAGCGAGGCCGGGGACCAACCGGTCGACGGGAAGTTCGAAGTCATCACATTCCCCCACATGGCCAAGTGGCGCGTCTTGCTCGCCGCCCTGCGTGCCACCACGAAAGGGCTTGGCGACCAGCCGAGCTATACGCAGTACCGATTCTCCACGCTGAAGCCTATGCCCTACCAGATCGACGGTGAAGTGAAGTCAGTCAACGCCTATATTGACGTCACCATCGACAGCGCTCCGCAAGCCTTATCGATCCTCGGCTGACACACCCAGGCGTCTGAGATTCGGCTTCAAAGTTTCATCGTCGGGGTTCACTTGGTCTCCCGACATTGGACTCACAGCAGCGAACCGGGGGACTAAATCGTTTGTCACCCTATACCGCCAGACCAGGCCAACTTTCGATCTCCCAGCTGTCCTGTGGGCCAGTCGCGTAATTGTGCCCTCAAGGATCCTTTGTCAGGACGTGACGGCGGGCCCGGCTGCGGTTGGTCGGAGTCCAGCATTTGCGGCAATTCCCGGAGGCGTGTCGTGTCTCAGCAATGTGTCTCACATGGACTATTCTCAAAAAAGCGGATTAGGGCCTTGGATGAGCTAATAGGGGAGTGGGCGTGGGCAGTATCGGGTATGCGAGGGTCAGCACCCTGGACCAGAACGCGGACCTGCAGCACGCGGCGTTAGCGGCCGCGGGCTGCAGGCGGGTTTTTACGGACCATGGTGTGAGCGGGACGAGGGCCAGCAGGCCTGAACTGGATAAACTGCTCGATCATCTTCGGGAGGGAGATGAGGTGGTGGTGTGGAAGCTGGACAGGTTAGGGCGCAACACCCGAAACCTGCTGGCCCTCATCGATGATCTCGAACACCGGGAGGTGCACTTCCGCAGCGTCACGGAAGGCATCAGTACGACGGGTCCGATGGGCAGGGCCATGCTGACCGTGATGTCCGCGTTCGCTCAGCTCGAGCGCGACCAGCTGGCCGAGCGGACAAGGGCCGGCATGGCCGTAGCAGCTGAACATGGGCGGAAGGCCGGGCGGCGGGAAGTCACCGCCGCTCATGCGTTGGTCAAGCGCGCCCGTGATCTGAAGGCCCAGGGTCTTGCTCCGGCTGATATTGGGAAGATCATCGGGGCCAGCCGGGCAACTGTGTACCGGTACCTGAGCATGGGAACCAACGACGTGCTCTGACGAGGACCGAAGGTGACACCACGGACGACCGGAACGGGCGCGTAGCCCGCGATCAAGGTTCCTACGCGCCACTCTTGCCGAACACCCGCGAAGGCGGTCACCGCGGCCATAAAAAAGCACTGGGCTGGACCCGCCACATAGCGCTGACAGTGGTGTGGATGGGTCGGCGTCAGTGTGCTGGATTACAGAACCTCGATCTGTCACATGGATAGGGTGGGTAGATTATTTGTCATTCATTTTCTTTAGGAGACTATCGTGCGGCTACGAACGTTCCTCGCCCCAATGAGCATCGCCGTTTTGGCGTTGCTCGCTCCGAGTCCGGCTTTCGCGGACTCGGACGGCACCCCCCGCACCAACTCCAGCACCAGCGCCAGCGAGGTTCATCGCATCAATGGGGCAGCCGTGAGCTCCCTGCCGGAAGACCAGCGGAGGTTGTCGGTGGAAGGCAAACTCGGCAGCGACGGTGTGGCCGCCGGACGCCTGTCCTTCACGCATCAGAGCCCGTCAGGGTTATCCCACTTCACGGCCCGGTTGACCTGCCTGGAGTTCAATGACGGCCGGACAGAAGTCAGTGGAATCATCACCAAGGGCGAGACGGCCGCCGGTGTTGTCCTGGACGGCAAGATGGTGGCCTTCACCTTGGACACAGAAGGTGCGCAGAACTTCTCGCTCCCCCAGGTCGGTCCCGGAGCCGCCAACTGTGGAGGGGGCAGGGCCGAGACGGTACCCGTAACCCAGGCGGGCTTCCACATCCGCTGATTCCTTCGCGGTGATCCTCCCGGCTTGTTTACGCCCTGCCCCGCGAACGGTGTGCACAAGCCGCCCCTAACGTCCCTCGCGGCGCTGCCCGGGTGGTAGCAGCAAGCACATGGTCACTCAGAATGCATTACTCGATGATGCCGGGTTTGCTAGCCGTCGGCGGCATGCAGATTGCCGGGACGTCTTGCGGTCCGCCTTCGGGGTGGACTTCAACCGGCCATTTTTTGGCGGCTCGATCCCAGCACACCCAGCGCTGGTCCTGGCCGACAGCGCAGCGCAGCTGGTGCGATCCTCCTGATGCGTCCCCGATGGGGACGGGATCGTTGCACATGGTCCAATGTCACCGTTACCCCCGGGGGCAGCTGTCGGGCGCTGAGGTCCGTGCAGCGGCGTCGTCCTCCGGTAGCACCTAGCCTCAGCGGGCTTCGACGGTGCCCATCATGCCTTGGTCTTCGTGGTCGAGGATGTGGCAGTGGTAGACGGTGCGTCCGGGGAAGTCTTCGAAAGCGATGAGGACTTTCACCTGCCCGCGGGCCGGGACGTTGACGACGTCCTGCCACCTCGGTTCGGAGACGTCGCGGTCACCGTCGTCGATGATCTGCATGGGCCACACGTGCAGGTGTATGGGGTGATCCATGGGACTGGAGTTGATCAGGGTCCATTCCTCGACTGTTCCGGCCGTGACCGGGGTGTCGGTTCGTTCTGGGTTGAATTCCTGGCCGTTGATGGTGAAGGCCATCATGGTGTCCTCCCCGCTGCCCATACCACCCATCGTGGCAGCGTCACCGCCCATGTTGCCGGCCATGCCCATGGCGAAGTTCAGGGTCTTGCGTCCGGCGACTGGTTCTGCGCGCAGGTCCCGCAGCGCGGGGCCAGCGGGGACTGGTCTCGGGGTTTGGGCCGAATCGCCTACCACCTTGATCCGATACATCGAGGACACTGAGCACCAGTAGCGACCCTCATCGAGCTCGCGGGCCCAGATCTGGCCGATCGCCAGATCCGCGTACGCCGGAATGTTGATCAGCGCGAGCACCGCCGCCCGCTCGGCGCCC
>NZ_JADOUT010000040.1:0-8407 GCF_015752345.1 Arthrobacter sp. CAN_A212
AGGAACGTTAACCCGAGGAACGGGACCGAGACCCCCGAATCACAAGGGAAAACGCACCAAACTCGGCTTAACGTTTTCCTCGGCATAATCGCTGTTAAGCCGAATCCGGCTTAACTCCGATCGCGGCAGCGTCTATACCTCGGCTATATTCAGGACGATGGTCACCGGTCTGGGGATGCGTTCCTCGATGGGTCGCACGGGTGTGTGCTGGGACAACAGCCTGGCCGAGAGCTTCTTCGGCGCTTTTAAAACGAGCGGGTCTACCGCACCGTTTACGCCACCAAATTACAGGCAAAACGAGGCGTCATCCGCTACATCGAGGGCTTCTACAACAGCCGCCGTCGGCATTCAGCCCTCGATTACCGCCGACCCAACGAAGTCCATTACAGTTACCACCAGCCAGCCATGGCAGCTTAGAGAAAACCACCAAATCCGCTGTCCGAAATCACCGCAGCAGCTCACACAGCGCTTCCCCCGCTGATCGGACACTTCGTGGTGTGATGAGGTATGAAAAAGCGGATGTGGGGCACTATCGGAATAGTTCTTCTCGGCGTTGGATCGGCCTGCACAGCAATCGGGCTATTCCAACCCGGCCTAGCATGTGCAGGCGAGGACAGCTCGGCAGGCTGTCCAGCAACCCCGTTCTATTCAGGCATGTTGGCTTTGGGATTACTTCTCCTTATCGTGAGCATTCTCTTTATCATCCGAGCAGCCCGCGCAGAGAAGCTTCCCCCGCTTCCCTCCGCTCAGACATAGAAAGCCTGAGCACCAGCACATACGACTTCGTAAAATGGGCTCTCCACCTGAAAGGGCACCGTTGGTAGTTAGACCCGAATCACGGCCATTGCAGCCCTCCGCGGTGATTGCTGCTCTTATCCTCGGTGCCACAGTTGGCGCAGCTATCGGGGTAATCGCTGTGGTCGCCGGAATCGGTGCACCAAGGACCTCTGCCCTCGAAGGACGTTCGATAGGGCTGGCATCCGTCTATGCAATTTTCGGCGCCGGAATTGGGGTTGTCTTAGGGGCCGCTGTTGGTGGCGCAGTTTGGAAACTTGATCACCTTCTGGCAAGCAACTGGACCTATTTCAAACGCTCTGCAGCCGAGTGCCTTCTAATCACCATCGTGACAGCGACAACGTCATCCATAGCCTTTATTGGGCTGCCCGCAGCATTAGTTGTTGCCATGTTCCTGGTTGGCGGTCTACTTGCTGCTGTTGCATCCGGCCTTTACTTCTTCGTTCGGTTTAGGTAGCAAAATCGCTCTCCGACCCTCTGAGGAACCGCTGAAGGTTCGATCGACGCTTTCCCATGGTTACCCGGTCCGCCGATAACGGTCTATTACGTCGGGGCGGAGGACCGTCCACCGTCGATCGATAGTGAGCGCGGGAACCAGAGCGAATGGGCCCTACTGTTCTTCCATAGTCTTCGTTTTCAGTCTTCCTGAACGGTGTATTCGGCGACACGCCTTCATCTTCGGCGGAATAGTCATGCAACATACATATAGTTGCCGTCATGAGTATCCGTGAAATGCGTGAACCGACCTTCCTGATCCTGAATGCTCTGGCCAGAGCCAAGCACCACGGCTATTCCCTTTTGGCAGAGACGAAAAAGCTTTCCGGCGGCAGGGTGACGTTGCAGCCAGGCAGCCTGTACACAACCCTCGACCGCTTGAAGGAAGAGGGATTAGTGGGCGACGCCGGCGAGGAAATCGTCGATGGTCGACTCCGTCGCTATTACACCCTGACCGACAGCGGGGCCACGGCATTAGAACGTGAGACCAGCCGATTGGAGTCCAACGCGGACGCCGCACGGCTTAGTCTTCGGACGCGAACTGTAGGAGGAATCGCGTGAGTGAGATGACTGCACTTGAGGGCAGGTACCGCCTCGCGCTGCGCACATACCCTTCACGATGGAGGGCCGCACACGGTGAGGAACTTCTCGGGGTGATGCTGGACATCGCCGCTGAGAAGAATACGACCAAAGCCTCGACCGCGGAGCTCCTGGAACTGGGTCTTCACGGTTTGATTGCTCGTGTGAACCAGGCGCTATCGGTGGTGCCGCGGCGCCGGCGAGACCGGCTTGCTGCCGTCGGGCTCATCGCTGGTACCGCGCTGGCTTTGATGATGTTGGTCCTCGGGGAGTTCGGACGCTGGTTCCGCTGGAACAGCTACACCTTTGCAGACCACCCCTTCGGACCAGTCACGACTCCCGCGGCCATCGTGTTCGTGCTGGCTGTTGGCGCTTTCCTTGCACAGGCGGCGGGTAGGGGTGGCTTGTCCAAGTTCATGCATGTTGCGACTATCTTGACCAGTTTCACCTTAGCTATCGTCCTGACAAACACTGCCCCCGCCATAGGGGTACCCCTCATCGTTTTTGCCTGTTTCGCTTCGACAAGCCTTCTCGCTCTCGTAGGAAATCCCATTCGGACTCCGCGGCTGCGTCAGCTGGTCTTCATAGGATCACCGGCATTGGGCATCATCATCACGCTCACGAGTTATCTCCAAGGAAGCGGATCCCAAAGAACCTTCTGGCCACCTAACAGCGGAGGGTTTATCGATGGAGCCGTGCTCACCCGATGGACTCTCGAACTTGCCCTGATAGCGGCACTAATCACCATCACCGGCCGAAAAACGCGACCTTGGGCTTGCCTCATTCTGCTTCCGTTAATCTCCCTACCCTTGTCCCAGATGTTCATGACTCTCGGCGGACAAGGAGGCGGACACATCACCGTCCAACCAGTCATAGTGATCGTCCTATGCTTCCTCGCAGCCCTTGCCAGCGCGTGGGCAGCATGGAAACGACCCCTCCTGCTCTTCCCCAACAAAGAGATACGACCAGTAGCAAACTAGACCTAGGCCTGGAGTTACAAAGAAATTAGGTTAGCGCCTCCGTAGACCACTTCGTCCTAGACTTCTAAGGTGGCCACCTACCGACCAATCGAGCTCGCCCGCAAGCTTGGATACACAAATGAATCCCGTCCCGGCGCAGTTGTGCGTGCGTATCTACGGGACAAGTACCCCGAGCACCCTCCCCACCAGCGCTGGATTCTAGATGAGGATCAAGCCGAAGATGTACTCACGAACGTCCCGCGAAGAACCTAACCTGCCGAGGCCAGCTCAAGCTAAGACATCCTCATCGTCGAACGCCGATAACAACTGTTACGTCGAGCTGGCCCCTTGGACCCTGTGGCTGATCTAAACCCCAGTTCATGCTCATGAGCAGGATCACCGGTAAAATTGTCACAACAGGTAGACAGAATACCTACCGCCATGTTTAATGGATGTAGCTCCTCTCCTGCTGGGAGAGTCGAGAAGTAAGGGCCAGGATCCCCGTGATTAGCGGGACCTGGCCTTCGCGCTGTCTAGATCACTATGTCGATGCGTTCCACAACACCGTTGTACAGCTCCATCCATCTATTGTTCTTGGACTCTGCGTCTCCCAGCGCTCCCAGCACTTGATCTGGAATCCACAACATCGGCTCTGTGGACGGCTGCTCGATGTATACGCGGAGTCTTGGTGGAATTGACCTGCTACCGCGTAAATGCTCGATAAGGGCCATATCTCGCTTGTTTAGGGACTGAGTGCGTTGTTCCAGGAACACTTTATTGACTTCCAGCTGCCCCAGTTCCCAAAGCAGTCGTTCCATGCATTTCGCGCGAGCGTGCTCTTGCTTCCGGTAATTCAGTGGTGTCCCCACAACTATCAGGTGCGCCATATCCAAATCAGCAATGAGCCCAGTGACGCGCCTTTTCTCGCGATCTCCCATGTCAGTCCAGTGCAGCTTCCGGGCACCTCTAGGCAGCACACCCCGCAATTCGTCCCTTGCTCGTTGACAGCACGACGGATCAGCCACGACGGCGCCGAGCAGATACATGCGCTCGTCGTCCCTCGTGGGTCGCATGCTCTCATCTACCCACGCGTGAAGCTCGAAGCTCTTGGAATCTTGCACCCACCACATTCTTCCAGAGCATGACGGACTACGAATCAGCATCCATTACTTATTGTGGGTGAGCTAGTCACAACGATGGTGGACACCTCGACCGCCCCGCCCAACACCCAGCCGTGCCAAACCGCGCGGAAAGCTGGGCCTGGATCGCCACGCACTCCTAGATCAGCAAATTCCAAGTGGCCCATCGGCCGGCGGTAGTTGCACAAACGTAGGTCCCTACTCATCTCAAACGGGCACAGAAAACGAGACAGACAATGCGGCGTGTCACGCCGCCCGGATCACCTGAACCTCGATGTCACGCCGACCATCGTTACCGGTCAGCGGCCCTGCTCCACTCAGGGTCCCGCTTCCGGTCATGCACGACGGTGAGCAGCCCTTTGCCGCTTGTACGGTCCGGTTGTGGTCAATTTGAAGGGCCACCGACTTGGGGCGCTAAGGTTTGTGGGCGGTAATGACCAGGCTGCCGATGCCCTGCCCGGTTGGCTCGCCCTCGAATCCGCCGAAGACCTCATCGACGACCAGCCCTGCCTCGCTGAGCATGGTGCGCAAGTGCTCTTCTGAACGGAAGCGGAGGGTGTCACATCCGACAGTCTCAGTGCCATCAACGCCAACTTCGTGCGCACAGAATTCAACCAGGCCGTTCGCCTCGTCAACATAGATGGTTTGGTACCAGTGCTGACTCTCCCCTTCGGGAAGCTGGACCAGTTTGTGGCTGCACTCTTTTGTCCATGCTTCCCACCCTCGTGCCTTTGGGTCACGGCTGTTGAAAGCAAGCCGACCGCCCGGGACGAGATGACCTGCGATATCGGCGAAAGACCGAGCTAATTCCGCGTCGTCGAGAATTTCCTGAGGAACATTCGCGCTCATAATTGCAGCGTCGAACTCGTGGTCCGGTGGAATCGCCGTCGAGTCACCCTCGATCCATTCCACACGTCCGGCCTCCGGCTTTGCCCGTGCCGCTTCTAGTCTTGTCCCATTAGGGTCTACACCTGTGACCTTGCCGCCTGCCAGCGCGACCGCAAGAGTCACGCGTCCGGTGCCGCAGCCTAGGTCGAGCACCCGGGCAGCAGGGACCGCTGTAGCGAATTTCAGAAAGAACTCGTCATCAATGCCCCAGGTGTTGACGGCATCGTACAAATCTGAGGCATGAGAGTCAGTCATCGAGCCAGAGTACTCGAAGCCCCACACTTTACAGCGAGGGGCTAAAGGCACAGTGCAACCACGGACTCGAAGATCAATACATCGATCAATCGGGATAATGTCTCCGGTGACCCGTCCCACTTACCATCGTTACCGGCCACACCGGGTGACCGAAAGTGGCGTTTGCTGGTTCAGGTCTTAGGTAAAGGCGTCCTCTCTCTTGTTTCTTTTGGCAGGACGATGATGAGGACAGGAAGGATGACCGCGTACAGCAGCCCGATCGTGACGAAGCCGAACTGAATATCAAGATCACCGATAGCGATGACGAGAACGTAGGCTCCGGCCGCACCAATTTTCCCCACAATTGACCATGCTGCGTACACCCGAGCCAACCATTGGTCGGTGATCACTGAAGCGACTCTTGAGTCGCTAACGACGTCCTCCGGCCCGAAAGCAATCCCCCAGAGAAACCATGCAGCCGCGAATATCTCCCATCTGGGGATTGAAACGCTCACCATCGTGATCAGGCCGAAGGCTACGGCGGAGAAGATGAGGATACTTTTGAGGCGGACGTTGACCCATGTACCGATGCCTGCCAGCCACAGACCGAGAAGAGCCCCGACGCTGTAAGCGGCCAGAGCGTATCCATAAGCACCAGCTGGGGCGTCGGGTAGATCGGCTAGGTACGGCACAGCCAGAACAGTGGCGACGGCAACCAGGAAGGACGCGCCCGCTGACGACACGAACGCCATAGACACTTCTGGTGGTAGTTGGCCTTTGTAGCTTCCCAATCTCGAAGCGCACCCAAGCCCCGCATTCTGTGGAGATACTTTTCGGGGAGCTGACATCTTATGGCCCTTGCCGGGCGCGAGCCGTTTGAAGCCTAGAAGGGCCAGGGCGACCACGAATGTAAGAACGTTGATCCCTAACGCGAGAGTTAGACCGCCGAGACCAAACAGCAGACCACCGATCGCTGGACCCACCATCTGCGAAACAGTTTTGCCTGTTTTTCGTGCTGCTGCGAGCGACTGCAAGTCATGTCTGTAGGTGGTCCGGAGAGCGGATTCAGCCGCCGGGTTATCAAACGAACCCGCCGCACCCACAAGCACGCCAAGAACGGCGAAAGCGACTGTGTTGGCTTCGGATAAAGGAATGAGTGCTGCAACCAGGACGGCGCGGACCACATAGCTTCCCAGCAGAAGAACCCGCCGATCCACGAAATCCGCAATAGTTCCGCCTACTGCGGCAAACAACGAACCGAGAAGCATTCTCCCCAGGAACGTCGAGGCTAAGGCAACAACACTATCGCTGACCGCATACACACCCAGCGGGACAACGACTGCCGTTATGCCATCACCAAGCTCCGACGTGAGAAATGCCGCCAGCAGCCGGCGACTTCGCTGATCCTTAAAGGGGCGGATCAACTGCCTTGTTCCTTCCCACCGCCTTGTCATAGCTTCAAGCACCGAGGAAAACGCGCTCTGGGCGAGTCAGCTCTGCCCCGACAAGCCGAACTTGTACTTATATCCATCCCCATAGCAATCATTGACGAAACCTATGCGCTCAAGCGCACTTGAGCGCAACAGGTATCCGCCGTAGTTTTGCTACATGACTCAAGCAGCGCGCCAATACCTAGGAATTGGCAAAGTTGCCGCGCGATCGGGGTTCGCGGTGTCAGCCATTCGCCACTATGAGGATCTCGGTCTTGTTCGTAGCGCCGGACGGAGCGGGCATCAACGAGTTTTCGACCGCAGCGTGTTGCGTCGTCTAGCCTTTATCGCCGCGGCCCGAAACGTCGGACTAAGTCTGCGGGAGATCCACAAAAGCCTTGAAGGCATTCCCCTCGATACAGCCCCAACCCCTGCCGACTGGCATCGGATCAGCGCGCCATGGAAGATGAAAGTTGACGCCAGGATCCGTGAATTGAATACCTTACGACGGTCACTCGACGACTGCATTGGATGTGGATGCCTGTCAATGAAGACTTGCGCAATGCTAAACCCTCAAGACGAAGCTGCCGCCGAAGGTTCGGGCTCACGGTGGGTCAACGCCGCGATGAAAGAATAACGGGCCTACCCGCAACGACCCACCTGACCTGCCATCGCAGCACCTACCAAGTGATTCCCTCATAGCTTCAACCACCCGGCACGCACAAAGGGTCGTCAAAACCGTTCAATTCGCACGTCGTGTCTCATCTTTCGGCGTCACGAAATCCATCGTATTTACGAATCGAAATCGATAGGGTGGACCATGAAATCCCGACAACAACAACGGCCAGCCGCGGCCTTCCTTGCACTGGTGCTTGTCGTCTTCCTGATACCTCCATGGATACCGGTCCTGCGCACTGAGCCGTGGGAGTGGGTCGTCGTAGTCATGCAAGCCGCCCTCGCGGTGGCCATGGTGGTATATCTCGTGAAATTCGTGAGGAAACAACGAGACGATTACTGGCGTGAACATGGCAAAGACCGCAAGCTCCCGGAGACCTAACTGGTTAGGGATGTTCCGATTCGCCAGCATCCCCTAAACCATCGTTTGCGGGGGCCCGCATGGCGCCAATTTACTGGTCATCACGCACCCACACCGAAGCGCTGCAGAAGTGGTCTCGAATCAAGCCGCTATAATCGAAACAGTTGTGCCCTACGGTGGATGTAACCAGTGAGGGAGGGCTCCACATGGCATGCAACAGCTGCACGACATCTTCAAAGCTCGACTTCGATTTCAGCATGCCTTCCAACCAATTTATGACGCGGTTGCCGGCCGCGTATGGGGCTACGAAGCGCTGGTCAGAGGTTTATCCGGTGAGGGTGCTTTTGAAGTCCTGTCAAAGATCTCGCCGGAGCAAAAATACCGCTTCGACCAGGACTGTCGCGTCAAGGCAATCGAGCTGGCGTCGCGCCTGTTTCCTGCGGGAGAGGAATTGATGCTCTCCATCAACTTCATGCCGAACGCGGTCTACCAACCGGCTGCATGCCTTCGTGCGACGCTGCTCGCGGCCGAGCGATGCAGTTTCCCGACGTCATCGGTCATGTTCGAGTTCACCGAAAATGAGGAGGTTTTGGACACCGCTCACCTCACGAACATCATCACCGAATATCGCAAGCATGGTTTCACCACCGCCATCGATGACTTTGGTGCAGGTCATGCGGGACTGGGACTCCTGGTCGAGTTCCAGCCAGACCTGATCAAGATCGACATGTTGCTCATCCGAGGAATCGACACCAGTCCGGCCCGCCAGGCTGTCGTGGCTGGCATCATGGGAATCACCAAAGCACTCGACATCACAGTGCTCGCAGAAGGCGTTGAGACCGAAGCGGAGTT
>NZ_JADOUT010000041.1:0-7735 GCF_015752345.1 Arthrobacter sp. CAN_A212
TTCGGCACCGCCGACGCCATCGACCAGGACCGGCAGAACACCCTCACCGCCGCCTACCACGCCCACCCCGAACGGTTCGGTCGCCGACCGCACCCGCCAACCATGCCAACCCAATTCTGGATCAACCAGCCCGAAAACGAACCCCACATGAACTAACCCAAACTGTCTCATTTGACTTGACAGATTCCGCGCCGACCACGCGAAAACGGGCCGAAAAGGAATGTCGTACAGCCGTGGTGAGATTACGTGCATAGAAGTACCTGACGGATAACTAAGTGTCCGCGGTGACAGAAGGATGACGCGATGGCAGAGTCGCAGCTACAAACCGAATTTATGAGCCCCAAAGAGGTCGCTGTGCGACTTGGTATTTCCGAACGTTCAGTCCGGGAAAAGGTCTACCAGGGTGTCTGGTTACACCTGCGCTTCGATAAGCGGACGGTGCGCTTCTCCGAAGAGAACCTCGATGAGATTATCTCCATGGCCTATCGCTCAGGATCTTTGACGCCGCAACCCGTGGTCGAAATGGACGAAGGGGCCGCGCTAGCGATGCTCCTTCAGGGACGCAAAACCGGCTAGCTATCGCCACCCAACTCAATACGAGAATATCCCCTGGCAGAAGTCTTCGGCAGGTGGAAGTCTCCCCTTTGCCCATCCCGAACCCCAGGTCGGCGTACCCCTAGGCGTTTTGCGTCT
Source organism: Arthrobacter sp. CAN_A212 (assembly GCF_015752345.1). Taxonomy (NCBI): domain Bacteria; kingdom Bacillati; phylum Actinomycetota; class Actinomycetes; order Micrococcales; family Micrococcaceae; genus Arthrobacter; species Arthrobacter sp. CAN_A212. The sequence continues at coordinate 694 of NZ_JADOUT010000041.1, forward strand.
TGGGGTCGTACTCGGCCACGTACCAGTCCATGTTGCCCTGGAAGTAATGGGCCTGCATCTTGATCTCCGCCAGCTGAGTCTCCTGGTTGGTGCCGATGGCAGGCCACTTGTCCATCTCCCGGACGCCTGGGTAGAATTTGTTGCCACGCATGCGCCGCTGGGTCTCAACAGGGCGGGGGAGAGGGGCGTCGGCGGCAGGCTCGAGCGGTGAGTAATCGATCGTTGGTGTGAGCTGGAGGTCGGACTCACTGTGGGAGGTGGCGGCGAACAGTCCACCGACAGGGATGCCTCGGGGCTGGCGTGCTGGGTTCTCGGTCATACCCTCTGGTGTGCGGCAATTGGGTCTGGCGATCAGCAACCTCAACTGGCCTGCTTAGCCCTCGGTCACCTCGCCGGGGGCTGGGCCCGGTAGCGGCTTCTGAGGTGTATATGCCCGTATAATGGACCCACCAATTGCATCACTTCCTGGGGAACAGATGGCTGCATGAAACACTCCGGCACAAGCCGCACCCGGCCCGCCGGTTTGGTTGCCGCACTACGGCGCATCGCCAAAGGCTTCAGCGCAACGCTTCTTCAAAAAGTACGCCACAACATCAGGGCGTGCCAGCCGGAGCGAGTTCTGGTGGTGGGTTCTTATCTCGGGAGTTGTGTGCAGTTTGTTGAACATACTGATGACTTCCAGTGGTCGTGTTTATCCATCGATCGGGCATCTCACCGCCGAACCGGTTGTAGCCATCGGATATGCGCTCTTCGCGCTTTGGATAGCTGCCACCATTGTCCCCAGCATCGCACTTGGCATACGCCGACTCCACGACGCCAACGAAAGTGGGTGGTTACTTTTGGTGATCGCGATACCAGTTGTTGGTCAGCTAGTGCTTCTCTTCTTGATGCTCCTCGGCCCGAACGCGGAAGGTCGTCGGTACGATGAGCATCAAGAAGGCATTGGCGCCATCCGCTCTTAGCCACGCCAGGCTGCCCAGCGAGCAGACTTGGCGATCAGTCCAGGGCAGGTCACAGTCTCGTGGCCTATCGCCTCAGAGGTTAGGCACGTAGGGTTCTTATGATGAGGGAAAACACGACACCGCTGGCCGGTGTATTCTTCAAGATGGTGTTCGCCGGTGGAATCTTGGGCGCCGCAGTTGTGCTCGTGTCTGCAGTTGCGGGAGGGTACAGTCCGGCTGGTTGGGTCCCCGGGTAGGAGTCCGGTGACTGTGTGAGTTTCGCATCCGATAATGGATGCAGGAGGAAATTCACAGATTATGGCACGTAGACATACCCCGGATCAGGTCATCGCGAAGGTCCGTCAGGGCCAGAAGATGCTCAACGACGGTCGGCCGATGATTGAGATCGTGAAGGAATTGCAGGGTGACCGAGGCGACGTGGTACCGGTGGCTGAACCAGTACGGCGGCGAGAAGGCCGAGTCGACGAAACGGACCAAGGAGCTCGAGAAGGAGAACGCCCGGCTGAAGAAGCTGTTAGCCGATCAGGTCCTGGCCATCGATATTTTGAATGAGGTGGCGCGGGGAAAATTCTGAGGCCCGAACCTCGCCGCCGTGCGGTCCGTATGGCGCAGGAGCGGTTCGGGGCGTCCGAAAGGTTCGCCTGCAAGGTGTTGGGGCAGAACCGGTCCGTGCTGCGCAAAGGCCGACCGGAGATCAGGTTCGAAGAACAACGCAAGGCCTGCTGGCACCTACTTGGCCAGCCAGGCTGGGACGGCATGGCACTGAATAAGAAGCGGGTGCGCCGGCTCTGGCGCCTCGAGGGGCTCACCTGCAAGCCCAAGGTGCGGAAGCGTCTCAGGGCTGAGTACCCGATGCATGTGGTGAGCTTCGATTTCCAATCCGATGTGACTTCGTGCGGGCGGCATATCCGGTTCTTCAACGTGATCGATGAATACACCCGCACCGCCCTGGCTGTCATCCCGAGACGGTCCTTCACTGCGACCGATGTGGTCGCGGCACTGGAGGACATCATCGCCGAAACCGGCATCGTCCCGACCTATGTGCGCTCGGATAACGGGCCGGAGTTCACCGCGGCCGCGCTGGTCGATTGGTGCGCCACTGCCGGGGTGGAGACCGCGTTTATCGATCCGGGTTCACCGTGGCAGAACGGCTTCATCGAATCTTTCAACGCCCAGTTCAGAAGGGAACAGCTCTCCGGAGAAATCATGGACACGATGGCCGAGGCGAAGTATTTGGCCGAGGAATGGAAAGAGATCTACAATCATGAACGGCCCCACGGATCCCTGAACGGCATGACGCCGAAGCTCTACTGGGAAACCTGGACGCAAGAGAACAAATCAGCTATCGCATAGACGCTGGACTGCTAACGGGGGCCCAATCACTGGGCCTTCCTAGGCCCATACAGCGACCTGGATTTTGGTAGCTGGCTCTTTGAGCCAGCTCTTTCCGGCAAAGAACTGGTGCGATACGTTCTGGCCAGCTCCGAAGCAGTCGAACACAGTGCAACCACGAAATAGGTCACATGCCACGGGTGCGAGGGCGGGTGAGTTCAGCGATTGCTTGCTGCAGATAGCGACGTACGCTCCCGTCCGGGAGCTGGTCTCGCGGTAAAATGTTCTGTTCCATTTCAGCGGTTGAATCAAGAACTTTACTGCCCGCGGGAGTGATGGCGAATAGCTGTTTTTTTTGGTTGACGCTGGTTTGTACGCGGGCAACGAAACCTTTGTATTCGAGGTTATCCAGGATCCTGATCATGGTTTGTGGCTGGACCCGCACGCTCCGGGCAATTTCACTTTGGGTTCCCGCGCCCTGCAGGGTGATCACAACCAGGACTGTCAGCCCGGCGTGGGTGATTCCGAAATCAGCGAGTTCCTTGCTCCACGCGTTTTCCACTAAACGGGTGGCTGTCAGCAGCAGACGGCTCGTTGACCATTGGTCCAAGTCCAGATCCAACATTACGTGGACCCCCTTTTTCGTTCGATGCCACGTTTGACGTCAAGACGGTTCATCTATGAACGCCGGTACTTATTCACCATGGGGCAGTCGAAGGGGTCGCGGGCTGCTAGTCCCACGCGGTTGAGGTATGAGACTACGGCGCCGTAGGACGCGGCGACCCCGACCTCGGTGTAGGGAACCTTGAGACGTTCGCAGTGGTCACGGACGATCAGCGCAGCCTGACGGAGGTGCGGGCGGGGCATGTCCGGGAACAGGTGGTGTTCGATCTGGAAGTTCAGGCCGCCGAACGCGTTGTTGACGAAGGACCCGCCCTTGATGTTCCGTGAGGTCAGCACTTGCTTCTGGAAGAAGTCGAGCTTGCTGTTCTTCGGGATGGTCGGCATGCCCTTGTGGTTGGGGGCGAAGGACGCACCCATGTAGATGCCGAATACCGCCATCTGCACGCCGATGAAGGCGAAGGCCATACCGACGGGCAGGAACCAGAACAGGACACCCAGGTAGGCGCCGAATCTCACGGCCAGGAGCGCGAGCTCGACCCAGCGACCCTGGACGGCTCCCGGGCGGAAGAGGGTGCTGATCGATTTGGCGTGCAGGTTTAGTCCCTCGAAGGTGAGGAGGGGAAAGAACAGGTAGCCCTGGCGGCGGGTGATCCACGCGTGGAACCCTTTGGCCTTTGCTGCGTCTTCCTCGATGAAGGAAATAGTGTCGATCTCGATGTCGGGGTCCTTGCCCACCACATTGGGATCGTTGTGGTGGCGGGTGTGTTTATTCATCCACCACTGGTAACTGATGCCGACGACGCCGGCCGCCAAGATCCGCCCTGACCAGTCATTGGCGCTACGGGTCTTGAAGATCTGCCGGTGGGACGCCTCGTGGGCCAGGAACGCAATCTGCGTGAAGACGATGCCGAGCACCGCGGCGATCAGCAACTGGAACCAGGTGTCACCCAGCAGGGCGAACCCCGTCCAGGCCGCACCCATCGCCAGCGTAAGTGCAGCGAAGACGGCCACATAGAAGCGTCGTCGACGGTTCAATAATCCTTCCTTGCGCACCTGCTTGAGCAGGATCGAGTACGACGCGACGACGTCGTTGGGCTTGGCCACACGCACTGCTCGGACCGGGGTGGTTGTACTCATCTAAATTTCCTTGAGGGAACGAATTTACGGGGGTGGGGGAGGGGGAGCCGCCGGGACCTCATGAGAGGCCCCGGCGGTGTGGTGTTTTAGACCCGGTTTGTGGTGGCGTGGTCCCGTTTGCGGCTCAGGATCAGTGCCAGCGCGATCATTCCGACGCCCAGGAATAGGTGCAACCAGTTATCCGCGTCGTTGAAGGGCACGAAGTTGGCGTCTGAGTTGAGGTCTATCACCAGTCCGTAGATCCACAGCACCAGGTAGAGGACACCTCCGATCAGGAGATAGTTTTTTGCATTGGCGTACGTCCGTGCCAGCACCAGGCCAGCGACGCCGTAGAGCAGGTGGACGATGTTGTGAAGGATCGAGACCTGGAACAGGCCCAGCAGGAGGGCTTCAGATTCATGCCCTGCCATGTCCATCTGGTCGAACTCGGTGGTGACCCCGGGAACGAATCCCAGGACACCGAAGAGCACGAACACGATGCCTACGGCCATGGCGGCCTTTTGCATGGTGGTTTTTTCCCGGTCCTGACGAACCGGTTGATGTGATGCGGTCATTGTTCCCTCCTAGAGGTGTGTGTGGGGATTCCTTAGATCCCGGCGAGTGTTAGACGGTGCCGCTGTTGTGACTGGATTGGACGTTGTCTTTGGCGTCCTGGGACTTGTCTTTGAGGTCCGAAGCGGCGCCGGTTCCTTCGTCCTTCACGGTTTGAGCTGAGTCAGCCCCTGTTTCCTTGACCGAGTTCACTGCGTCCTGGGCGGGTTCCTTCAGGTCTTCCATGACCTGTTTGGCGGAGTCAGCGATTTCGGTTGTCAGTGGTTGGGCTTTGTCTTTCAGGGCTGACGCGGCGTCCTTCTCTTTTTCGCTTGCGGGAATTAGCGAAGCGACGAGCATGCCGGCGCCGAAGGCGATGAGCCCCGCGGCGAGGGGGTTGCCCTTGGCTTTGTCGGTGAGCTGGTGCGGGGCGTCGTGCACCGCACCGCCGGCATTTTCGGCGGAACCTATGACATTGGTTTTGACGTTGTCGGCAGAGCCCATGATTTTGTCCTTTACGTTTCCTGCGGCGTGCTTCACTTTGTCCGTTTGACGGTGGGCAATGTTTGAGGGGTTCACCTTGTCGGCTACGGCATCGACGTCGGTTCCGAGTTCGGCTCGTGTCCGTTCGATGTCGGCGCGGATTTGTTCTGGTGTCTGGCTCATGGGGTGTGCTCACCTGGCTTCAGAGTGGAAGGGACTTCTTTGAGGGTTTCAGCGGTGTCAGGCATGCCGCGGACGGCTTTGAGTTCCTTCTTGCCTTTCATCGCGAGGACGGCTGCGACAATTCCCCAGAGCACTGCGACGATCACTGAGGACCAGCCGAGACCGACCAGCTCACCCAAACCCCACATCAGGGCCAGGGACAGGAACAGCAAAACGAAGTGCCCCGCTACGCCGGCTCCGCCGAGCATTCCTGCGCCTTTACCCACCTGGGTTCCGGTTTCACGTAACTCGGCTTTAGCCAGTTCCAATTCCTGACGCATCAAGGTCGAAAGGTCGCGGCTGACATCGCTCAGGAGTGAACCCAGCGATTCATTGGCTGCCCGGCCCTCGGCCTCGCTCCTCGGCGGCTCATACGCTGGGGAACCTCCGGTGTGTGTTCCACTCATCAGCGCAGATCCCTGTCCAGTGGTCCGCCCTGGGTCTGCCGGCCTGGTTCGGTGGCCAGAGGATCGGCTAGAGGATCACTCAACGAAGTCTGCTCTCGCCCCGTGACACCTGTTTCGGTATCAAGGACTCCTGTGGAGGTGGTGACCGGTGTCGCGGTAGTAGGCGCGCCGAATCCGCTCCCCGTAGTCGGCTGCGTGGGCACTGTCGGCGGGTACTCGGGTGCGGGATTAGCTGGGGTAGCATCCTGATCATCAGATCCTGCTCCGGCCAGCCCACGAGTCAGTCGTCCGGCGAGCAGACCGGCACCCGCTGCCACCATCAGGAACGTTCCCGGGCGCCGGCGGGCGAAACCCTTGACTTCTTCAAGTAGTGATCCTGGATCGCGGCCTTCCAGCCAGCCTGCGACGTCGCCCGAGCGTTGGGCGGCTTGGCGGACCAGGTCATTTGCGGGACCATTCTGGTCCCCGTTATCTGCCATCGAGGACAGCTCATCACTGATAGAACGCAGGCCCTCGGCAGCTTTCTGCTGGCTGGCACCAGCCTGATCCTTCAGATCGGATCCCAACTCGCCGAGCAAGTTCTTCGCCTGGGCGCTTGCTTCTCCTACAACATTCTTCGCCTCCGCCCCAGCGGTCTGGGCAACTCCCTTAGCCGCGTCCGCTCCTTCATGACCAAGATTCTTCGCTTCGTCCTTCGCATGGCCCGACGATGACTGCCCACCATCCGGGTTACCAGATCCGTGCGTAGGTGACACTGGGACTATCGGGTCTTCCGACCAATTTTGGGTACTCATGGTTTCTCCTTCGGTAAACGGACCGGGAGATAAACCCTCGGCCCTTGATCTGGCATCGGATGTGGCGCGCGCCTCAAACTAGAGAACCGCTGCTTCACATAGTGCAGAAAAGCTTGACAACATCCCTGACGGTGACCGCTCAATCCATCAACGCCACAAAGACAGCATGCTTAGTTGTTACCGTAAAACCTAAGCATGCTTAGCGTTTATTCGCAAGGGTGCATGGAAACAAAGTTTCCGCTGGTAAAAGCTTCTTAGTGAGCCGCCCAGCGCGCGTAAGACTAAGTCGACGGCATCTGTTCATTCAGATTCGCTCACAGTGGGCGCTAAGCAGAGGAGGGGCAAGGCCCCCCTGGCCTTGCCCCTCCTCTGCTGGGAGAGTGTCTTCCCCGGTCTTATACGGCTTTAACGTTGTACGGCGCGCTTAGGCCTCGCCCGATAACGATGGGTTCAGTCCCCTCCCTGTCAGGCTGTTGTGAGACACCCCGGAGCCCCCGGGTCCATCGTGGAGGGTGGTGACAGGAGACAGGTTTCATGAGCGATAACAGTC
>NZ_JADOUT010000042.1:0-7615 GCF_015752345.1 Arthrobacter sp. CAN_A212
CTGTTATCGCTCATGAAACCTGTCTCCTGTCACCACCCTCCACGATGGACCCGGGGGCTCCGGGGTGTCTCACAACAGCCTGACAGGGAGGGGACAGATCCATCGCGGTCCGGCTTTCAACTGCGATCGTGCGTCGGGACTGGGGCAGTCTTCGGCGGACCTATGACTGGCTGGTTTGTTTCGCTTCGGGTCCAGGCTCGAGCAATCCGGACAGTGACCTGTCCATGTTCGTCAGACGAAAAGTCTCTTCCGTACAGAGCCGTGGCCTCCGAGAAGCGCACCCCTGTCGCGGCGAGGAATGCGAAGAGGGGTCGATGGTCCTCCGGGATATGAGATTGCAGCAGACGCCATTCATCACGAGTAAGGAACGACATAGGATCCTCAGTTGCTGAGCTGCGAGGCAGCGATACTCCGGCGCACGGATTGTCGGTGCGCTTCTTCTCACGGACAGCGGTTTTGAATGCAGCTGAGGAGCCCGTGGACGTTCGCGATGGTCGTAGGGGAGGAGCCCGCAGCAGACATCGTTTTCACCTAGCCGACCACGTCACGATAATCGACCTCAAGTACATCAATGCGACCGATGGTTGGCGTGAGGTGCTTGGCAAGCTGCCCTTTGTAGCGCCTGATCGTGTAACCGTTCGCGTTCGTCAGCAGATCGATATGGCCCTCAACCATTTTGGTAACCGTGTAGGCGCCCATGAAGTGTTTCTGCGCACTCGATAAGGCCAGCGAGGTGTCGAGGTCGTGAGCCTCCAGAACGGTCATCATGAACTCGGCGTCCTTGACCTCGTCAAAACGCTGGGTCCTTCGCTTACCGGTCTTTTTGTCGACCCAACGAAGGAGATAGGCCGTGGAGCCGTCTTTGCGTGGGCGATTTTCGATGTTGGGCATGGTTTTACTATGCGTCGACTTTGCCGACGGCTGTCGGAGATAACCACGTCGCGTGGTCGGGGGCATAAAAAAACCCCGGAAATCCGGGGTTTTTTCATTGTGCGCGGAGGGGGACTTGAACCCCCACCCTCGTTAGAGGACTAGCACCTCAAGCTAGCGCGTCTGCCATTCCGCCACCCGCGCAGGTGATGTTTTCCGTGGCTCAAACCCTCGGAAGCAGCGAAAAAAACTCTAACACGATCAAGGCCCAAGAGTTTAATCCGCACCCTCAGCGGGGGTCTGAGCCAAAGTGGTTAGGCTGGTGGAACAGACTAGTTGCCTCAGGAGGCCCCACGTGACGAACATCTTGCCCGAAGACGAAGTTGTCCGCATCTGCCAGGAACTCATCCGCATTGACACCTCCAACTATGGCGACAATGTGGGACCTGGCGAGCGAGCGGCAGCCGAGTACACGGCGGGCCTGATCGAGGAAGTCGGCCTGGGCACGCAGATCTTCGAGTCCGAGCCAGGTCGCGCTTCAGTGATCGCCCGGATGCCCGGCTCCGATCCGTCGCTGCCCGCTCTGGTGGTGCACGGCCATCTGGACGTTGTCCCCGCGCAAAAAGAGGACTGGACGGTCGACCCGTTCAGCGGCGAGGAGAAGGACGGCCTCATCTGGGGCCGCGGCGCCGTGGACATGAAGGACATGGACGCCATGATCCTCTCGGTGCTGCGCAGCATGCAGCGCGAGAAGATCCAGCCCAAGCGCGATCTGATCTTCGGTTTCTTCGCCGACGAGGAAGCTGGCGGGAAATACGGTGCGTCCTGGCTGGTCGACACCCAGCCCGGACTGTTCGAGGGCGCCACCGAGGCCATCTCCGAGGTCGGCGGCTTCTCTGCCACGATCGGAGGCCAGCGGACCTACCTGCTGCAGACCGCCGAGAAGGGCATCTCCTGGTTACGCCTGGTGGCCCACGGCCGCGCCGGCCACGGCTCACAGATCAACACCGACAACGCGGTGACCCGACTGGCACGCGCCGTCACCCGCGTGGGGGAGTACAAGTGGCCGATCGAGCTGACCCCCACCACCCGCCAGTTCCTCGACGGTGTGACGGAACTCACCGGCGTCGAGTTCGACGCCGACAACCCCGACACCCTGCTCGCCGAGCTTGGCACCGTCGCGCGCTTCGTCGGTGCCACCCTGCAGAACACCTCCAATCCGACGGTGCTCAAGAGCGGGTACAAGCACAACGTCATCCCCGGCACCGCTGAGGCGCTGATCGATGTGCGCACGCTTCCCGGCCAGGAGGAGCAGGTCCTCGCCACCATCAAGGAACTCGCAGGCGCCGGCGTCGACGTCACCTACGACCACAAGGACGTTTCCCTAGAGGTGCCGTTCGCCGGAAACCTGGTCGACTCGATGATCGATGCCCTCCACAGCCAGGACCCGGGCGCCAAGGTCCTGCCCTACACGCTCTCCGGAGGCACCGACAACAAGTCACTCAGTCGCCTGGGCATCACCGGGTACGGGTTCGCCCCCCTCCAGCTCCCCGACGAACTCGACTTCACCGGCATGTTCCACGGGGTCGACGAGCGGGTCCCCACCGAGTCCCTGAAGTTCGGCTCACGCGTCCTCAACCGGCTGCTCACCACCTACTAGGCCTGACTGCGAACACTCCAGTGGACACACCAGTTGAAATCCTCCCGGACAGCCTCCTCGAGACGTTCCGGGAGCGCGCCGCGGGCTACGACTCCCGGAACGAGTTCTTCCACGCCGATCTCGCCGACCTCAGGGAGACCGGCTACCTTGCCCTGATGGCCGCCACGGGCGACGGCGGTCGCGGGCTGGGCATCGAAGCGACGGCCGCCTGCCAGCGGCGGCTGGCATCGGCCGCGCCGGCCACGGCGCTGGCCATCAACATGCATCTCGTGTGGACGGGGGTCGCCCTGCTCCTGCAGCGTCGGGGTGACGCCTCCCTGGACTACGTTCTCCGGGAGGCCGCCCAGGGGGAGCTGTACGCGTTCGGGCTGTCCGAGCCGGGCAACGACGCGGTCCTCTTCGATTCCGTCACCATGGCGACGCCCCAAGTGGGCGGCGGGTATGCGTTCGCGGGCACCAAGATCTTTACCAGCCTCGCGCCAGCCTGGACCCGGTTGGGTGTGTTCGGCAAGACCACGGCAACCGACGGTACTGAGCAGCTGGTGCACGGCTTCGTGACCCGGGGCACCCCCGGGGTCCACACGGTTCAGGACTGGGACACCCTCGGGATGCGTGCCAGCCAGTCACACACCACCCGGCTCGACGACGTCGTCGTCCCTGCCGAGCGCATCTTCAGGCACCTGCCCGTGGGCCCGAACGCCGACCCGCTGGTGTTCGCCATTTTTGCGGCCTTCGAGACGCTTCTATCAGCGGTTTACACGGGGATCGGCGACCGGGCGCTGGCTCTGGCGGTCGGCTCTGCCGGCCAGCGGACCACCGGCAAGGGGCTACCGCTGGCACAGACCCCGGAGGTCCGCTGGCAGGTCGCCGACGCGGCAATGGCCATGGATTCCCTCGACGCGCAACTGCGGTCCGTGGCACGCGACCTCGACGCCGGCGCCGACCATGGGGGCCGTTGGTTCGCGAAACTGGTGGGGCTGAAGCTGCGGGCCACCGCGGTGGCCCGCGAGGTCACTGACGCCGCGCTGCATCTGGCGGGAGGGCAGGGCTTCCGGACCGGAAGCGAGATTGGCAGGCTCCACCGTGACGTGCTTGCGGGCCAGTACCATCCGTCGTCCACCGAGTCGGCCCACCGGACCGTGGCCACAGCCTGGCTCGGCCAGCTGGAGGACACGTAGGGGGCCCGGCGTCCTACGCCGTCCGCTCCACCCGCATCACCTTGCGGCGCATCCAGTAGCGACGCCCACCGCCGATGTAGATGCAGCTGCGCTCCAGCTCCCACTTCCCGTACTCGGCGTGTTCGGTCAGCGCCTGACGTGCGGCGTTGACCGGCTCGCCCGCTTTAACGGTCAACACCAGGTACTCGTAGCGGCGCTCGACACCGCGCTTTGGTGCCGTCGTCGCGTTTAGAAATTGTTCGCGCATTTCCCTCCAATTTTGACCACTTTACCGATAACGTCTACCCATGAGTATTGATCCGCGTGTCGCGCTCCAAACCCTGGTTTCGGCGCTTGAGGAGCATCTCAACGCGGCCGCGTCCCGTCGCAGCGAGGAGGACCCGGCTGTGGAGGCCGCCTACCTCGCCGTCGCCGACGCCTTCGATACCTATGAGGAAGTCCTGTACGACGCCCACGGGGAAGTGACCCCGCTGGTCATCTACGAGAGCGACGACGACGACGAATCCTAGGACGGCGCCGATACCTCGCCCAGCACCTCGGAGATCTGCTGCGGCAGCGGGTCCTGAGCCGCGGCGAGCACGTCCTTGAGCTGATGACTGGTCCGGGCCCCGACCAGTGCGGCGGTCACGGTTGGTCGGTGCAGCACCCAGCGCAGCGCTACCTCAAGGGGCGCCAGATCCAGGCCCTTCGCCGCCGTCACTACCGCCTCGACGACGCGGTGCGGGCGGCCGGTGAGATACGGCTCCACATACGGCGCCCACAGGTCCGACGCCGCCCGGGAATCCGCGGGGGTCTGCCCGCGGTACTTGCCTGTCAGTACGCCACGGCCCAGCGGAGCCCAGGCGAGCAGACCGACACCCAGGGCCAGGGCCGCGGGGGTTGCCTCCCGTTCCACCGTGCGGTTCAGCAGTGAATACTCGGCCTCGTGGGCGACCAGCGGGAAACCGGCGGTCGCCGATGCGAGGGCGAGCTCCCAGCCCGCCTGGTTGGACACCCCGACGTAGCGGGCACGCCCGGTACGGTAGGCGACTTCCAACGCCCCGAGTGTTTCGTCCAGCGGCACCCCGGCTTGCCGGGCCGGCGCCAGCCACAGGTCAACGTGGTCCGTCCCCAGCCGGGCCAGGGAGGCGTCGAGAGAGTCGAGCAGTCCCTTGCGCGACGCGTCGGACCGGCGCACACCTCCGTGTGAGCGGGCAAGCCCACCCTGCACGGCGAGGACCAGCTCGGAGCGGGCCACAATGTCGCCGATCAGGTCTCCCAGCATCGCCTCCGCCCGGCCATCCGAGTAGCGGGCAGCGGTGCCCACCAGCGTGCCCCCGCCCTCGGTGAACAGGCGCAGCTGTTCACGGGCGGTTTCTTCATCCGCATCCTGACCCCAGGTCATAGTGCCCAATCCCACACGGGATACCGCCAGACCGCTGCTGCCCACGTTTTGCCACTGCATACGGTAAGCCTAAAGCCTCCGGCAGGACGGTGACCTCCCGGCCCTTGGCAGGTGGGTGCTCTAAGGTCTTAGATGTGAATTGGATCGAAGCTGCCATCCTGGGCCTGGTGCAGGGCCTGACGGAATTTCTCCCCATCTCCTCCAGCGCCCACCTGCGCATTGTCGGCGAGTTCCTGCCCAACGCCCAGGATCCGGGTGCCGCCTTCACCGCGATTACCCAGCTGGGCACCGAGACGGCGGTGGTGGTGTTCTTCTGGCGCGACATTGTCCGGATCATCAAGGCCTGGACCGGGTCGCTGGTTGGCAAGGTCCACACAAGCGACCCTGATGTGAGAATGGGCTGGCTGGTGATCCTCGGCAGCCTGCCCATCGGCATTCTGGGTTTGCTGTTCCAGGACCAGATCGAAAGCACACTGCGCAGCATGTGGCTGACCGCCACCATGCTGATCGTGTTCGGGCTGATCCTGGCGGTCGCCGATGCCGTCGGGAAGCAGGATCGAACACTTGAGCAGCTGACCTTTCGCCACGGAATCTTCTACGGTTTCGCCCAGGCACTTGCCCTGATTCCCGGCGTGTCCCGGTCGGGTGGCACCATTACCGCCGGCCTGTTCATGGGCTACAACCGTGAGGCCGCGGCCCGCTACTCCTTCCTGCTGGCCATCCCGGCGGTCTTCGCCAGCGGGTTCTTCCAGCTGGTCAAAAGCTTCGACGAACCCGGCCCGTACGGGCTGGGGGAGACGGCCCTCGCCACCGGCATCGCGTTCGTGGTCGGTTTCGTCATCATCGGCTGGTTCCTCAAGTTCGTCTCGACCCGCAGCTATGGCCTCTTCGTCTGGTACCGGATCCTGCTCGGGCTGGCGCTGTTCCTGCTGCTCGGGTTCGGCATCATCAACCCTTGATCCATGCTGTGACAGCGGCGGACCGCACCACCGCTGGTCTGGTGCGCCCGGTGGAGAACGTATTGTAGAAGACGTGATTGCGTGGAACTCTCGACCTATTCCTGCCCTGCCTGGCCAGACAGCCGGCATCGGCCTGTACGACACCAAACAGCAGCAGCTGGTGAACCTGCCGCCGGAACCCGGGCAGGGACTGTATGTCTGCGGAATCACCCCCTATGACGCCACCCATATGGGCCACGCGGCCACGTATGTCGCGTTCGATCTCCTGAACCGTCTCTGGCGGGACTCGGGCGCCGTCGTGAACTATGTCCAGAACGTCACCGACATCGACGACCCCCTGCTGGAGCGGGCAACCGCCACCGGGGTGGACTGGATGGACCTCGCCATCGAGCAGACCGATCTGTTCCGTGAAGACATGTACGAACTCAACGTCATCCCACCCGAGCACTACATCGGGGCGGTGGAGTCCATCGGCTGGATCGTGCCGGTGATTGAATCCCTGCTGGAGCGCGGCATCGCGTACCCGGTGGCGGGCGACGGCGCCGAGCCCGACGGCGACATCTACTTCTCGGTGGACGCCGCGACGGCTTCGCTATCGGGTCCCGAAGCGTGGTTCCTCGGAGCGGTGTCCCACCTGGGAGAGGACGAAATGACCGGACTCTTCGCCGAACGCGGCGGGGACCCGGAACGTCCCGGCAAGCGGCACCCGATGGACCCCCTGCTCTGGCGGGTGGCCCGGAGCGGCGAGCCCGACTGGGACGGGAACACCCTGGGACGGGGACGGCCCGGCTGGCACATCGAATGCGCGGTGATCGCCCAGCGGTTCCTGAACCTGCCCTTCACCGTGCAGGCTGGCGGCTCCGACCTGGTGTTCCCGCACCACGAGATGAGTGCGGCCCACGCGGAAGCGGCCACCGGCACCCCGCTGGCCCGGCACTTCGCCCACGCCGGGATGGTGGGACTCGACGGCGAGAAGATGAGCAAGTCCCGCGGCAACCTGGTGCTCGTGTCCACCCTGCGCCGCGACGGCGTCGACCCTGCAGCAATCCGGCTGGCGATCCTGAACCACCACTATCGCTCCGACTGGTCCTGGACCGACAAGGTGATTCCCCGCGCCCAGGACCAGCTGGCCAGCTGGCGTCTTGCACTGGGCTCCGCCACCACCGAATCGGCGGCAGGGCTCACCCAGGAGTTGCGCAGCGCCCTGGCCAACGATCTTGACGCCCCGGCGGCCGTGGCAGCCGTCGACCGGTGGGCGGCAGTCGCACCCGCGACCGCTGGCACGGCGGCCGGCGCGGACGCCGTCGTCGACGCACTGGACGCCCTGCTGGGCATCAGGCTCACCCGTTAATCCTGGGGAAACCTGGACTTACCGACCGAACAAACAAACGAACAAACGTCCGTCCGCGCGCTGAATGAACTCCAGCCGACGGTAGCCCCGCTCGTGCCGGTCGAGACGACTAGGGCGCGTCTCCTAATTCTTTGAGCCAAATAGTGATGGCTCGGAGTACGACTCCTCCGCGGTAGGTGAGGGCGAGTTTGTCGTACCGGGTGGCCAGACCGC
>NZ_JADOUT010000043.1:0-7151 GCF_015752345.1 Arthrobacter sp. CAN_A212
CGGCGTGATCTTGATGCAGACATGCTGCTGGTCTCACTTTCAGTAGAACCCCCATTTTAAGAGGGCCCACTGTCCTAAATCTCCACAGCAGTCCAATCATACCCACGTCTAACAAGAGCCACCAGAGCAACAGGCCCTACTCGGGATACTCGCATCGCATCGTCGAACAAGGGCCTGGCCAGCTAACGATGAATGAACGTCGGAGCCCGCCCCTAACGTGATGGTCTCGGCGCCGAAGGAGTTAGGGGAACCTCCAGGACGCCGACACTGATAACCGCTATCCCTAACGATCTCTATACCAAGCGTACTGAGCTTTCATGGATGTGACCTGATGGTGGACAAATGTGATGAGGCAGAAGAAAAGGTACAGGAAAAAACTACGCGAGGTTGCCCTGAGCACCCGAAAACGCCGATAACGGTCTGCTATAGATACCCGGAACCCGAGCCTGACCGCCATGGACCTCAAACTGATGCTGGTCCTAAAGGGGGACGAACTGGCCTACTCCGTCGTCTCACAGCCCAAACCCCGGGTGCTTCGACAAGGGGTGCCATCACGTTCAGCCCGTCAAAAGGATTAGCGATTGCCCTGTCGTCTCACTTAGATTGCTTTGGAGATGACTTGCGGATCAGCCATATGATCGCTTCGTCTTCTGATGTGAAGTAACGAGTCGGGGTTCGCGAACGCCATGAAAAAGCGGCGAGGACCGCGCCCATAGGGCTATCCCCTACCAGGGCTACCTTCGTGTACGAACGGTATGCGTTCATTCCCGCGCGTGCTTTAGGCGTCACACCCCGTAGACCTACAATGTTCACCAGTAACGGCATG
This sequence comes from Arthrobacter sp. CAN_A212, assembly GCF_015752345.1. Taxonomy (NCBI): domain Bacteria; kingdom Bacillati; phylum Actinomycetota; class Actinomycetes; order Micrococcales; family Micrococcaceae; genus Arthrobacter; species Arthrobacter sp. CAN_A212. Next base: position 827 of record NZ_JADOUT010000043.1, read on the forward strand.
GGCTCCTCGCCCCGCAGGGTGTGCAACGCCAGGGCTGCCTCGACTGCGTCCGCGTACTCGATGCACACTCCCGGCTTCCAATTCAGGCGCAGGAAATCGTCCTCGATACTGGCGGTGAACATTTTGGCTACTTCCTCGTTTTTCCCCCGATGTTGATGGCTGCTGGATTTAGCGCGGTCTACGATCAGGCCAGCCGGACGGCGGTCAGCCAGGAAAGATGACAGAGTGGTTCCAGCAACACTCGCCACTGCCCGGGTGCTGGTGCTGGTGCTGGTGCTGGTGCTGGTGCTCTGTCAGCGTAGCCCCCAGAGTATCTGAGTTGGGATTTTAGCTGTTTTTGGGTTTGGCTAGGCTATCTTCGTCTTCTTCCAGCGCGAGTTGGCTGGTCCTTGCTTGATCCTGTGTGTCAGCGTCATGGTTCTTGGCCAGGCGTTGTTCGACCTCTTCAGCGAAGTCATGTTCCGCTTGTTGATTGGATTGTGGGCTGCGGTTCTTTGTCGTATTGGGGGGTGTGGTGCCTTCTGGCGCTTCGCGGTCTACTGGGGCAGGTCATTGCGTTCTTGCTGCGGGGCCATGATTTTCTCCTACAGGCACTCATTAATGCGTGACGTGGGTGTCCGTCGTATCCCGCGGAAACCAGCCGTTTCCCTGATTTCCGGTTCGACCACACCGGTCATTGTGATGATGTGTCCTACACGGTGGCGGCACGGGGTCGAGGGGCGGTATTCATTCCTCCTCCGACCCCGTGCCACGTTCCGTCTCGGACATAACGAGTCGCGTCCAGCTATGGATTGTTGGGCAGAGCCAACGGGCCCGGTAGCTGGAGCCTTTCGCGGTGGCCTGGCGAGATTAGCGGTGCGGGCGGTTGTTGTGCCCGCGGGACCGTCGCCCGAGCCGGCCTTTGAGCCAGCCGATAAGGGCGACGGTGATGGCGCCGATGATGCGGTTTCTCATCCGCGGCGGCTACTTGTCGCCTTTGAAGACGTCCTTGACGTTCTCGCCAGCCTGCTTGGTGTGCGCGGATCCCTGATCGGTTTGTCCGTCACGTTTGAGGTTTTCGTTGCTCGTGGCGTCTCCGGTTGCCTCTTTGGCTTTACCGGCGATTTCTTCGGCCTTGTTTTTTGCTTTGTCCATGAAGCTCATGATTTATTTCCTTATCTGTTGATGTGTTTTTAGAGGGTTACGGTGGAGCTTTTCCGGGTCCGGGTGTCCATGTCCACCTCGACCGCTAACCGGGCCAGCGGCGCCCCGAGACTGGCGGCGAAGTGTTCGATCGCTTCTTCCCGGATCGTTGCCAGCACCCGTTGGGTGTCGGCACGGGAGCTGAGGGTGACCCTGATGGTCAGATCCGGGGAGCCAGCGGATCCCCGGAGGACACTGCGTGCGTGCAGGACATCCGGGATCATCTCAATCTCGGCGTTCACTGCGTCTTGAAGGACATCCGGTTTCAGGGTGGTCATCCCGGTGGAAGCATCTTCTTGAATGCGATACCGGCTGGCTTGATGCCGTTTGGGGATCTGCGCGGCTAACCAGGCCAGAGCCAGCAGTGCCAGCAGTGCCCCGACACCGATGAGGATCCCCTGCACGGCCGGGGCCGATCCAAGTTGGGCGGGATCAGCCGTTACCGGCGGCGCGGACGCCTCCGGTGAAACCAACTCAGAGGGCAGAAACGTGTCGAGGATTCCGGTGGCAATGAGCAGCCACGCGGTTCCCGTCAGCGTGAGTAACAGGCCGATAATAGCGAGCCAGGTGCGGTTCAATCGGCCGGCTGAGTGTCTCATAAGTAATCTCCTTTACGTCAGCCGGGCTCAGTCGAGCGTGCGGGTAGTGGTCTTCACGCCGATCCTTGGCCGGGTGGCAGGATCCAGATCCGCGAGAGCTTGTTCCAGGCGCTGCCGGACCGTCTCCTGCAGGTCGGTGGCATCAACGAGGTAGGTGTCTACCGCCACATCGATCCGCCGCGGGGAAACCTTCACCGCCGCGGATTCAACGCCGTCGACCTGTTCCGCCCGGGTGCGGGCGAGTCTGCCCAGTGCCCGGCGCCCGATCACGTACTCGACCGGCGAAGAAGACCGGGCCCGACTGGTGCTGTTGGCGGCAGGGTCGTTGAGCCTAATGGCGTTGTACTTCCCGGGGGACAGCGCGACGATCAGCAGCACCAGGCCCACCACCAACAACACGGCGGCTATGGTGTAGCCGGCAGGACTGTTCCAGGGTGTCTGCGTCCCGATACCGGCTGCCGTTTCAACCAGGTGAGTATTTCCCTGAAGCGCGGCAACGCCCGCCCATACAGCTGCGCATCCAACGGCGAACAGGATGATTGCGGTCACCACCGCCGGCACTGTCCGGCTGGGCCGGTGCCGTAAAGATCGTGACTGTGTGATGCTCACAATAATTCCCTTCCGGCGCTTTCGCGGCCTGTGTGCAGGGCGGTGATCTCGATATCTACCCGTCCGACCGTGATACCGGTTGAGGATTCAAGGGCATCTTTGACGCGGCCCCGTAGCCTCTGTGTTCCCTCCCGTAAAGAGGAGGGGTAGGCCATGGCCACGGATAGGGTCACGAACGCGGTGCGCCCGGAAAGCTCAATGTCGGCTTTGGGTCGGGCGTTGATGTCGCTGTCCTGACCGATACCCAACACTCCACCGGTCACACCGCCAACGAAGGGCAACTCGGAGGCAGACTGGGCAGCGATCTTGCGCAGCGCCTTCTCGCTGACTTGAAGGGCACCGCGTTCTCCTGCCCCGTCGGTGGTGGCGCTCATCGCGCTCACCGCCTGTTGGATCGGTTACCGAGGAGTTCCTGGACATCGAGCTTGCCGTCCAGGAAACGTCCAACGACCAGCCCCACGGCTCCGAAAACGATGACGGCGAGTAGTTCCAGGAATCCGCCAAAGACGACGACGATCCCCAAAACCAGTCCGACGAATAAACCTATGCTGCTCCGAGACATTAGATGCCCCTCTCTATCGGGTGTGCGGTGGATGGGCGGACGGGATCTACTCGAGTTCGTTTTCCCGGCTGCGCTTGACCCCGGAGTCGTCGTTCTCGGTGTCATCTTCGGGCAGGTGCACGTCGGTCACGTTGACGTTGACCTCAATGACTTCCAGGCCGGTGGCCCGCTCCACCGAGTTGATCACGTTGCGGCGAATGTTCTGGCTCATGTCCACAATGGACGCCCCGTATTCGGCGACGACGCTGATGTCGATAGCGGTCTGACGCTCACCCTTTTCAACACTGACGCCCCCGCTGACATTGGTCTGCGAGCCGGGAATCCGCTCAGCAATCTGATCGAAGGCACGCCGTCCGGCGCTACCCATCGCGTGCACCCCGGGCACCTCACGGGTGGCCATACCAGCGAGTTTCTGCACAACGGTCTCGGCGATCGTCGTGTCACCCTGATCGGTGTGGAGGGGTCCGCTCTTCTGCCGGGACGCCGTCCCACTGTGCTGCGCGCCCTGAGCCGAGCTGCCCTGGGTGGAGCTGCCCTGAATGCCTTGCGTGCTCTTATCCGTCGTCTGATTCTCAGCCATGCGCTGTGCTCCTTCATAAATGTTTGCGGTAATTGCTTACAGAGATAAGTCGCAAACCAAAGCCAAAACGTCACGGCAAAATCCGCAAAACTTCCTTCCTCCAGTGTGTGATTAAGATCACGAAGAAAACGTGTGATGAAAGCTGGACCGGATACGACCTATTAGGACTCGACTTACCAAAAATGGTCTGATGCCGCTTTGTGTGATGAATACCACTGCCTCTATTTCTACTGGATGCTGTTGGCCAGCTGCCCGCCGCTTCACCGTCAGAACTCATCATCAGAACTAAGCTTCATCATCAAACCCTTAAGGAGCCCCCTTTGACGCCGGTTCATCAACCTCATGCCTCGAAGCTTGCGGGAGCTGCTGATGCTGTGCTGGTGGAGCGCTCGATCGACGGTGACCCGGAGGCCTTTGAGGTGATGATCCGGCGGTATGCGAAGATGATGCGCGCCTACGCTGCCCGCCTCTTGGGCGGGTACGGCGCCGACGCCGATGATGTGGTGCAAGAAGCGTTGGTCGCGGCGTGGAAGCGGATGGAAGATGTGCGTCAAAGCACGTCCATTAAGAGTTGGCTGATGTCCATCGTTGGGCATAAGGCGGTTGACCTGATTCGGCGTCGAAAACCCGACGAAAGTATTGGCGATCACCACCACCCTGGCTCGCCCTCAGACGATGTGGCGGGTCAGGTAGAAAACCGGTCGGCGGCCGACGCGCTGTCTCTGGTCCTTGAAACCCTCCCGGAAGACCAGCGGCAATGTTGGACGCTGCGGGAGATCGGCGAGATGAGCTACGCACAAATTGCGGCGGAACTTAGTGTCAGCGAATCAACTGTCCGCGGACGGCTCACCCGGGCACGAAGCACACTGGTGAAGGAAATGGAGGCATGGCGATGAGCGACGATGACTACACCGAAGGCACCCTCGGATGCGGGCGGACCATTGATGAACTCAATGACTACCTCTCCAACGGCCGCAAACCCCTGAACCGGGACATCGAGGCGTGCCCGGAGTGCCAGGCGGCCCTGGCCGCGCTCACCCGACTGCACGAACTCACCCCTTCGCTGCTGGAGCGTGACATGGAACTACACACCGATGATGATGAAACCTGGCTTGCTGAGTTGTTCACTAATATCTCTATCCAAGCCCGGGCCGGCAGAACAATAACCATCAGCAGTGACGACCCCGACCTGTCCCTAACCCAAACCGAGGGTACGGTCCTTTCCCTCATCCGCTCGGCCGGGGATGAAGTCAACGGCGCGTTAGTCGGACGCTGCCGCCTACACGGAGACCTCACCGAACCCGGAACAGAGATCACCGTGGATGTGCAGATTTCCGTTTTCTGGAAAGACGAGCACCTCCCCAGCCTCGCCGCTGCCATCCGCACGGAAATACGCGACATCCTGAACCGTCACACCGAACTGAACATCACCGACATCGACATCTCCGTTGTTGACCTGGAAGTTTCCACGGGAGGGAAGCCATGATTACCGCCACGGATTTGGAAGACCTTGTCGCGAATCATGAAGGCGTCGCCGACATCTACCCGAGCAACCCGCTCACCGCCGTATTCACTAGTCTCAAAGCCACCCTCGATCAGACGGAAGCGACTGTCCGGATTAGCCTCACCACGGACCAGGGAGTCGTTCAGGTGAAGGCGCGCATCGGCGTGTATAGCGACGCGCAATCACCGGCCGTACTCCGCAGCCTGGCCGCGGCACTCAAAGAAGCCGTACTTAAGACCACGCCACCTGACACAACATGCACCGTCTTCCTCGAAATCGCAGGCACCCGCCGCGAAGATCCCAACCAGAAGAACGAATCAGACCGCTAAGCGAATGAGACCGTCAACCGTTGCCGACGAAGGAGCTTCTGAAACGACAGCGAACAGCAGCTCTCCAGGTAACAACAACCAACACCCAGGCCCCCCACCGGGTACACAACGAGAAGGAAACACACCATGATTGGATTCATCATTGCAGGGCTCGTCATCGGCGCCCTGGCACGACTGGTCAAACCCGGCAAACAGAACCTCAGCATATTCATGACGTTGCTGCTCGGCCTAGCCGGTTCAGTCATCGGAGGCGTCATCGCCAACCTGTTAGGCACCGGAGACATCTTCGAACTGAACATCCTCGGCTTTATCGTGTCCGTCATCGCGGCCGTCCTTCTAATCGGCGTCGCCGAAGGAATCACAGGACGACGGAAAGTGCACCGCTAAAACCCCACCGCCACCACTAGAAGTGCTGAAGTGCTGAAGCAAACGAACCGCTGTAGAACTATTCTGACAACACACCCCCGGCACGCCGCCGAGGCTGACACCAACACAAGGAGAACCCACATGGGACTGGACGATAAAATCAAGAACGCCGCCGAAAAGCTCACCGGAAAAGCCAAAGAAGGCCACGGAGAAGCGACCGGTAACCAGGACTTGAAAGCCGAAGGGCAGAACGACCAGTCCAAGGCCAACATCAAAAATGCCGGCGAAAACATCAAGGACGCCTTCAAAAAGTAGGTAACACCGGCGAGAAGGTGTGTGTGGGTGTCTCAGAAGCGCCCGCACACCTCTTGCGCAACAACCCAGTATTTTGCCACTCCACAGCAAACAACCCATCCACGGCAGGCACTATTTCCCTGCACCAAGAAGGAACACGGACATCGTGAGCGATCGAACATCAGCCCCGCCTGAAAACGCCACCTGGACTGCTGTGGAGATTTAGGACAGTGGGCCCTCTTAAAATGGGGGTTCTACTGAAAGTGAGACCAGCAGCATGTCTGCATCAAGATCACGCCG
>NZ_JADOUT010000044.1:0-7102 GCF_015752345.1 Arthrobacter sp. CAN_A212
GGCGTGATCTTGATGCAGACATGCTGCTGGTCTCACTTTCAGTAGAACCCCCATTTTAAGAGGGCCCACTGTCCTAAATCTCCACAGCAGTCCACATACGCCCGCCGAGACGCTCAGCGCGTTCTTCCATGGCTTCCGCCACAGCCACAGTGAGAGCCGTCGTCAAAGGCGCAGCAGTTCCAGCACCTTCCTTGGAAAGCACGTAAAGAGTTTCCTTGCTGGCCGCGAACTTACGCGGATCGAACTGCACCCGCTGATCAGTGGCGACCGTCGCGCCACCGCTGGGGGCAACCCAGCGCAGCGTGTTCCGGTTTTTGAGGCACTGGACCATCTTCTCCGCCGTGCCGAAAACACCGTCTCGCTGCTTCGGCGCAATGTTGATCAGAGCCTCCAACCCGGCAGCTTGCAACGGGTAATCGTGAGCTTCAAGGATCTGCACAGGCTCTTTACTGACCTGGACAGTAACCCAAATGTAAACATCGGTGATGGGCCGATCATCCAGGGCAGCGGCCAGGAACATCGATGTCAGCAGATCCTCCGCTTTCGGATCAAAATAGGCATCAGGCTTCGCCCCAGGCACCCGAGATCCAGAGGCAAAATGCTGAGTGAGCCTGGCCGCTTTATCTTCGTCAGTGACGTAAGAGAGCGGGTTCCACCACCAAGAAGGTTCCTCCTGCGCAATCTTCTGAGGATCAAAGATCCACACCGGAGCTGACACGGCACGCACCCCGCGAGTGGCATCAACCACGTCACGCTTATTTGAAGTCGAAATGACCGCACCAGGAGCATCCAGGATCGCCGGAATGATCCGGGCCGAGGACTTACCCGTTCGCGGACCCCAAATGTCGATACTGAGGTCTTCCCACGACTGGTAGAACGTCTGACCGGTCGAGACCACCGAACCAACGACAATCCCCGGACTGCCCTCAACACCCAACCGCTGCGCAGTGGCCTTAACGCCACGTTCTGAGAACGCAGCCAGTTCTTTGCCCCGGCCCATATACCGTGCAGCTTTATCAACGCGAGCTTTCTTCCCCGAGCGCTTCACCGACAAAATCACGAACGGCACGATCAGCAGCACCAGAGCCACGCCCATGCCCGCGGCAATAAATGTTGCCTGTACCGGCCAAGGGATTTCGCTTTTGAAGAGCCCCGCTATCAGCTCAATCGGATGAGACGGAGGCGCAGCGATACCGGCCAACGATGAGCCCCAGTGAGCGGACGCCCACGCACCGCCTAACAGCGCGGCAGCTAAGCCCATGACCGAGAACAACATGATGCCCTCGGTGTAGCTCCCGGATGTACCTTTACGGTTTGGTGCGCTCATTTACTGTTCTCCTGTTCCCCGGCAGGTCGGCCGACAATAGTCTTTAGAGATGGTGTTGGCGTTGTATGTAGTCGGCCATTCCCGGAACGGTGAAGGCAACTCGGCCGAGCGAGGGGGCGTAGATGATGCCTTTACTGATGAGCGAGGCCCGTGTCATGGTCATTGAGCTCTGTTTCCGGCCACTTCGCTCAGCGAGATCCGCGGTACCAGACCCGCCGTCCCCGTCGATGGCCATGAGCCGCAGGAACTCCTTTTCTGCCTTAGACGCGCGTATCCATCGTGACGGGAAGAGGCCTTGGTCAAGTTGCGATCGTCCTATGGTGACGGCAATCTTGGCGTCCTGGACGGTGATGAGCTTTTCGGGCGCCGTTTCCCATGCCGCATACCCATATTCCTGGATGAAGTAGGGATAACCTCCGGACACTTCGAGTAATAGGTCTCGAGCCTGCGTTTCATAGCGGGCACCATGTTTGGCCGCTGGTGCGGCCAGGGCAGAGATCGCGGCGTCGCGGGGGAGGGCATCGATATGCCGGTAGGTGAACAGCCGTTCAGAGTATGAGCGTGCTTCCGCGAGGACCGAAGGCAGATTGGGTAAACCCGCACCAACAATATAGAAAGGCCACTCTCGCTGGCCGGCCAAATGCTGTGTGCTGAGCAAAGCGGACAAGAGTGCATCGTCGAGATCCTGCATTTCATCGATGATGAAGACCAGGGCAAGGCGTTGATCTGACAATGCGACGCAGAGGTCTTCGATCATCTCCTCGAGGTCCACTTCGATAGAGCCGGAGTCCGCGCGACCAGCAGCAAGGCTGACGCCAATATCTATGCCAGTGACGCCCAGCTTCGCAGAAAAGGACACGATGCTCCCCAAGGCTTCTCTCAGGCCTGAAGGGATTCCGCGTCGGTTCGCTCTTCTGCCAGCTTGCAAAAGTCCGCGGGCAAGCTTCGCACGGACAGCTTCAGAACCCCCTTCCGCATCGCGGCCTTCAATCGAGACAATCATCAGCCCGGCGCGTTCCGCTTGCTGGCGGAACTCGTTAAGCAAAACTGTCTTCCCGACCCCACGTAGACCATGCAGCACAATGCCCCGATCTGGGCGCCTCTGCCTCGTCTTGGCGATAAGCAGGTCAAACGCCTCGATCTCCTTCGCTCGCCCAACCAGTTCGAAAGGTCGACGCCCCGAGCCAGGGGAGTAAGGATTCAAGTCACTATGCATACAACATTATAAACACGTATCCAAAAAAATGGATACCTGTTTATGGTTATTGATGGTGCCCCCGGTGAAGGCGCGGGACGAGTCGGCAGTGAGTCCACTGAGAGCACCAGGATGACTACGAAGACTGTTCTGGCTGATTTGACCTACTCGATCACGACGGCACTTCAGTACCTGTTTCTTGTTGGACGGCTTCATGACCTAGCCCATGCGTAGGTTCGCGCGAGGTGGTCGCAAAGATAAGTACTCGGTGGGCTGAAGACAGCCGCGAAAGCTACGGAACGTCCATAAAAGTGCTTCTGACAAGGCGTTTTATAACGCCGATAATCGACGTTTTTTAAAGTAGAACAGTGATTATTGCATCAGATGAATCATTTTTCTGTGATCTTCGGCGTAAGCCTGCATCGCGCCGACCCTGATGCATGAGGGAATCCCTGGCCCTTTTTAGTGAACCAGGGATCCTTTTTCATGGCTTACAGCAGTTTGGCCTGAGCCTCATGAAGCTGGCTGCCGCTGTCCTTCATGCTCATGCCCCTCGGGCCGTGGCGAAACCGACTCATGCACCCTTCGCCCATAGGAAGGCTGGGTTAGATCGCGTATGACCCACTCCCAATAGCCGAGGGAGGGATCGACGCTTTCACGCTTCCACATCGCCCCTGCGTACAGCGAGGTTGAAATCGCAACACTCAGGACGAAGAACAACCCGTCAACCAGCGAGATGGTTGCCACTTGATGGAACATCGCCACAGCGACAACAACGAGGAGCGAGACGCAGACAAGAGGCACCCAGCGGATTTGCGGAACTTTTAGACTGGCCAAGACCACTCCGAAGCAAATTCCTACGAGTCCTACGGCAATCAGTTGCATAATTTCCTCGCTATTGTTCTCGAAATATTTTTCGCTCTATCGTCATCCTAGTAGCAACCTGATCCGGTGTAGCGAATAGCAATCGGTGCAGGAATCGCTGCGAGAAAAATGCATTGGTTCGAGTTGCTTGCTGTCCGCGCCTGTATGAACCATGAACCTCCGGCGATCGCACAGGCGATCTTGAGCGTGCCTGGCACAACGCCACAGAATGCCACGGCAGACCCATAGCTTGCGAAGTTCCGAGTTTCTCGCTTGTTGAACTTCGCGCCGTACCCACCAGCAAACCAAGTCCACTGTGGATCAGCCACGACGGGGTACACGGTGTCTGCGGCAGGCATAACGACCTGGACCAGGTCATTTCCGCGGATCTGATAATGCGTTGGAATGTCCTTCCCAGTCGCATCGCGGGCCCAAGGCTCTGAAACATTGAACGCTTCGAACCCGTCCTCGGTAATCTTGACTGCCGAGATTGAACCATCAAATGCTTCCACTGGTTCGAATCCACTGCCGAGTCCGTAGCTAAACTCATGGGCCGCATCTTGGTTTCGAATGATCGTCTGCACACGCACCGAACCGTCGTTCAGAGTTTGTACTGCCGAGTCAACGCTGTCATCTGCTGACTGGTAGACGACTGTCCCATCCGACGCGATTTGACCATCTTCCAGAGCCAAACCTACCGGAAGGCTGACATCCATCGCCGTCCCGTTCGGTGCTTCAATACTGATTGGCGCACCAGGATCCTCCGGGATGGATACTGTGCTGGCGCCGGACGTGACCAATACACTCCCTTGGGCCATCGTCCCCCCTACGACGTCGCCCTGGTTAGGTGCGACTCGTTCGATTAGGCTGACCACCTGCTCGTCCGGGTTTTGTACCGCTGATGCTGGAACAACGCCGCTTGCCAGAAGGCCAAGTACGGCTGCGGTGACGGTGACGCCACGAAAGGCCGATCTTCTGCGGGACTTCAAACCTTCAGATAAACTTACTTCCCCCATAATATTTCCCCTCAGATTTCCACAAAGGAATCCTCGTTCATCTTTGAACGATTATTTGAAAATCCGTAGCTGAAGCTATTGCAAATGCTCCTACTACTTTTCGAAACGCTACTGCCTGATTTTGCTATAGGCAAGATATTTCATCAGGTATTGCCAGGCATTGAATCGTGAGGTAGAAGCGCCAAGATCACCCTGATGGGCACATCGACTGCACCACCTGGGACCAGTGAGCCGCTAAATCCTGCCTGATGCATGACGGGTTGGATCGTCCTGGTCGCACCCGGGGCCTTGAGATGGCACGGTGTCGGTCTGGACCTCAGCCCGGCGCGCAGGGAACTGTCCATTGAACGAGCGATGTCCTAGGTAGATCACAATCACCAACGCTGCGCTGATGGTCGTGAACGCCACAGCGGAATCTCCTGAATCGATCCCACGGGCCATCGCATAGGTCAGCAGGTACAGGCTGCCCAACAGGAATCCGTAAGCGATTTCCGGCCGCTTCAGTAGCTCCATGGCAAGTCTCGCGTCGCGGCGGAACCCGGCCAGTACCTCGAGCAAGCATGCCTGCAGGTTAGATCCGGCGTACACAGTTCGGAAATTCCCGTTTAGGTCATCCCATCGGCCCGGGAACCTGCCGTTGGTTGCGCATTCCCACCCGCTCCATGCCCACGGGTCAGGATGGAATCCGATTCACCAGACTCGGGTTTCCGCAGCAGCTGATATTAACTGTTCAGAACCCACCCGTCAGCCTGCGGCCGCGAACGTCCGGGCAGCGGCGAGGACGGCTTGTGCCGCATCCTCAACCCGGCCTTCTCGCAGCAGCCGCGCCGGCGGGACATCGTCCAGCTGGGGATTCACGCCTTGGAACCACGCCTGGACCACGGCGTGGGAGTCCCGCTCAGCAAGCAACGCGGCCGCATGATAGGCATGGCGCAACCGTGTCATCACCTCGGACGAGGGCCTTCGTTCGCCATCGGCCCATTGGCGCACGGCGCGGGTTTCCTTCACCGAGCCGATGTATGCAACCAGCTTCGCCCCGAGAATGTCGCGCAAGTCGCGAACCAGCTCGGTATCGGGAAGACGGATGGAATCCTGATGTGCTTTTAGCCCGCCACGGGCTCCTGCAACAGCTGTCATGCGTTACATCATTCCATGAAACGCATGCTGTATCAAGGGCGATATCACACTCCATATCACACCTCGGATAACGCCAATAATTTACCTTATGTACAGGCCAATCAGCACGCTGTGTATCTTGTCAGCCGAACGAGTCGGCCCTCTAGGCCTCAGTAAACAACCTCGCCGGGTTCTCGCCGCTCGCGTGATCGGACACCTCGGCTTCTACCCTCCGCCTACTGAGCCGATCACCGGCTCCACGCGGAGATCGCTACTCCAGGCAGTACCCAACGTAAATGGCTCTCCGTGGTTCGTGGTGAAAGTCGGGTTCGTGTCGTAAGCGCATAAGGGCTCGTGGCCCTGCTGGGATGGATGTTCTTGACGCATTCATCACTGACAGGAACCACGAGCCTTGATCGAGCCTACTGCCATGCGTACCGACGCTGCCACTACTGTTTTCAACCTTCCCGGTTACCGGGTCACCAGCGCGGAGGTCCTTGCCTGCGGGCAGCGTAGAATCCGGGTCGAATCAGTCCTGGAAGCTGGCTGCAGGGCCTGTGGGGTGATCAGTGCCCGCCGGCATTCACGCCGGTTCCAGCGGATTCGCGACATCCGGATCGCCGGCCCGGTCGAGGTCATCTGGTCCAAACGCCGGTTCTTCTGCGACGAGACCGAATGCGCCCGGACGACCTTCGCTGAATCTACCCCGCAAGTACCCGCATACTCGCGGTCCACGGCGAGGCTGCGGGAGGCCCTGACCGATGCGGTGATCGGATCCGGGCGTGCCGCGTCGGAGACCGCCACTGCGTTCGGTGTGTCCTGGTGGCTGGTCCAGCGGGCCCTGGATGCCGCGGTGGTGAAACTACCGGACGTGGACACCATGGCACCGGTCAGGCTCGGTATTGATGAGCACCGGTTCCGGTCCGTGCGGTTCTTCCAAGACCCGGCCACGAAAGCCTGGACCCGGTACGAACCGTGGATGTCCACCCTCGTCGACCTGGACACCGGGCAGGTCCTGGGCGTCGTCGACGGACGCGACAGCACCGGGGTCGGCGACTGGCTCAAGGCCCGCCCACTGGGGTGGCGGCTCGGCGTGCAGGTCGTCGCGATCGACCCGTCAGCGGCGTTCCGCAAAGCGCTACGGATGTGGTTGCCCCGCACCGCTGTCAGCGTCGACGCGTTTCACCTGAGCATGCTCGCGAACGCCATGGTCACCGAAGTCCGCCAACGCCTCTGCCAGGAAGCCAAGGGCCGACGCGGGCGGGCCACCGACCCTGTGTGGGCGAACCGGCGGCTACTGCTCAAGGGCGCGGAACGGCTCTCGGACCGGGCCCGAAACCGTCTCGAGGTGGTCTTCTCCGTTGATGATCCCACCGGCGGGCTGCAGGCCGTCTGGGAGGTGAAGGAACAACTCCGGACACTGCTGCACACTGGGTCGATCGCTGAGGCCACCGCGGCGAAGACCGAGCTCGCAAGACTGGTCGACCGTGCAGGCCAGCCCGAGGCCAGAAGGCTCTACCGCACGGTCTGCCGGTGGTGGAACGAGATCGAAGTCCTCATCGTCACCGGCGCCACCACCGCGAA
>NZ_JADOUT010000045.1:0-6358 GCF_015752345.1 Arthrobacter sp. CAN_A212
CCGTCGCCGTCGCCGTCGCCGTCGCCGTCGCCGTCGCCGTCGCCGTCGCCGTCGCCGTCGCCGTCGCCGTCGCCGTCGCCGTCGCCGTCGCCGTCACCGGGGGCAGTGTGCTCCGTTGCCGCCTGCTCTATTGCCAGACGGTCGAGGGCCAGCAGGCTTGCGCGGCCCAGCACGTCCAGTTGCGCCGGGTTGAAGAGTGCCGTGACCGATTCCACCAGCGTCTCCTGCGTCACCCGCGGTCCTTTGGACTGATGCATCCCCGGATCGGTCAACCACGAATACTTGGCCAGATCCCGTGCCAGGGGCACTGAGTACTCCTCGGCCAGTTGCTGACGGGTGCTTTCGTCGGCGTCTGGGGTCAACGCGTCGAAGGCAACAGTGGCGTCATCCACCTCGGCGGCCAGCATGTCCCGCAGATCGGCCATCGCCTGGTCGTCGTACAGTTGCGAGTAGATCAGCATCAGCGACCGTTCGTTGGGTGTGAGCCGGGCACCAACGTCCTCAAAGCCTGCTGGCAAATCCGCAGACGATGAGCCCTGCAGGATGGATCGGATCTCGGTGCGGGCGCGTTCCAGCCGCTCAATGCTTGTGCTGAGATCCAGCTCGATCTCCTGGAGAGCTTCTACTGAAGCGTCGCCGCCCACTCCCACCCGTTCGATCTGGTCCAGGGGGACGCCGAGATCGCGAAGGCGCCGGATCTGGAGGATCCGGACCAGATGACGCACCTGATACTTCTTGTAGCCGTTCGATAAACGGTCAGGCTGCTCCAGTAGGCCGATCTGATGGTAGTGACGCACGGTGTTCACCGTGGTGCCCGCGAGATCCGCGACCTCCCGTGTGCTCCATGACATGTGTGAGGTTCCGCTTCCTATTGTTTGGTCCCCTCCAGCGAACACTATGTGGTTACCACATGGTCAAGAGGTTGGTCACCGGGCTGGCCGGTACAACCCTCGCTCAACCTGTGGGCGCAAGCCACTTGCGGGAGGCATTCCCCTCCGGAAGCAACTGCGGGGCATCTCAATGGGTTGCGCCGAGCTCGATCAGCAGGACGCCGCCGATGATCAGAATAATCCCAAGCCCCATGAGCCAGGTGAAGGGCTCCTTGAACAGGAATCTGCCGATCATCGCGGTCAACGCGACGCCGGACGCCGCCCAGATCCCGTAGGCCACACCGAGGGGAAGGCCGCCGGCGAGCGTGAGCGCGAGCATCGTAAAAGCCACCAGATAAGCGACGACGACGGCGCCGTACCACCGCTTGTCGTCAACCGCGAGGCGGAGGGAGACGGTGCCTGCGACCTCAAAGATGATCGCTCCAATGAGGAACAGGTACGCCACTATGCCACCCCTGCTTTCTCGTGTGTGGCCTGGGAGCCCAGCTCGACGCAGAGCACCCCGGCAATGATGACGACGATACCGATGCCCATCAACGGAGTGATCGGCTCCCCGAACACGACGAGCGATCCGACGGCAGTCAGGGCGACGCCCGCCGCTGCCCAGATGCCGTAGGCGACGCCCAACGCCATCCCGGTTCGGAGCACGATGGCGAGCAGAATGAACGCGCCAAGATAACCGCCGACGACGAGGGCGTACAGCGCGGGGTGGTCAAGGGCACCTTTGAGGGACAGGGACCCGGTCACCTCGGCAACAATCGCGGTGGCCAGCAGGAGCCACCCTTTGACGGTCTTGTTCATTGGTCAGATCCTTGGGAAGTCAGTTCACGGGCGGAGAGCCCACCGGACGGTGCTGCCGATGGTGTGATCCGGCAACCGCGACAAATAGTGATCGGTACGGAGGGGGGATCACAGAACAATCGTCTCCCGTCCCGGTTCCGGCCCGCTACTTTTGTGACCAAGAGGTCCCGGCGAAGGCAATGTTCGGAGTCTGCGGACATTGCCGTTGGATAGCTTCTGCTGCAGGATTGGCCCATGGTCATTCGACGTCCTGCCGGTTGCATCACCCTACTTCTGCTGGCTGGAATGATGAGCGGGTGTACTTCGACGCCGGGCAGCGTCGAAGTTGAGGTGCGGGCTGTTGCGCCGGACTTCGAGCAGGTCTCTTACGAAATACAGATTGTCGGTCCGGATCAGGAAATGATCCTCGCCGAGGAGATGAGCACCGGACATAGCGTGGTGATCGGGGATATTCCCCTCGGTACCGTAACGGTCACCGCGGTGTCGCTGTGCACTGTTGAAGCTGAGCTAACGTCCGAGCTGCCGACCATGAGCCTGATCATCGACGGAAACAGTTGCACCCTCGCTGACTAGCTGTCGGGAACCTGGTTGCAGCGAAGGAGGTTGCCGGTGGGATCACCAATTTGATCGCAGGCGAGAAGGGCCGGCAACTTTGCGTGGGTCGGATGGCGGTAATATCTGATCCGAGGATCCGGCGAAGCCGCTCGGAAAGGGTTCACACAGGGTGACCGATCCACAGATGGAAAGAGGCACCGGTGTTCGAAGCGCCAAGTCTGGTTTTTGTTGCCGCAGGCCTGGCGGTCTTCGCCGCCGCCTTGCTGCCCCGCCTGTTGATGCGGGCTCCGGTGTCGATGCCCATGATGTTCCTGGCTGCGGGTTTCCTCACGTTCACCTTTGCCAAGGACCTGCCGGATCCAGACCCCATCGCCTACAGCGACATCACCATCCACCTCAGTGAGATCTGCGTGATCGTCTCTCTCATGGGTGCAGGACTGGCCCTGGACAGAAAAGTGGGCCGCAAGAGATGGGCGACCACCTGGCGGTTACTGGGTATCGCCATGCCATTGTGCCTGATCGCCTTCACCTTGCTGGGGATGTGGGTGCTAGGCCTGGGACTGGCCGGCGCGATCCTCGTCGCGGCTGCTCTCTCACCGACTGATCCGGTGCTGGCCTCGGAAGTGCAGGTCGGGGAGCCCTCCGAGACGCAGGAGGCCCTCGAATCTGAGGATGAGGTGCGGTTTGGGTTGACCTCCGAGGCGGGACTGAACGATGGTCTGGCTTTTCCCTTCGTCTATCTCGCCATCGCCATCAGCCTGGTGGGCGCTGCTCCCTCTGCCTGGTTTCCCGAGTTTCTTGCCCTGGATGTCGTCTGGCGGATTGGCATCGGATGCCTGCTCGGGTACGGGATGGGGAAGCTTCTGGGCCGTGTCTTCTTCCGGTCCCGGATTGAGAGCGCACGGATGGCGAGTCACTCGGAGGGGTTCGTTGCGCTCGCAGCTACCTTCCTAACCTACGGGGTCACCGAGATGATCGAGGGGTACGGCTTCATCGCCGTCTTCGTGTGCGCCGTAACCATCCGGTCAGGAGAGCAGACCCACGGGTTCCACGGCATCCTGCACAGCTACATCGAGCAGCTTGAGCGCCTCCTCACCGTGGTGGTGCTCGTCCTTCTGGGCGGCGCCGTTGCGAGAGGCTTGTTGGCAGGGGTTACCGTCAGCGAAATCCTCCTGGCCCTCGCTTTCCTTCTGCTGGTTAGGCCCATTGCCGCCTGGATCAGCCTCGCCCGAGGAACCACTGGGCCTTGGGAACGTGGCGTCATTTCCTTCTTCGGCGTCCGGGGGATCGGTTCCATCTACTACCTCAGCTACGCACTCTCCAAAGGAGAGTTCGCCAGAGAGGACGAAGTCCTGTGGCGGATTGTTGGCCTGGTGATTGTAATGTCCATTCTCCTCCACGGCGTCACCGCCGCACCCATGATCAACGCACTGGACCGGGCACGGAAGCGCAAGGCGCTCCGGGAATCCGGGACCGAGGACGCTGCCCCCACCACGGCCATCTAGGCACGCGGGTCGCGCCGACCGTGCTCCTAGAGCGCTTAACAGGCGGGCCGAAAGAACAATGCCCTCGGCGAGCTAATTGAAGCGGAGGAGGTTGCCGGCGGGATCACGGAAGACCGGGAACGAGGTCGCGGGGAGCCCGCCCGGGTGTCGCCGACGGCTAGACCCAGTGCAGCATCGTGTCGATTCGAATACGGGTAGGTAAACACCGTGGTGAGGCGCTTTGCTTCGGGTAGCCGGGCGGGCATGCCCGCGAGCCGGTTGCTGTCCAGGTTCTCTTGACTACCAAGGACTATCCTTCTCTCATCGACGCAAAACGCCAGGACGTTCTGGCCGAGCCGAACTCCCCTGAACGATGCCGCGCATGATTGATGAACACCCATTGCGGGTGGAAAGAGGACAGAGATGGCACTCAGCGAAATAGCGATCAGTGCTGATGGTGTTGTACGTCGCTTTGGGGAGGTGAACGCCGTCGACGGCGTCTCTCTCACCGTCCAGCGCGGAGAGATCTATGGGTTCCTCGGACCGAACGGAGCAGGTAAATCCACGCTCACCCGGATCCTGTGCACGCTGTTAAAACCTTCAGCGGGTCGTGCGACAGTGGCTGGCTACGATGTGGACACTGAACCCGGACAAGTGCGCTTGCGTGCCGGCGTTGCACTCCAGGAAGCCGCGCTGGATGATCAGCAGACGGGGGCGGAGATGCTCGCACTGCAAGGCCGCTTCTACGGCCTATCGAAGAAGGCAACGAGGGCGCGTGTGAGTGAGCTGACGGAGCTCGTCGATATCGGGGACGCGCTCAACCGCAGAATCGCCACCTACTCAGGGGGAATGAAACGACGACTCGACCTGGCCCTCGCCCTCGTCCACGACCCGGAAGTGCTGTTCCTCGACGAACCCACTACCGGCCTCGACCCGGTCAGCCGTGCCAAAGTCTGGCAGGAGGTACGACGGCTCAACGACGAATTGGGAATGACCGTATTCCTAACGACCCAATACCTCGAGGAAGCGGACGAACTCGCCGACCGCGTCGGCATCATCAACAAGGGAAAACTGGTCGCGGAGGGAACACCCATTGAGCTCAAACGCGCCATCGGGACGGACGTCGTCACCGTTACCCTCGGGGGCGATCCTCTCAAGGCCCGGCAGACCCTCGAAAACCTGGACCTGGTTGAACGGATCGACGGCAGCGGCGAAACCCTGACCCTGAGTGTCTCCGACGGCCCATCAGCGATCAGTCCGATCGCCGTGGCCCTGGCGCAAGTGCCTGACGTCGAGGTGCTCGAACTTTCTCTCCGCCGCCCCTCACTCGACGATGTTTTCCTCTCAGTGACCGGCGAGCACATTACCGACTCGAGCTCGGCCACGCTCGGCACCTTAAATCCATCGCATTCGCAGGAGTCCTCATGACTACGGCAACCACCAGAGCGTCCCGGATTGAACCCAGGAGCGCTGGATTTCTTCGCGACCTCATTTCCGTGGCGGGGCGGGCTCTCCGGGCCATCCCGCGTGAACCGGCCGCAGTCATCCCCGCCCTGGTCATTCCACTCTTCTTTTTCGTGGTGAACATCGGTGCGTTGGAACCTGTCGCGCAAGCCACGGGAGTGGAAGACTTCAGGGCGTTCCAACTACCTGTGGCCATCGTCTTCGCTGTCACCGGGGTATCGCGAGCCAGCGGACTGGTGACTGACATCAGCAGCGGATACTTCGACCGGCTCCTCCTGACTCCCATGCGCCGGTCGGCCCTTCTCCTCGGGCTGATGGTTGCCGATCTTGTTCTGGTCATGGCTCTCTGCGTGCCGGTGCTCATCCTCGGGGCCATCGTCGGGGTGAACTTTGCTACCGGATTGCTGGGAGTGGTTGGATTCGTTGTCTTGGCAGGCCTCTGGGGACTAGCCTTCACCGGATTCCCCTACGCCATCGCCTTGCGCACCGGCAGCCCGGCGGCAGTCAACTCATCGTTCCTGTTGTTCTTCCCCTTCGCATTCCTCACCACGTCGTTCCTGCCGAAGGAAGCGCTCACTGGTTGGCTTGCGACGATCGCCGACTACAACCCGATCACCTATCTGCTGTCAGCACTCAGATCACTCCTCACTGACGGCTGGATATGGGCCGACCTCTGGCCAGGGCTCCTCGCCATCCTGATCGTCGGAACGGTTAGTTTCACACTCGCGTTCGGTGCCTTGCGCGGTCGGGTCTCGCGGGGATAGTCCGGGCACGCGGCGCGGTTCCCTCCGTAGGACTGCTCGGTTCTGCGGTTTTTTCCGGTCCGTGCACGGTACTGCCGTTGACCGCCGCCGTCAGGACCAACGGGTCGCTCGGGAATCAGAGATGCCGGATGGGTCAGCGCTGGCCACGGAGTAGCTGCCTACATCATGCGACCGACGGGGCGGCGCTTGCGCCGATGGAACGGTAGCGCACCTGAAGAACCACAAACCACGACGCTGACACGCGAAATTTCGTAGGGTTGCAATCTCGAGCACGCGAAAAGGGGTGACCTACCGCCAGCCTCCCTCTAGTGCTCCGTGTTAATGGTTTGTTTGCGTTTCATCTTGCCTAGGAGGTACTCCGCTGATTTGGTCCAGGTGAATGGTTTGGCGTCCTGGTTGT
>NZ_JADOUT010000046.1:0-6223 GCF_015752345.1 Arthrobacter sp. CAN_A212
CGCCCGGATCCGATCACCGCATCGGTCAGGGCCTCCCGCAGCCTCGCCGTGGACCGCGAGTATGCGGGTACTTGCGGGGTAGATTCAGCGAAGGTTTTCCGGGCGCATTCTGCCTCGTCGCAGAAGAACCTGCGTTTGGACCAGATGACCTCCACCGGGCCAGCGACCCGGATGTCACGAATCCGCTGGAACCGGCGTGAATGCCGGCGGGCACTGATCACCCCGCAGGCCTTGCAGC
Organism: Arthrobacter sp. CAN_A212; assembly: GCF_015752345.1. Taxonomy (NCBI): domain Bacteria; kingdom Bacillati; phylum Actinomycetota; class Actinomycetes; order Micrococcales; family Micrococcaceae; genus Arthrobacter; species Arthrobacter sp. CAN_A212. Next base: position 239 of record NZ_JADOUT010000046.1, read on the forward strand.
CAGCTTCCAGGACTGATTCGACCCGGATTCTACGCTGCCCGCAGGCAAGGACCTCCGCGCTAGTTACCCGGTAACCGGGCAGGTTGAAAACAGTAGTGGCAGCGTCAGGGCGCTGAGCAGTAGGCTCGATCAAGGCTCGTGGGCCCTGTCAGTGATGAATGCGTCAAGAACATCCATCCCAGCAGGGCCACGAGCCCCTATACGTCTACGACACGAACCCGACTTTCACCACGAACCACGGAGAGCCGCTTTCCGGTCTCGCCCGGCCGCTCAGACATCTCAAGTGCCGATAACGTCCTGTTACGTCCTCAAGATTTAGAGAAGCATGCACTCGGTCAGCTGCTGGCGGGGCTCAGTCGGAAGTTTGGGCGGCAGAGGTTATGGGGATGGCTCAAGAAGCCACTCGATGGCTTCTGCCTCGTCGGTGAAAAACTGGGTTGGAGTTGCTGAGGTGTAGGCGAAAGCGGTCATGACCATACTTACCTGATCCATCCCCAGCACCGCTGTCTTCGACGAACACGTATCTTCGATCAAGAGCTCGCGGGCCTCCCGAGTGATCCGTTCGACGGAACCAATGTGAACCAGGAGTGGCCGTCTCCCAGCGCGGGAGAACGCGTCGACAGCCCCGATGGTCTCCCGCACATCGCCGCCGGTCATGGTCACACCCGGAGCCCATCTGATGCGGTTGAAATCTGGCTCAGCACTAATGACGAACCTTTTGGCAACAGACCCCATATTCATCTCCACAGCATTACACGGGCACGAGCATCTCGGGACAGCGTGCAGCACTACTGGGCACGGTTATTCTTCGAACTGGCGGCTGATGAAACCTGACATGCCCGGAACGGTGAATCGCACAGCGCCATGATCAGGGGCATAGATAAGGCCTTTGGCAATCAGGTTCGAGCGGGCGACGGTGAGCTGGCTGGCGGCCCGGTTAAGCCGAGATGCGACCCGGGCTGTGGCTGAGGCTTCGTCTTGATCATCAGCCATGGCACGCAGGTATTGACGTTCCGCAGGCGTTGCCCGCTGCCAGCGTGCCCTAAAGAACCCTGCGTCGAGCTGTTCTGTCCCTATTTCGATGGCCAGATTGGCGTCGTCCAGGTTGACAGTCTTGCTGGAGGCTACGTCCCACACAGCTTTGCCGTAGGCCTGCAGGAAGAAGGGGTAGCCGTCTGCCGCGGTAACAAGCGCGCGAAGGGCATCTGCGTCTAGGTGGGCGCCGAGCTGGTTCATGGGAACACTGATGGCGTCCGCTGCCGATGACTGGTCCAGGGCGCCGATGGTGCGGTAATCAAAGAGGCGTTCTGAGTACGACCTTGATGCGCTGAGCTTTCCCGGGAGGTTGGGCAGTCCTGCACCGATGATGAAGAACGGCCAGCCTCTTTGGCCTGCCATGTGCTGGACGGAAATGAGCGCACCAAGAAGTTCGTCGTCTAGGTCCTGCATCTCGTCGATGAAGATTCCAAAACCGCTGCGGGTTTTAGCCATGGCTGTGGCGATGTCTTCTACGAGCTCTTCAAGATCGATGTCCAGATTTCCGGAATCCGCCCGCCCTTCCGTGGCACCGAGGGTAGCCGATACCCCAGTCACACCGAGAGTCACGTTGAAGGACCCGATGCTGCCCAGAACACCCTTTACATGGTCCCAAGCAGACCTGGCCCGCAGCCTCCGTGCACCGGCTTCAATCGCTCGGCCCAGTTTTTTACGTGTCGCTTTCTGCCCTTCCGGAGAAGGCTGGGCTTCTACCTGGACAACAAACCAGTCATGCCGTTCAGCTTGCGCGGCGAAGTTATTTAACAACACCGTCTTGCCAACACCTCGCAGGCCCGAAAGGAGCATCCCCCGTTCAGCGGCCTGACGTTTAGTCCTCACAATCAGCCGGTCGAACGCGTCTATCTCTGCTCCACGACCCTCAAGCGCGGGAGGTTTAAGGCCAGATCCGGGTACGAAGGGGTTCATATCGGGGTTCATATCGGGGTTCATCCCAGAAGTCTATAGAAGTATATGAGCCAATATATGGAATTTCTTATATCGCCGCATATATTTTTATGAACTCACACCGACAGCCTGTAGACGAGATGCGAGTCCCGCAAACGTGGGTCCTCAGCAATCTGAATCGGGCACGAGAACCGAGACAGACAGCTTGGCGTGTCGTCCACGTCCCTCGTCTCACCCGGTCGCGACCCTCGAATCATCGGTTTCGACACACATTGGTTTCGAGATACTAGATGGCAACGCCTCGAGTTCAGTGCAGCGTTTACCGCCCGGTTGGTACCCTCGTACGGCTGCCTCGAGTGCAACGTTGGGATAAGCGAAAGCCTGTTTCTGTTAGGGGGTGGAGGCATCGGCGTCGGCTTTTCGCAGCCATCGCGAACCGGGGCCCTCGCCGGCGGCCTCGTCGCCTGGGTTGAAGAGGGTGCATTTGCCCAGAGACAGGCAACCGCATCCGATACAACCGTCCAACGAGGATTGCAGCGTCTCAAGTTGGCGGATCCGTCGTGCGACAATCGTCGCCCACGCCTGGCTCATGCGGCGCCATTCGCGCTGTGTTGGCGCGCGATCTGTGGGAAGTTCAGCGAGAGCGTCAGCAATCGATTGAAGGGTCAGTCCCACGCGTTGGCCCGCAGCCACGACCGCGAGCCGTCGCAGGGTATGGCGGGGGAACTGGCGTTTATTGCCCGCCGTTCGGGAGGATTGGATAAGACCGCGCTGTTCATAGTAGCGAACGGTCGGCACACTGATTCCCGCCCGTCGCGCGAGGTCTCCGATCGAGAGAAGCTCAAGTGGGGCGATGCGCGTCATAACGGAACCCTCGCACCTGTGCGACTTGACCTCAAGTTAGCTAGAGCATCTTGACTGGTGAGCATGAAGATCACGAAAATATCCGGGCAGGTCAGGAACACCAGCGCAGCCGCAGAATTCTTCGAGAGCGTCCTTGGTCTCGCCGTCAAGAAGGTGCCCGGCGCCGCGGTGGTGAGAATTGGCAAGACCCTCCTTGACCTCACGAAGAATCCTGAAGCCCAAGGCGACCACCACTTCGCGATAACAATTCCTTCCAACAAGTTCGCCGAAGCGAAGCAGTGGCTCCAGCAACGCACCATGCTTCTCGCCACGGTCGACGCCGATGAGTTCGAATGCTCGTCAGCCTGGAATGCCCGCTCGCTCTATTTCTCCGGCCCTGACCGGTCGGTGCTCGAGCTCATCATCCGTCGCGACCTTGACAACGCGACGCCCGGCCCGTTCTCCAGCGACGACCTGCTCTGCATCAGCGAGGTCGGTGTTGCCTCAGCAGATGTCCTGGGCTTAACCAAATCTCTCGACGAAGCAGCGAGCGTTCCTCCCTATGGTGCCGGTCCTGTGGGCTCCTTCAGCCCCGTGGGAGACCCGGACGGCCTGCTGATCCTCGTAAGTCCCGGCCGAGCCTGGTTCCCCACCACGGAATCCCTCGCAACAACGAGCCCGATCACCGTCGAAGCCACTGGCCACCGCCCAGGCATCTTCCCCCTCGGCGGTGGAAGTCGGCTACAGATCCTGCAGCCGTCCTGAATCTTCGCACGCAAGTCGAACCACCAGCGGGCCCGCCAAGGACTAGGGGATTGCTTTCGCGATCAACCTCTCGAAGAACCCTACCAAGAGACGATTGTATGGATTTGGAAGCGCCCCCGACTCTCCAGGGCACCCGGCACCATTACGTGAAAGGACGGCACCGACACTTCCCGGTTCTCAGCGCCACCGTCGATTGGGGCGATCTGTTAATCGAGTTACGGCGTTTAGTGGGACGATAGGAGATCGTTAAACCGCTGCTGTGTAGGGCGAACGTCGTGGGAAGTTCCACCTGAGCGAAGGATGGTGTCGATGTCCCGATCAAGTGATTCCAGATCATCCAACAGTTCTTGCTCAGCACCTTCGCTGCGAAGAGTGTCAAGTGTTCGTTCGTTCGAATAGCTCACTGCATAGCCTCCATAGGTTTCCCCTAGCCAGTAACTATCAACACCCTGATTGTTGACTCTGGCCACTAATCGTGAGGGTTACAGCGGGTCGCCCGTTTCGTGCGGTGGTTGTGCTGTGAACAGGTCGCGTCGGTTGAGCTCGGTAGTGAGTTCTTCTAAGCGTCCTTCAGTTTCAGGTTCAAGATTTGAATCGAGGTATTCAGCGTCCAGCTCACGGCGAACCTTGCTGTTGAGCACTTCCACCTCGATGTCATCCAGGATGGTTAGGTCCGCCGGAAATAGCTCTTCTGGCGTGATCCTACTGTTGTGGTCCATCGGTTCTACTTTCTACTGAACGCGTTCGGGCAAAGGTGTGGGGAGCGGATTACGGGATTCATCCAGTTGATCGTCTATGGCCACTAAGTCACGTATTGCTGCACAGAGTAGTCGCTGTGTGTTTGGTGTGATGTGCGCGCTGGGGTCGCAGATCGAATCGGTGTTTACACATCCTGCCAAGAAGCTAAGCACGGTGCGTGCCAGGTGGGCGCGGGCTGACTGAAGATCGGCGAGCCGTCGTGCCGGATCTTCCATCGAGGGGGTCTGCTCGATGTTTGCTGTCTGGTTTTGAAGGAGAGGGCTCACTCGGTTGGGCCCTCGTCTAGGCAGGTTCTCAGGTGTTTGAGTCCGTCTCGGATTCTGGTTTTGATGGTCGGTAGCGGGATGGACAGACGTTCGGCGACTTCACGGTAGGTCAGGCCGTTGTAGTAGGCGAGGCTGATTGCTTCTCGTTGGGCGGCAGAGAGGCTTCCCAGGCAGGCGGTGACGGATTGGGCTTCCATTCTGGTGGTAACGGTTTCGGCTACGACGTCGTAGTCCGGGCTGTGGTTCGCGACACCCCAGAGCGCGTCCCGGTCGGTTCTGGCTTGTTCTGAGCGGACTTTATCAACGGCTCGGCGGTGGGTGATGGTCATCAACCAGGCCATGGGATTACCGATTGTGGGGTTGTATTTGTGGGCGTCCTGCCAGACGATGAGGAAGATTTCCTGGGTGGCGTCGTGGGCTATCTCGGAATCGACGATGACCCGGCGCGCAAGACCATAGACCCGGTGAGATGTGAGTTGGTAGAACGTGGTGAAAGCATCCCGGTCTCCTTCGCCCGCACGGTGAAGAAGCTCGGCTAGCGGTTTGTGATCTGCCTGAAAGTTCACTCCGGCGGATCTACGTTCGGACGCGTTCAAAATCAGCTGATCCATAGCCTTGTGTGGTGTATGGGGATCGGATCTGCGTAGTCGGCGGTGTTGAAGTGTGCGCCGTCGTGTCTGTTCATAACGAGTGCCCTTTGGTGGTAGCTCGCCGTGCGGTCAGACGGAAAATGTGGTGAACAGCGAAAAACGGTAACCGAGGCCGTCCTTTGATCAACATACCCCATGGCATTCCAGGCGATCTCAGGTAAAGCCGAGGAAAATACTGCAAAGGTGAGTCATATAGGGGTACGATAACGATCGTTTGCGGGGGCCCGCACGGCGCCCATTTACTGGTCATCACGCACCCGCTCCGAAGCGCCGCAGAAGTGGCCTCAAACCAGCGCACCATAATCAAAGCAGTTGTGCCCTACGGTGGATGCAACCAGTGAGGGAGGGCTCCACATGGCATGCAACGGCTGCACGACACCTTCACAGCTCGACTTCGATTTCAGCATGGCCTTCCAACCAATTTATGACGCGATTGCCGGTCGCGTATGGGGCTACGAGGCGCTCGTCAGAGGCTTATCCGGTGAGGGTGCTTTTGAAGTCCTGTCAAAGATCTCGCCAGAGCAAAAATACCGCTTCGACCAAGACTGTCGTGTCAAGGCAATCGAGCTGGCGTCGCGCCTCTTTCCTACGGGAGAGGAATTGATGCTCTCCATCAACTTCATGCCGAACGCGGTCTACCAACCAGCTGCATGCCTTCGTGCGACACTGCTCGCGGCCGAGCGATGCAGTTTCCCGACGTCATCGGTCATGTTCGAGTTCACCGAAAATGAGGAGGTTTTGGACACCGCTCACCTCACGAA
>NZ_JADOUT010000047.1:0-6203 GCF_015752345.1 Arthrobacter sp. CAN_A212
CAACGCCGCCGAATACCCGGTGGGCAGATCCAATGGCCATGACCGGGCAGTTTTCATGGCCACCAGCGGGCAGTAATGCTGGCCGCCCGTGGGCAGCTTTAACTGGCCCTTGACAAACTAACCTCTTGCCGATCCCCTTGCCCCGTGAGGTGGAAGAAGTTACCAACATGATCAGTTGTGCAGCAGGTAAGGAATCCTCTAGAGGGTGCACGAGATGCCCCTCGGCGAGACCCAATGCTCGACCGTCGTGATCTTCCAAGAGCCACGCTGCGTAGGTGCTGTCATCGATGAGCCGCCCAAGCCGATCACGCATCTGAGCTTCATCAACGTGGTAACCCAATTCGTTAAGTAGACCCACCGATTCGAGCGCGTCAGATCGGAGTACTTTCCGTACTGGCCCAAGGCCACGACTGTCCCTACTCATCCGGATAATCCTAGTCCAGCCATTTTCGAAGCCTCCGCATCATTGATGCCCGCCCATAAACGATTGTTACCGGGCACCATGTGCAGCGACCTGAGGCTGTGCACCTCTGCTTAGCGACAAGAGATCAGGCGACACGCGCGTCTACTCTAGGTGGATGCCTACCGTGAGCGAGATAACTGAGTTCTTAGACGATAAACCGCCACCTGGGCAGACACCGTGGGTGGTTCATCGGGCGGCTCAACCTATCGCGGTACTTGAATACGATCCCGCATGGCCGACGGCGTACACCAAGCTGGCAGGACGCATCAGAACAGCTCTGGGCACTCGGGTCCTGGATATCTCACACATTGGGTCAACCTCCGTGCCTGGGCTACCTGGGGTGGCTTGTGAAAAAGTGAAATAACCAACGCTAAGGCGCTTCAGGCCCGCTGGTGCCTCATCATCATGTGAATCGGGCCTATGCGTATAGCCCGGCTCAGGTCATCACGGGGCATCGCGAGGGCTCCAGCAGTTCTGCCCGTGGTGGAGAGGGCTGGGCAGGAAGTTCCCTGGCGAAGAGCCCACCGATGTGACTGCTAGCGGAATTTGGCGGTTAAGTTGCGGCTTTGACTGGCGGTTTTGTATTGGGTGGTTCTTCCTCAGGAGCCCAGGAGGTTGCTGCTCTTTGGCTTTGCAGCGCGATGTGCTCGAAGGAATGGGCGAGTTCGGGCGGGGTGATGATGGTTTGTTCTGCTTTGGTCAGTAGGAGCCAACGGGCTATTGAGTCGTAGGTGTCTGCTCCGGCTTCCACGATGCAGGTATCCGCGGATTCTTCGGTGACGGTTCCCCAGGCGGGGGATATCCAGTGTTGTATCTCTGCTTTTGCCGCGTAGACGCGGACGGTCGCGGTGACCTGTTGCCATCCTTTGGCTATTGCCTGGCTCACGTATTCGTCGAGGTCGGTAGCCGGCGGCTGGCGGGCCTGGGCGCTATGGGGTGAGAGTTTTGCGTCGGTGATGCGGTCTGCCCGGAACACGGCCCAGTCTTGATCGTCGGTGCAGTAGGCGAGGAGGTACCAGCGGCCCATGGCGCGCACCAGGTGCAGGGGTTCCAAGACGCGTGACCGGCTTTTCCCGGAGTAGCGCCGGTAGGTGCAATTGAGTTGTCGTCCATCCCGGCAGCACCGGCTTAGCAGCAGGAGCGTCGTGACGTCGGTGTCCGGTGTGTCGACGCCGATCGGGCTGCCGAGATCGATCGTAGTGGTGTGGCTCGCCAGTGCCTTGGTTGCTGCCTGCACCCGTGACGGCATGACTCTTTGAAGCTTTTCCAGGGCCGTGCGGGCGTGGGCCGAGGTCCCTGCCGTCGTCGCGTAGTCTTCCAAAGCGAGGAGGACAGCGGCTGCTTCCTTGGCCTCGAACATGATCGGCGGAAGGACAGCCCCGGTCTGGAGGGTGTAACCGCCGCCGTGTCCTTTTCTGGTCGTCACCGGGTAGCCGAGGCTCCGGAGCCTGGAGATGTCGCGGGTGATTGTTCGGGCCGTGACCCCCAGCTCTTCAGCCAACGAGTTGGAGCTCCATTCCTGTTGGCGCTGGAGCAGCGACAAGAGTTTCAGCAGACGTTCGGACGTGTCCCACATGGTTCATATCCTGCCCTGCTTACCGGACAAGACCTGTCCGGTAGCGCTCCTACGCTGAGGTTTATCCGGTAATAGACCGGCATTCACCTAGTGCAGAGGTTGTCCTCATGACTCCGTCCCAGCCCGCCGCCGTCCGCGAAGCGGTCCTTTCCCAGCACCGTGACGGGCCAGGAATGCTTCCCTCGGCCTGTATCACCATCCGTGAACTCGAACGGCCGGTGTTATCGGCCGGGTATGTCCGGGTCCGGAACGACTTTATGCAATTGACCGCCGTGATGGCGGACCTGATGAGCGCTCATCCTGGTCTGCCCATGCCCTCCTACCCGGTAGGTGATCCCTTGTGGGGCGGAGCCGTCGGAACAGTCATCGAATCGGCTTCCGATCTGCCGGTAGGAACGGTGGTTCAGCACATGAACGGATGGCGGGAAGAGCTCACAGGCCCGGCGAACACTTTCTATCCCGTTCCCGTTGATGTGTTGCCAGGTGCGGAGTACGTCCTGAATCAGGGAGTGACGGCGTATCACGGCATGGTGGACATAGCTGAGGTCGGGGAAGGAGACGTCGTGTTCGTGACTGGCGCCGCCGGCGGGGTGGGGTCTTTGGCCGGACAGATCGCCAAGGCCTGTGGCGCTAAAACTGTTATCGGTAGCGCTGGCAGCGCAGAAAAGGTCAAATACCTTGTTGAAGAACTCGGGTTTGACGCGGGAATTAACTACAGGGACGGCCTGGTCCAGGAACAGCTGGCCGAGTTCGCCCCGGAGGGCATCAACGTCTTTTTCGACACGGTCGGCGGCAGCCAGTTCGAGGCGGCAGTGCAGGCGGCCGCGCCGGACGCCCGATTCGCTTTATGCGGGACCCTGGCAGGGCAAATCGACGGCGGGAATGCCGGCTCACCGCGGCTGGACATCATGACCGCTATCGTCAAGCAGCTGACCATACGCCCCTTCTCCACCTTCCATACTCCTGAACAGCTCCAGGCTTGGGGAACGCACTACGGCCAATGGCTGGCCGAAGGAAAAATGGTCTTCCCCCACACGATCATCGACGGCGGATTGGACGCCGCGCCAGCAGCACTGGACGCACTACTCAAAGGCCGGTACCGCGGCAACGTCCTCGTCCGCATGGGCGCCCAATGAGGTCACGGAGGGTCCTGCTCTTCACCTGTTGCCTTGCCCAGCTGATCGTGGTCCTTGACAGCTCGATCCTGACGGTCGCCCTGCCGCAAATCTCTACTGACCTGGCCATGACAACAACAGACCTGCCATGGATCGTCAACGCGTTCGCCATTCCCATCGCCGGGCTATTGCTGCTGTCCGGGAAGCTCTCCGACCGGTACGGGGCAAAACCGGTCCTGCTGGCCGGCACCCTGATCTTCACCGTTGCCAGTCTCCTCGGGGGACTGGCCCCCGATGCGGGCGCGCTGATCAGTGCAAGGATCGGGCAAGGGGTCGGCGCTGCCCTGATATCGCCGGCCACACTCATGCTTCTTTCAACCAGTTTTTCGACAGGATCTGCGCGGGCACGGGCATTCGGGCTGTGGGGGGCCGCTTCCGGCAGCGGCGGGGCCATCGGCGTGCTGGCTGGAGGGATACTGGTCGAAGGAACCAGCTGGCGATGGACTTTGTTGGTAAACGTGCCCCTCGGCGCCGGGCTGGTAGTCCTGCTGCTCTTCTTCGTTGCAGGGATCCAACCGTCCCGCTCCCGAGGCAGGCTGGATTTCGCGGGCGCGATAGCCGGGACCACCGCGGTAACTGCCCTGGCCCTGGCTTTCGCCTCCCTGGAGTCACCACTGCTGGACGTAGGTCCGGCGGTCTGGATCGCTCTAGCCGTGATCGCAGCGGGCCTATTTATTCTGATCGAGCTGAAGTGGGTTTCCTATCCGCTGCTTCCCCTCAGAAGACTCTCCGGGAAGAGCCTGTGGGTGCTGCCCGGAGCGATGTTCCTCATTGGTGGCGCGATGACCGGTACGTTCTACTTCCTGACCCTGTACTTCCAGCTACACCAGGGTCTGGCACCGCTGGAAACAGGGCTTGCTTTCCTGCCGCTGTCAGCAGCAGCGTTCATCGCCGCCGCGGCCACGCACCCCCTCAGCAAGAAACTCGGTGTTCTGCGCGCAGCCACCCTGGCCGTGATACTCATGACCGCGGCTCTCGGAACCATGTCAGGGGCCGCGCATGCCGGAAGCACGGTCATCATCATTATGGTCAGCGTGCTGTTCGGGGCCGGTATGGGGGTCGCCATCAGCACCATTGCCGACCTCGTCACCGCGTCATTTCCTTCAGAAATGACCGGCATAGCTTCCGGAGTGCTGACAACAGCCCAACAAACCGGGAACACCATCGGGCTGGCAGCCCTCGTCTCACTCGACACCGGCACCGGCACCGGTTCAACCAGCCACGGAACCCCTCTCGCCGGCGCAGCCTTCATGACCTTCGCCGCGGCTCTCTGCATCTTGAACTATTCCAAAAAGCGGCGCCGCAACCCACAGCAGCCCTCGCTCAAGGTAATCACATACGATCGTTCACAAGACATTGTTTGAGATCCCTTCCGGCCCAAGGAATACAAGGGGCCGTCATGTAAAGGTTGGCGCGTACGCACCACCGCAACGGGTGCCTCCCTTTGCAATACATCAAACCCACGAAGGGCAACGCCTAATGGCTCCGAACCGGCCCGGTCGCCACGGTCCCCAGCTGCTTTCTGGGGAGATATTTGCGCTAACGTCGGATATTTCACTTTTTCACAAGCCACCCCAGATCAGCACAGGCGATTATGTCCGCATTGGTGGGAGCTGGCATCAAGTAGCCCGCGTCAACCAGAAAACCGTGTCGCTGATCACCGAGTACAGCTGGACCCAAAAGGCCGACTACGCCCAGGTTAGGGACCACCGCACCCAAGAAGAAGCAGCCGCCGCAGCAGCGGCCACGGAACCAGTGAGCTAGCAACCGGCAACAGTGCCCCCGCCCGCCCTGCATGCCACCAGCAGGGGAGCGGGGTGCTGCCCGGCCCGGACGGAGCCGGGCCAGGCGAACAAAAGGCGTTGGTACTCGCTAACTCGCACCAGGAACAAGCGGACCTTCGCTGCGCTTCGGGCTGCACTGCCAGCGGCTCCTAGAAGTCGCCACCGACAGGATCTCTTTCTTTTTTGCTGCTGTCCTTCGGATCATACGTGCCTGCTCCACCAGCTCAACGGCTCCGCCGCAGCAGACTGAACCAACGTGTACGGCGCTCCCAAGGTCGCTTATTTCATCCCAGCTTGGCTCGCTCTGCTGCCCTACGGGTTGACCAGGTTCCGACAGCCACAGCTACGCAAGGCTTCGCCAGCAGGCAAAAAACGATGGGGGAGGGACCAACCCACTCGACCACCACAGGTTCCCCGCCCACTCTGCGAAATAGGAGCACACCTCATGCGTTATATCTCAGCCAAGGACACCGCCGCATTGATCCGCAAGGACTTGAAAGCAGACTTTCCCGGTATCAAGTTTTCTGTCCGCACCAACACCTATTCAGGTGGGGCGAGCATCGACGTCGCCTGGACTGACGGCCCGGCGCTGCGCAGCGTTGAAGCGATCACCAACCACTACCAGGGCAAAGCACCCGTAGATCAGACCGACCACGCCGCCACCGTGACCGGGGAACTCGACGGGGAACAAGTGCACTACCTAGCCGACCACGTATTCGCCCGCCGCCGGATCAGCGAGGACACCAAAGAGGCTTTAGTCGCTGAACTCGCCGCCGCGTTGAACGTCTCACCAGTGGAAACCGGCAAGAGCTACCCCTCCCCGGAACTCGTCTACACAGCTTGCCCGAATTACCGCTACGACCAGGGCACCGCCTACGAATTTATCAACGTCATCGCAGAGGCCCGAGCAGCCTAACCGAAAGAGGGCCGGCCAACCCCCAACAGCCGGCCCTTTTCACAGGCCCAAACCGGGCCCGGACGAAGCCGCGAAGCTGCTGCACCAATACCGGTTGCTCGGGGGAGTGCTGTGAAGAGTACGACGACATGATGGGCCGGGGCTGGCTCATTGACGGTTGGCGGGAGCTGATCGAAGCCGCTGGATAGCCGCCAAGGGTTGCGTCCCGCTGAGTGGTGTAGTTTCCCGCGGTGAGCGCGTTGCTCCGGCAACGTAGTGAGCCATCGTGCGATGGTCAGTGAGTACCGAT
>NZ_JADOUT010000048.1:0-5760 GCF_015752345.1 Arthrobacter sp. CAN_A212
ATCCGCGAGTATCTGCCCAAAGGCATCGAGATCACCAGCCACCAGCCCTACCTCGACGCCATCGCCGACGAACTCAACGACCGACCCCGCGCCACCCTGGGCTACCTCACACCACGAGAAGTATTCACCAAACTACTCAACGACAACGTTGCTACCACCGCTTGACACCAAGCGTAGAACGTCTCGGCTGACGCCCGAACCGCGACGGACTCCTGGTGATGGCGCATGCTTGTCCGACTCGTCGGTCCATCCTCACAGACCGATCACTTCTTCTGGCGTCGGCTGCCACCGTGCCAGTCCTCCTGCTGACCGACCGTATCGGCGTTGACACCAAAGGCAGCAAGCTGTGGCTGCTCGCGCAGGCTCCGCTTGAGCTCCGCGAAACCAGGGAAGCGTGCCAGCCCGACCACATGGTCCCACAGCTCGGCGGCCGAATCTTCCTCTGGTAGCCGGCTGATCACCGGCCCGAAGAAGGCCACCCCAGCCGGCGGCTCAAAGTGAATGATGGGCGTGCCCACATCCTTACCCGTCAGCGCTAGCGCCTCATCTGTCTCCTGGCGGATCTCGCTGTCCCAGGACTCGTCGTCGAGAGCCTCCGCCAGTGCCAGGGGCAAGCCAGCTTCGGCGAGGATCGGCTCCACGAACTCACGTGTCCCACGCCGCTCACGCACTTCACCCTCGGTGCGCTGGTCGACCGGGTCTAAGGCAGAATCGAAGATGTGCGCTCCGAACGCAGCATACAACTCGGCCATCGACTCGCGGCCATGCTCCGCACGTGCCCGGGCCGCCACCCGCAGAAGCCGGAGCCCCGCCGTGTGTCCGGCCTCGTACTCAGGCGGAAAATGCGCGTCATAGTCAACCTCGGAGTTGATCAAACGCAACGAGAAGAACCGCCAGTCCACGGTGTAGTCGCGCTGCGCCTGCACCTGCCGCACCCACTTGCTCGTCATCCAGGCGAAAGGGCAGACCGGGTCGAAATAAAAGTTGATGTCGGCATCCATACGCCCACCTTTACACCGGTTGGTAACCCACGTCTAATCGAATCCATGCCCCAGCCCAAAAGGGTTGGACACTCGTGACTCTCACCCACGGCAACGGCCATCTGACTTTCAATCAGTTCTGGGGCGGCTTGAGGATCAGGGTTGACGGCACACCGATTGTCTGACCGTCCCGGGTTTGATGCTGCTATCTTCTGTGAGAAAGATGGTAACTAGGCCCAGGCAGTTTCCTCCCGAAGTCCGCGTTCGTGCAGTTCGCATGGTAGCGGATCGGTTTTCCGAATATCCCTCCGTTTATACCGCCTGTAAGGCGCTGGCGCCGAAGCTGGGAATCGGTGCTAAATCGCAGCGTCGTCATGTGCGGGATTGCACGGTACCGTCTGGTTTAGGCATGGGTGTGGCCTGTCGGGTTGGGCGGAACGACCTGGTTCAGTGGAACGTCGTTGGCGGTGGGCTTTGTTTCATAGCGTGTTTATTGAAGCTGGACTTTTGCCAAGGCCATTTTCCTGTGATCTCTAGTTCAAGCGAGAAGCTAAGGAAAGTTCGGATGAGAACAATGAGTGCGAGGACACCTACGGAGTAAAAGGTTGGGGTTACTGCGACCGTGCGAATGATGTCTCCGGCGACGAGGAACTCAAGGCCGAGCAAGATCGACCGTCCCAAACGCCGTCGGTAGGTGTCATAGATGTCGCGCTCTTTTCGTTTCATTAGCGCCGCTGCCGCGAGCAACGTCGCCACGAGCATGCCCGCAACAATAACAAGGACTCCCGCAACCTCGATGCCGGTACCAATGATTTCTACGACGTTCTGCAAATCCATCTGTTCCGCCCATCTCGACCGCTTAAAGGTGCAGAACGGTCAGCGACTTAGTTTACGATTTTATTTACTCTCCGGACATTGAGTATGCGGCTTCAACTTGTGATCCGGGCTGGCATGAAACCCGATTTCAACGCGCGGCGATCTTGTCTGCGAGAACTAAAAGATCCTCGGCTTCGATGTCCGGTGGCGTGAAGTAGGAGGGGTAAGAAGCACCCTCGCGATTAATCCACGCGGTTTGCAATCCGGCGACATTCGCGCCGTGAATGTCCCATGGGTGCACGGCAACGAGCAATAGTTGGTTCGCTGATTGGTTGAGCTCACGGGCCGCATAGTCGTATGCCTCGCTCGCTGGCTTCCACCGGGGTGCGTCCTGGACACTGAGGAACCGGGAGAACTTATCCTGAACGCCTCCCCGTTCCAGGAGGTCCTCCGCCACCGAGGTGGCACCGTTGCTGAGGGTTATCAGCTGGGTGATGCGGCTGAGCGCCTTAATGCCGGGGGCTGCATCCGGATGCAAGGGGAGATTCTTGAAGACTCCCATGATCGCTTCGATCTGCTTTTGGTAGTCCCCTTGTCCTGAAGTTTGGGCTAGGTGGCGGGAAAGATTGTCGGTGGCAAGGTCAGCGAACGCAGGGTTGTTCCCGGCGGCGGTGAGGGCGAATCCGTCGCGGAGGACTTCCGTAAACCACAGTCGTGCAAGGGAAGCAGGTGCCCCTGCGCGGTTGAATGCCTCCGCAAGAGGGCCCATGTCGGAGAGGGTTTCATTGACGTCGAAAACGATGACGGATGGTGTAGCGGTCATTCGGTTAGTCCTTTCGGCTTTCGGTAAGAAGCGAGTTGATGGCGGCGGCGATGGCCTGCGGGTGGTCCTCAGGAGTGAAATGCTTCCCTCCCGGTATTCGGATAAGGTCCGCTCCGAGATCAGCGGCGAGCCGTTCCCCGTACTTGATCTTCTGGAACGCATCGGCTTCACCCCACACCACCCGTGCCGGTAGGTTCAGGGCCGCCAACCGGTCGGCGATGTCTAGGGTGTCCTGAACGTTGAGGGCGGAGACTTGGCGCATCATGCTTCGCGCCGCACCTTGGGCTACATACGGTCCCCAGTGCTCCGCGAGGGATTCCAGGGCGATATTCCGGTCATCATGCCCGCGGTGGATCAACTGGACGAACGTCGGGTACATCAGCAGCTGTGGTAAAACCGCCAACACCGGTGCCACCCGCTGCATCGCCTTCACACTGGGAATGGGCCACGAATCGTAGGACACAGAATTGGTGAGGACCAGCCCGGCGAAGCGTTCCGCTGCCCGCACGGCGGCAATCTGTGCAACTCCTCCGCCGAGATCGTGGCCAACCAGGACCGGTGGTTCGTCCAGGTCAAGGGATTCAATCCACTCCACCAGGTATTCAGCCTGAGCTGACAGACCGATGTCGAGGTCTTTCCCATCGGGGATGCTCGATCCGTAGCCGGGCATTTCCCATGCCAGTGTTTTGCCTTCGACCAGCGGCATGACGTGGCGCCAGAGCCGGGGCGAGGTGGGGATGCCGTGCACAAGAACGACGGGACTGCCCGTACCGTGCTCCGCCCATCGGGCGCGCCTGCCGTTAATCATTGTCGATCGTGTTTCCACGCACTTCTCCAATCACCATTGCGGGGCATCGCTCTTCCATGACGGCGCCGGAATAAGCCCACCCTGCCAGCTTAACCAGACCGCCTGTTCGGCGATGCAACATCGGTGAAGACGTGGAAAGGGTTTGCTGACTTCAGAATGGCCGTGGAAGTAGATCTTGGCAGGCTTGTTCGCAGCGGCGGCATTCCTCGGCAGCGATCCGGCAGGATGGGTAGGTCTCGGCGTGTTTTTCATTTTCGATAGCGCTTGTGGTGCAGAAGTCTCTACATGCCATAAGGATTGTCTTCAGCAGATTGCCGTCGACGTCGGTCAGCCGGGAAAGGAACCGGCCGGTGGTGACGCAAAGTTCAGCACAGTCCAAGTTGAGACGAATACACTTCCGCAATTCAGCTACCGTCTCTTCTGCCATGCAGGCGTCCGCGCAGGCGTCGCTTGCCTGTGCGCAGGAGAAGGCAGCTTCAATGCATGCGGTCATCGCTTGGCCCAATGACGGCTCACCGTCGGGGTGTGCGGCCATCATGGATCTAGTCGTACTCATAGTTTCTCCCACAGAAGTGCCGTCATATTCAGACTGTTCAATATTGCGACTATTCATTTCAGCACCTTCGTCTCCGGGTTGTCCCGGAAGCTGGTCCGTCCAGGGTCTGTGTCGGAAATTATCGTTCCGATGAGGATTTCCGAGCGTAGGGTGCGGTGGACTGGGCACTTGTCGGCGATTTCGCGCAATCGTTGACGCTGATCCTCGTCGAGGTCGCCGTCGAAGCGGATGACCCGTTCGATTCGATCCAACTTTCCCGTTTCGGTCTCGCAGTCGGCGCAGTCCTGTGCGTGGATTCTGCTGTGTCGCAGTGAAACCGTCACCTTTTCCAACGGCCATTTCTTGCGGTCAGCATACATCCTGACGGTCATCGAAGTGCAGGCGCCCAGGCTGGCTAGTAGGAATTCGTAGGGCGATGGGCCGGTATCGGTACCGATCGGGGCGGGTTCATCCGCGCTCAACCGGTGCCCGCCGACCATCACTTCCTGGGCGAATGCTCCGACTCCTGTCTCAGCCACGACGACGAGTCCTTCAGCTGGGTCATCAACTGCGCGCGGAAGACCCGAATCCGTGGGCACAGCGAAGGCGAAGCGGTGTGCCCACGTTGCAAGCATTGAAGCAGCGAACGCAGCATCGGCAGGGTCGGTGAGTAGATGGTCGGCCCCATCGAGGGCAACGAACGACTTCGGGTGACGAGCCGTCTCGTAGATGCGCCGCGCGTTATCCGCGTCCACGGCAGTGTCACTGGGCGAATGCATGACTAACAGCGCCGAGCATAGCTGACGAATGCGGTCGGCTTGCGGCTGCGCGGCAATATCGTCGAGGAATTGCCGGCGGATGCGGAACGGTCTGTCGCCGAGGATAACGTCTGCCTCCCCTGAGGTTTCAATCTCTGCCCTGCTCTCCCCCAACAGATGCACAAGGTGGTCGGGGTCAGCTGGGGCGCCGATGGTGACCACCGCCCGCACCTCAGGTATTTGAGCGGCCACGGCGAGCACCGCGGCCCCACCGAGCGAGTGTCCAATCAGAATCGACGGGGCCGTGAAACCTTTGCGAAGATAGTCGGCAGCGTGAATCAGATCTTCAATGTTGGAGCTGAAGTTCGTATTGGCGAAGTCGCCACCTGATTGGCCGAGCCCAGTGAAATCGAATCGGAGAACGGCAATACCGTAATCGGTGAGCGCCCGGGAAATTCTCGCAGCTGCGAGCACGTCCTTGCTGCAGGTAAAACAATGCGCGAACAAGGCGTAGGCCAGGGGCTGGGACTCCGGCAGATCGAGCCGTGCCGCCAGTAAAGCTCCCTGGGAACCAAGGAATTCGACTTTCTCGCCGTGTCCGGCCATTGCTGCTCATCTCCATTGTCTTTCATGCCCATCACACCGACTCGATTCTTCTTCCGAAGCTTTTCATATCCATAGCGGGTTCGCCGTGGCTTCAGGGAACGATATGCGCCACCTGCCCGAAGTTCTGTGTCCTGGAATACAGATCCTGTCCCCACAGTGTTCACGATCCGCCGCGTCAGTCTCCAGACGAGGATCCGATCTTTGGCAGTTGGGCTCAGTTCCTGGCTGTGTCTGGGAACGGTGTCCTGGCTTACAGAACAATGTGCGGTGGCGTCCTAGCGTTTGGATGGAATTCCGTTGGGGATTCAACACTCATCTGAGGAGAGCCATGCAATTTGACCCCCCTGTCTGTCAGCATTGGGTGAGACACCGCCACTTTTCCCACTGACTCCTTAAGGGCGAGATTTGGAAACCGATTCCCTGTGAGCACCGCA
>NZ_JADOUT010000049.1:0-5665 GCF_015752345.1 Arthrobacter sp. CAN_A212
CCTCGGCTTCACAAACATCACCAACTATGTCGCCAGATCACTACTCGAATCCGGCGGATTCAGACCGAAACTACACTCTCAATTCTGAAGAGCCGGTAAACCTGCAGCTGACAGGATCCGCCTCGAGGGCATGTATGTAGTCCCACAAATAACCACGCCGAGTCCCTACTTCAATTTCAGGAATCTGCCTGCCGATGACAAACTTAGGGGACATCGCCTGAAGCGGGGGATTATGAGGTCTCAGGAAGAGGAAACCAGCGTGAAGCAAGCTACCGATGGTCAGAATGTAGACAGGGGTGCTGAAAACCCTGATGGGCAACAAATCGAGAACTTTCGCGAGACAGTCACCCTGGCTGATGGCTGCACGACGATTGCCATTTCGATCGAATCGGTCGCAGGTCGACTCGGTATCCCGAGGGCTTCATTAGTTGCCTACCGCTTTTATGACGAGGGAGACCGTGTACTGGAACCCGTTGGGAACTACTCCAACAGTGAACAGCTCGGTCCGTTCTTCTATCTGGAAAACACGAAAGATGAAACGCCATCTCGCACGACTAAGACCATCGAGGTGCCGGATGGGGCAAGGCGATGTGAGTTAGCCGGACACGCATGGAAAAAGGGTATTTCGACAACACTATTGAGCCGGCCATTTATTCAGAGGCAGGGAGATAGTCAAAATACAGAATTCGGCTACTTCAACGGCGAAATAATTCCTGTTCTTGCTGGAGATTATGTCGGAACATACCTTGCGGATACAGCATCTAGGGAAATATCGGTTTCCTTTCGCTTTCGCCGGCAACAAGGTACTGGGGTTGCGAAGGCACTGGTCCTGGTGGAGTTCCTGGGATCTGACGGGGAGCTACTACCGCCGACTGGCGAACTCGCGGTGAATCCGCAGTACGGTCCCTTCGTATATCTTGAGTGCAACGCAGGACCTGATGTCGCAGAGCTCACCACAACTCTCAGGCTTCCGTTCGACTGCTCCTCTGTTCGACTAAGAGGGCAAGATTGGACCTCAGACCAGATCGTACTGACTGAAGAGCCTTCGGTCGTTCTATTTTCCACGGCCGATCTAGACTCAACTGAAATCTCGCTGGCGGCTTTTGTCGAGCAGATTCCAGCAGACGAAAATCTTATAGTGGTCTACACAACTGCGCGGTCGATTGGGAATAGCACCCTTTTGCTTCGCTCGAATAGACTCGCCCTCGAGTACGCGGCTGCTGGAAACTGGGTTATATTCTTTCCATTTGGTTCTCTCGATCATGACGAGAACCCTAGGCCGCACGAGCGCCTATTACAGGTCGAGCGTACCCAGTTCAAGACTTTCATGGATGCCGCAGTCAATCGCAAGGGACGGCACAACAAATTCATTTGCTCTTCATTCACGGATTTGCAGGTAGTGTCATCGATAGATCGAATGCGTGACAATGGATGGGCTGTGATCTATGAGGTGCGCGATGACATGGAGGAGTTCAACCGCGTCGGGTACTCCAAGTGGTACAACCCACTTATTGAAGCGCGGGTCGCGAAACGTGCTGACGCTGTTGTTGCAGTGAGCCCACGCCTGCAGGAAAAAATAGAAACGATATCGGGTCGTAGCGACGTCCAACTTGTCCCGAATGGCGCACCGGACGCGCTTGTGAAAACCGCGGCCTATCTACGTACGCAAGAGTCCATCTCCTTAAGGAAAGACTCCCGGAAGGTCGGATATATTGGCCACCTAACCCCATCGTGGTTCGACTGGGAGCTTGTTCTTCAGGTGGCTAACCGACTACCACAGGTTGAGTTTGAAATCATCGGTCATGAGTTCCCGGACGGGCTTTCGTTACCAATAAATGTGACTTATTTGGGATCGATGCCTCACGCCGATTGCATTGCCTATGCTGAGACTTGGCGGGCTGGTCTCATTCCGTTCAAGATATCCCCGCTGACATACGGTGTCGACCCAAACAAGATCTACGAATACGTCGCACTCGGCTTGCGCACAGTCAGTGCCCCGATGGGGTCGGTCGAGTCGATCCCGGGTACCTGGGTCTACACGACAGTGGACTCCGCTGTCGAAGGTGTTCTCGACGCGGTGACAAGACCCATCACGGATTCCGAATTGAATGCTTTTGACAGCTATATCGTGAACAACACATGGTCGAAGCGTGCAGCCGATATGCTCACGCTTCTCGAAGGAGCATAAGATGAGCAAAAGGGTCCTGACCATATACACGAATTGCTCCCTCGGCGGTATGACAAGTGTTTTCCGTGCTAGAGCACTTGAAAACCCTGATGTGCACTATGATTTTATCTTTTCCTTTGATCGCGGTGGCCTTCAAACATACGAGGCTCTCCCTAACTGTTCAGTGCGAATCGTTCGGAAGGACCGCTTAGCAAACTACGTAAATTATCTCTTGGCTCATTTCACTTATCAGGAGATATCGATCACGAGCGTCCCCGATTTGCCGGGAAAGCTAAACTGGGACGGGGTTACCTCCGTCTTCTACGAGTTCCACTCGCCTGTAGCTTCGATCGTCGAAGCGGAGTTGAAGATCTTGGACCTCAACGCCGTTGATGAGATAAGGGCACCGAGTGATTGGGCGGCAGATTTCGTCCGATCGAAATTGCCGCGGAGGAAGCATGTTTCGGTGCGGTCGGTTCCCAACATGATCGATAAGCAGTCCTTCGGGCTGGACGGCCCAATATCGGAAAACCAGACGAGGCCGGGGATGACTCCGCTGCTCTGGATCGGACGCTTTGAAAATACGCAAAAAAACTACATTGACTTCCTGAGAGTTCTTAAACTTCTCCCTGATCACTACTACGGACTCATGGTGGTCAGCCTGGAGACAGACCCAGCGCGGACCGCTGCGATGCTTGCGGCAGCCGGGTATTATGGTGTCGAGGATCGAACTGACATCTACTTGAATGTTGCTCAAGAAGAGATGGGTTCCATCCACAGGATGGTAGCGAGCCGCGGGGGTGTGTTTTGCAGCACGGCTTTATCGGAATCATTTGGGTACGGTGTCGCAGAAGCTGGCGCTTGCGGGGTGCCCGTAGTGGGGTATGACGTGGGTCCTCTAGCCGAGCACCAGATTGAGAAGCGTCAACTTGTTCCGGTCGGATCGTTAGTCGGAATGTCAGAGGCCATCCTCGCCTCCAGCAATTCGTAGCGAACTCAGTCTATGTTCAGGTGCGGCATGTGCGCTTAACGGTAGGGGCCCAACTGTTTAGCCTATCGAATTCTTGTCTCGGAAACCGGAACTAACATTGCAAATATTTCACTAAGGAAAGATGGTAGATTGTGTCTTTGTGGCGGGACTTCATGGAGACCAGGATTTCGCATAAAGAGCCCAATATTCCATGGTTTCTTCAGGACAAACTTAAGTGTTACGAGTTTTGCCGTGACAACGGGTTTGCTGCTGTTGAAGTGTTACGAAAGTTCGACACTCCTTCGGATATTACTATAGAGAATCTTCCACGCGAATTTGTGATAAAGCCGTCATTGCAGCACTCCACGCGGGGTGTAATGGTTCTCGAGCAAAGGAATGGTATTTTTTATGATCACCTGCGGCGCCGCAGTTTGACCATCGAAGAAATCATGACTGAGCAGGCAAAATATTTCGATCAGACTAAAAGCTTGTCCAAACGGATAATGATCGAAGAAAAAATCCTTGACCAGGATGATTTTGCGGTGCCCCGGGATTTCAAGGCATACGCGTTCAAGGGAGAGGTCGCCTTGATAGTAGAGATCGATCGCAACGTTTCGCCCGCTGGTTCTTCTTGGTTTGACGGGGAATTCGCCCCAATTGAGGATGACCGCGTCACTTGCGATCGATCGTTCGTAACAATCAAGCCATCTGTACGGCCTAGGAATTGGGAGTCAATTCTGGACTTGGCGCAAAGGGTCTCTGCTGCGATCCCAACCCCTTTTGCAAGTATCGATATGTATGCGACACGGCGAGGGCCGCTTGTCGGGGAGATCACTCTTACGCCGGGCGGGCTATATTACGGAAAGTATTACCAGCTTTCTCAAAAACAGCAGGAGCTAATGGGGCTTATGTGGCAAAAAGCCTCGAGGGAGTAGTCCCCATGATCCGGTTGAAGCCCGAATCGTAGACAAGCGCACAGGTAAAGGGTGCCCTCACGAGTGGAGTGTTCCCTAATTTCAGTAACCGACTTGGTATCTGCGGAGTCGGAATTGAGGTCCCGTTGCGCCAGGTCCTCGATGATCAGCGGTCCGGCGTGGCACTCGGAAAGTTGCTTCCATTGGGGGCCCAGCCTACTAGCAGTAGGGCACTCGGGATTTTAGTGGCTCATCGCAAACGAGAGTGCAGGCGGGGTGTAGCCGGGGCGGGCGCGTCGGTGACGAGATAGAGGTCGAGGCCTTCCGATGATGGAAGTTCTCACACTGCCCAGCCGAAAGACCTCGACGTGTTCAACGCTACCTTCGTTCGCCCTGACCTCACCACGTTCTGCCGGCTCGATGAGCTGGGCCTGGAAGCCGTCGGGCAGCACCTTGGGCCCGGTCAGGCAGTGATCGAGTGCCGTGTCGTCGAGGCGGATCCGTGGTGCCGATCCTGCGGTGCGGAAGGAGCGCCCAGGGACACCGTGACGCGCCGGCTTGCGCATGAGCCGTTCGGTCACCGGCCCACCACGCTGCTGGTTCGGGTGCGCCGCTACCGGTGCGGGAACTGCGGTCGCACGTGGCGGCAGGACACGGACCTCGCAGCTGAGCGGAGGGCGAAGATCTCCCGCCGCGGACTCCGGTGGGCATTGGAAGGCGTCGTGGTCGATCACCTCACCGTGTCCCGGGTCGCCGCAGGCCTTGGGGTGTCCTGGCATACGGCGAACACCGCGATCATGACCGAGGGGAAGCGCCGCCTGATCGATGACCCTCACCGGTTCGATGGCGTGAGTGCTATCGGCGTCGATGAGCATGTGTGGCGGCATACCCGCCGCGGCGACAAGTACGTGACAGTCATCATTGATCTCACCCCGATCCGCGACAAGACGGCTCTCCGTGGTTCGTGGTGAAAGCCGGGTTCGTGTCGTAGACGTATAGGGGCTCGTGGCCCTGCTGAGATGGATGTTCTTGACGCATTCATCACTGACAGGAACCACGAGCCTTGATCGAGCCTACTGCCATGCGTACCGACGCTGCCACTACTGTTTTCAACCTTCCCGGTTACCGGGTCACCAGCGCGGAGGTCCTTGCCTGCGGGCGGCGCAGAATCCGGGTCGAGTCAGTCCTGGAAGCTGGCTGCAGGGCCTGCGGGGTGATCAGTGCCCGCCGGCACTCGCGCCGGTTCCAGCGGATTCGTGACATCCGGATCGCCGGCCCGGTGGAGGTCATCTGGTCCAAACGCCGGTTCTTCTGCGACGAGACCGAATGCGCCCGGACGACCTTCGCTGAGGCGACCCCGCAAGTACCCGCGTTCTCGCGGTCCACGGCGAGGCTGCGGGAGGCCCTGACCGATGCGGTGATCGGGTCCGGGCGTGCCGCGTCGGAGACCGCCTCTGCGTTCGGTGTGTCCTGGTGGCTGGTCCAGCGGGCGTTGGATGCTGCGGTGCTGAAACTCCCTGACGTGGACACCATGGCACCGGTCAGGCTCGGTATTGATGAGCACCGGTTCCGGTCCGTGCGGTTCTTCCAAGACCCGGCCACGAAAGCCTGGAC
>NZ_JADOUT010000050.1:0-5286 GCF_015752345.1 Arthrobacter sp. CAN_A212
AAGTGCGGTGCTCACAGGGAATCGGTTTCCAAATCTCGCCCTTAAGGAGTCAGTGGGAAAAGTGGCGGTGTCTCACCCAATGCTGACAGACAGGGATATGACACTGATGCATACGGTCTGCAGGCAGAAGTCTGTAAGGACCTGATGTGGGATGTCGCGCTGCAGGTCCTGCGGGTGGGTTCCGACGTCATCTTGGACTGGAACCAGTGGAATCGGCAGCGCCGTGCGCTCTGGAAAGACCGTGCCCTCGAGGCTGGATACGCCGTAAGCCTGCGCTATGTGCGGACACCTCTGGAAGTGGCTATACGCCAGGCGGAACCCAGGGCGGCACAGGACACCCCTTGGGCGCACCGACTAGACGCGGCGCAGATACTTCAGTTCTCGGAAATCTTCGAGGAGCCATCGGAGGATGACGGACTGCGGATCATTCTCGCCTGATCCGGCTGCCCGATAAGATGCGACATCCGCAACAAGGCCCCTGTCTTGCAACTGTAGGGATAGGAGACAGGTGATTGTGTTGCCGATGAGGAGCTTTGCGGGCATTCACCTGGGGTGAGGTAACCGGTCCGTCCTCAATCGCGCGGCCTCAGGGCCCTGGCCGGACCAGCAGCGCACGGTGATCGACCGGCTTACGGCGGTCGATGGGGTGTCCGATATGAGCTGGGTCCAACGTGTACTGACTGCGATCTGACAATAAAGAGGGAGTAATTTGAGCGATGACGGAAGTCTGAGAAATGGCGGTCCCGGCATCCTCGCTCGGTTCCGGGCCCGGATTGCGAAGCTCCATCGAAGAGACATCTACACTCAATTAGGGCTGCCACCGTCTGCGGCCGACGATCAAATAGATCGTAAAGCGGGCCCCGATTCTCCATAGGTCTTCCTTTTACGCTTAAGCGATCGAGTTAAAGGCACCCGTCGTGCCGGTTACGCTGGCTCCATGTCTCGAATTTTGATCACCGGCATGTCGGGGGCGGGAAAGACAACTTTGCTGGATGAGTTGTGCCGGCGGGGCTACCGAACGATCGACACCGACTACGACGCCTGGGTGCTTCCAGACGGAACATGGGATGAACCGCGCATGTCGGCTCTTCTCGCATCTGATTCTCCCTTAGTTGTTTCGGGGACTGTCGAGAATCAGGGCCGTTTCTATGACCGCTTCTCCGTTGTTGTTCTCCTGAGCGTGCCGATAGAAGTCCTCATTGAGCGAGTCTCTGCTCGTGAAAACAACACTTACGGCAGCTCTGAGGCTGACCGAAGCGCGATCCGGCAATACGTCCTCGATGTCGAACCGCTGCTTCGAAACGGAGCGACCCTCGAACTCGATGGCCGTCGACCGATCCCAGAACTGGCCGATGAAGTTGAACGACTAATTCTGGCGTCCGATTAGGATGGCGCCCGGTAAACGAATCGGGGTACGGGACAGTGGAAGTCTTTGTGTTTGAGCCTCCATCAACCAAATGGTTCGCAGGTGGCACTTGGGTTGAAGTTGGGTGCTTGCTCGTATGGGTCATCCGATGAAGGGGTAACCGAAGCAGATGGAAAGCTATCGGCCCGGCTGTTCGTTTGGAGTGTTCCGGAGGAGGCCTCCAATAATTGGCCGTTCGCCCTGGCGGGGACCCTTTTACGGAGAAGGCGCGTGCAGCTGAGTGCGTTGGCGGGAGAAGTGTTGAATGAGGTAGTTCAGGGCCAGTGTGGTGATGATGATGGATAACGCGACGGCGGCCAGCATTATGTAGAGGCCGCTGAGCATCGAGATGGGCGATGAAGCATTGTGTAGGTAGCTGATACCACCGATAGCGCCGATAGCCCAAAACACCGCCACGCCAAGCAGCGCAATGAGCGAAGGGATGGAATCGCGATGAGCGTTCAACCAAGCTTTTTGTGTTCTCGAGTTCGTCCCCATCTTTCTAGTATCTGTTCTGGTCGCTGCTCATTCCTTTGATAACGCGCGTTCCACACGTATCGGAAGTATCACGATCACTCTCATCGACCAGAAGATCTGGCGCGCACGTGCAATTGCTAATCCATGCGCAGTCCCGAGCGACGTACTGTGCATCTGTAAGGTTGGCGGATGGATCCAGTGAGACGGGCGGTAGGCGGTGACGACGGCGCGGTGATCTCATACCTGGTCTTTGACGGGGCGCTGCCCGCGATTGTCATTTTGCATGGATTGGCGGGTAGCGGTCGCGAGTTTGAATCGACAGCGCGTGCTCTGAGCGGACGGATGGTTGTGCTGATAGACCAGCGCGGCCATGGTTTCAGCACACGAGAGCCGGCCGATACGTCACGGGGTGCGTTCATCGCTGATGCAGTGCGTGTGATCGAAGCTGAGTCGTTGGCCCCTGTCGATTTGGTGGGGCAGTCGATGGGCGCGCATACCGCCATGCTCGTAGCCGCTGCCCATCCCGATCTGGTGCGCAGGCTCGTGCTACTGGAAGCAAATGAAGGTGGAGGGGTGCCCGAAGGTGCCGAGGCGATCGGAGAGTATTTCCGATCATGGGAGGTGCCTTACGCCGACCGGGAAGCGGCACAGGCCGCCCTTGGGGATGGAGAGCTCGCTCAGGCGTGGTCAGCTGACCTGGAAGAACGTCCCGATGGGTTGTACCCGCGGTTCGATCCTGAGGTGATGGTGGCGACAATGGCGGAGCTCGCTGTGCCGCGGTGGACGGAGTGGGAGAGTGTTGCTGCGCCTACACTCGTCATCTACGCAGACGAAGGCATGTTCACCGAGGAGCAGAAGATCCGCTTCGTCAGTCGTGGCGTAAGGGAGACACGAGCCGATCTCACGGGTGCTTCACACGACGCGCATCTCGACGCTTTCGAGGACTGGATAGGCGCTCTGACCGGGTTCCTAAGAGCCCGCTGAGGGATCGCTCACTGCATCGTTCAGGGTTGGAGTCTTGACAGCTATTCTGGGCGATAGTGGCGAAATTCCTCAGTTCCTTGCAATGAGGTGGGAGTGGAGGGTCTATAGGGTTGGTGCTATGAACGGAATATTGGAAGAGATCGCTCTGGAAGTCTTTCCTTCAGCCGATTGGCGTGAGGCCCGCCACGTCGATTTCGGACAGTTCCATGACGTGCTTGTTCTCCAAGACGTTGCCGTTGTTCGGATCGCACGATCACTAGACCAGGGTCTTATGATGACTCGCCGGATGGAGTTATTGCGTCGCGTTGATAGCCAGGTCCCTTTCGAGATACCTGTGCCGCTTACGGAAGTTCAGTGGCACGGGGATCGGGCGGCGGTCGCGCAGCAATATGTCCGTGGTGTTGCTCACCCGTCCGGGTCTGGGGATCCTGAACAACTACGTGCCCTCGTCCAGTCGCTCGATGCGATGGAAGCGGCGCCGCTGGGTGACTTGGTCGGTGAACCATTCTCCTATGCCGGTCCGTGGGATTCCGGCAAACAACAGAGGTTGTTCGCAAATGTTCCACGGGCTGTTCATGGTGAGCTGCACCGTCGGCTTGATCCGCTTTTATCAATGGACGTAGTAGAGCCGTCCTTGGTGCACGGAGATCTGGCCGGCCACAACATTCACTGGGTGAAAGGTCGCCTAAACGGAGTGCTCGATTGGGATCTTGCCAGCCTTTGGGATCCTGCAATCAATGTCGCTTACCTCTCCATGTGGCACGGCGACGATATTGCCGGGAAGATCACGGACTCCGTAACCGCTGTGAGAGCGCGGATATGGCGCGAAAGCCTCATTCTTGAAAGCATTTCTCGGGCCATCAGCGATGGGCAAACTGACCGTGTCGAAATGCTCACAGAGAAACTGCGCAGCTGGATGTGAAGCATTAGTCAGAGAGCTGCAAGGCGGAGAGGACTCGTGCGCGCAGCAGTTCGTATTCCTGCCGGTAGGCGCGTGGCCCGTCCGCGGGTCTGACGACCACACGTGGAGGCCCAACCATGTGGTCGGCGGTGAACTGCTCACCCGTCAGATCGATTTCAAGACCGCTAGAGAGCCTGTTCCAGTAATGAACCTGGTCGGCTTCGTCTCTGCCAACAACATCGGCGATGAGTAGATCCCCGCCCAAAAGGTCTTGCAAGACCAGTGCTGTGGGCCCGCATTGTCCGTATTCCGGGGTGTTGTGATGCCAACGCGTCAGGCTGCTCGGTTGCAAGCAGGTGGTGTCTGCTCCCCAGGCCTGACGGAAAGCCGCCTCGAGCGTCCGCAAGGTGACTGCCACTGGTGATTGCATCCGATCAGGCACGGGCAATGATCAACCAGCCACGGCCGGGTGCGTACGGAAGATCCCGGACTTCGATCTGGGCGAATCCCGCTTTTGACAAAGAGTCTCGGAATTCTTCCTCGGTGCGGAAGCGCAACGTCGAGGTGGAGTCGACACGCTCACCATCAGCCAAGAAAATTGTTGGAGAGTCGAACGTGACAAACGCTCTGTCGACTTTGGTTACTTGGACCCATTCCTCTACTGGCCCTTCTCCCTCAACGTATACGACGCGCTGGGTCAGTTCCTTCGTCCAACGGGTCCACCCGCGGTCCGAAGGCACCCGGCTTTCGAACGCGATGTATCGGCCCGGGCGCAGGCAGGCGCGGATTGCCTGCAACGTCGAAATCCACTCCTCATCGCTTAGGAAGAACTGGGCAACGTTGGCAGTCATGGTTGCGAGGTCCCACTGCTGTTGCTGGGCTGGGTCAGCGGCAATATCCAGGGCGGTTCCCACGACCCATGTCACGTGGTTTGCGCTGGGCTTAGTGTGGGCGACGGCTACGGACGCACCAGCGGGGTCGACACCAAGCACTCGCACACCGCGCTGTGCCAGGAGGGAGCCGAAAGTCCCTGTGCCGCAGCCAACGTCCAGTACTGCGGAAACGTTGAACTCATCGATCAACGCCAGATACGTGTCCAGATCGCTTCGGTCAGGATCCAGAGGATCATAGACACGAGCCACGCGAGGGTGATCAAAAATAGGATCAGGCATCACCACACCGTACTGCACCAAAGACCGCAAGACTCGGAGAAACGTCATTACAGGTGTCTACGCCGCTCTGCGGAACACGGATGCGAATCCCGGAGTTCCGGTCAGCCCTTTCACGGTGGTGGCCCAACCGGTGGTCCATTGACCCTTCACCAAAAAGCGGATCAGATTGACGGTTAAAGCGAACCTGAGAGCGGGTATTCAGGATGATGGATGTTCCTGACGTGAGTGTTGTCGTACCGCGTCGCGGACGCGTCCTTCAGAAGGATGCTAAACATCTCGGTCATGTAAACAGCAACACTCGCATGTTCAGCAATGAGGTCAGCACCTTCGCCAAGCGCCGCGCGGAT
>NZ_JADOUT010000051.1:0-4899 GCF_015752345.1 Arthrobacter sp. CAN_A212
GGACGATGTCGGCTTTAGCGACCCTCACCGATGCCTCCACGCCGCCCTTGGAGGCAGGATCCGCCGGCTGGCAGGTCAACACTGTCACACCGTAGTGGCGGGCGAAGTCCACGGTCTGCTGGTTACGCACCGGGACCCCGGCAACATGGGAAACGGTGACCGTTTTCTCATTGTCGGTCAGGACATAGGTTGGCGCGCCGCCCAGGACACGGAAGGTGCGGTCCAATGCCGCGAACACACTCGGCGCCGTCCGATCCCGCAAAGCGATCACGATCCTGAACCGCGACCAGGCCAGCCATGCCACGAACAACACGGTCTTCCTCCCCTCGATCAGGGGGCCGTCGCCGAAATCGTACTGAAGCCACATCCCCGGCTCGGTGATCCAGGGCCGGTGCACCCGGACATGACCCAGCCGCCACGCCGCCCGCACCTGGGCGACAGCACGGCGGGTCGAGCGTTCCGAACCCTCATAGCCCAGCGCCCGGAGTTTGTCGTGGGCTTTGTCGGCGCGGATCTTGCCCTTGGAGGCCTCAACCCATTCCTCGATCTTGGGCAGGAACGCGTCAGTGACACGGCCCCGGTAGACCGGCTCGGCCATTGGCTGGCCCGCGTCACGGGCCTCAACGTGCCGGGCGACCGTGTGATGCGAACAGCCCGTAAGCTCCGCGGCAGCGCGCAACGACCCGGTCAGATCATAAGCAGCAAGTATTTCCATGATTTCTCCGTCAGACTTCAATTGGGCCTCTTCCCGGGCGACTTTGGTGCGACTAGACACCGTCATCAAACCCCGGGAAGAGGCTCCCGCCGCGCAAGCGCGGTCAATCCAGTAAAGAAGTGGGCAGATCCCATGGCCACCGGCGGGCAGTTTTACTGGCCATCAGTGGGCAATTCCGTGGCCGCCTATGGACAGTTTTTCATGGCCGCTGACACCGTTACAGCGGCAGTGACAGCCGCCCGGTGCCTGCCAGCTGTGACTGTTGGCTCAGAATGGCGGCCTTTTCACAGCTTGGTTTGGCGGTTTGACATGCCGTTTGGGATCCCTCATCGCGACAGACTTAGAGTGGCCAGTCGGTTCACATTGGGGTTATGACCCAGAACTCCTGGTCAGTGGAGCGTTGCCAATGCTGTCGTGGGCCGTCCCACTCGCGCACGACATCGGTCAGCCAGATCGTCGTATCGGGGTTCCACCCCGCAAGGACAGTGGACGTATTAGCGTCGATCTGAAGTGCTCGATTGGCGCTACTGAGGTATCCCAGGACTGTCACATGCACCGCATCCCACCGCCCCGAGACCTTCTCCCAGTCCGGTATTACCCACTCGCCGTCGCGCGTCGTACAACGAAACCAGTCATGACGCCGAGATGCAGTGACGTTCATAGGGTACTCACGGCACAGCGACACCCAATCGTCTTCATCACGAACCTCGTAAGTGCGCCCGACACCACGGACCGGAATCACTGTTGCCTGCTCCTCGCCGAAAGAGTCCTCGATGAGGTTCAAGCCCAGCGGTACCCGTCCAACCGATTGCAGAATCCCCTGAGGGAAAGACCACCACGTCCCCGACCAATTGGCACAAGGATTCCGTGGTCTTTCCTTCTCGGCACGGACCTCCTCGGCGCGCGCGCCCCGAGCCCACATAGCTAAGGCTTGTGATGGTTCCCTAGGCAGAGGCGCGGGATCGTCTGCCGACCGCCAGTCAATGGTCCACTGCTCTGCCTGCCGGCCCTGTGACCACCACTGCGTAGAGGACGCCGTCATGACGTGCCGGGTGAGTTGGGCAAGGACGCCTCTCACCTCGGGGAGCGCCGCGAGGACGTCCTCCCCGTCTGGTTCCTGCCAGGGCCGAGACGTGTCGACAGCCAGGGCCAGAGCACGATCGATGACTTCAGATCCGACCCCCGTCGCAACGAGCGAGGTCAGTTCCGTCAGAAAATCTGTCATGGACGGCCTCGGCGGCTCGTCTAGACTTTCGTCAGACATGGCCGATAGCAGGACTCTGGATGTCCCCTTACCGGGGTCCAGATCATGGGCAAGCCAGAACACCGTGGACCTGATCAATGGATTCATCTCCATCGCCAGCTCCAGACACAGTCGTCGTCCACGAGGTCCTACCAACAACGCATCAGCTCCTGCATCCATCGGCTCACCCTATCTTGGAAGCAGCAACGACACTCGTATTGCTGCAAGACGCTCGTATTTCACGAAACTTGCCACAAAATCGTTCACAAAGGACGCCCGTAAGCCGATGGTCTATCGCGATACCCTAGCCGGCCTGCCTCGGCTTCATTGCACCTCGTACTTGAACCCGCGGTGCGAGCCGACGAATCCCAACCGCTCATAGAAGCGGTGTGCGTCCTGGCGCGCCTCGTCAGAAGTTAGCTGCACGAGGGGCGACCCAATGGCAGGTGCTGCCGTTCCCGTGATCCAGCTACTCCATTGCTTCGAAGTAGGTCTCGCTTAGACCGTCACCGTGGGTCCCGCTTATGTTGACATAACCAGGGAAGCGAAGGAAGGACCAGTTCAGGCTTTAACCGGCACCTAATTCCTGCCCTGTCCGTAAGCCGAATCGGATGGCGATTAGCCTCGTACCACTGGCACGTCGCTAAACCGTTCGACTGCATCCAGAATGGTGTCTGTAGGGGCATCGAAAGCCTGCGTTATCAATAACATCTGTGTCCCGTACAACCGTTCCCTGAGACGAGTGGAACGATTTGCCATACTTGTCCCCCTCGCTGAGGGCAAGCTAGGCATAACCACTCCTGGCCGTCCGACGAAGGCAACAACCTGGGGCCTTCTTGCCAGAAAAAGCCAGTGCGGACGCAAGCCGGTCACACGAACCTCGACGAGATCTGACCACGGCATCGTCGGACTACCGTGCGCTGTCGCTCCCTGCTCATCTAGTCGGAGCTCCCATGAAGAGGTACGAGCCCTGAAAACGCCGTAGATTCCGATCAGTAGTATCGCCCCGAACACAGCGATGCCCAACCACATCAACCACCCATCGACAACATTGAAGACGCCTAGGAGAACGTATGCGCAGAGGATCACCGCAATTGGCCCCAGCGTTGAGAGCTGACGCCTCGGCGACTGGCTGACGCATAGGGGCTGCTGGATTTCTGACGGGGTCATAGTCAAGTTCTACCACTGAAGCCTACTGGCGGCTTCGGTACGGGTATGGAAGTGCGCTTGTTCGTAGCCGGATCCGCGGCGAGACCATGCCTACTTTCACGCCCGTTAGCCGATCGGCTAACGGACACGGCGTGGTCATCCTTGGTGGGGTAGACGGTCGCATCTATGGCGGGGTCGTATCGTCAACGTTTCCCGGATTACGTAGCTTGCGGACAGGTGTCGAGAGACACGGCGCGCGGGATCAGATGGGCGGCAGCCATCATGCTCCATGAACGGTCGTTACTGGGACGGTGACCAGTTGCACGGCAACCGTATCCAAATAGCAAGGTCGCGGCAGTTTCTGGGTGGGTTATATGCTCAGTGCAATGTCTATCGGCCGTTCGTTCCACGTCCTTCTAGGCGCAAATGCTGCATCGAATCTTGCTGATGGGCTTGCGTTTGTGTCGATTCCGCTTCTGGCAGCGTCGCTGACCAGCGATCCTCGCCTCATCGCAGGTCTTGCCACCGTTTACGCGCTTGTTCGGTTACTTGTCGCCCTACCAATCGGTGTATGGGTCGACCGCGCCGATCGGCGCACGCTCTTAGCAATAGCCAATCTCCTACGAGGTGTCGCGATCCTCGCCCTGGCTATCTGCCTGCTGGTCGGCGTTGAAGGCCTGATCCTGCTGTATATGGCGTTTGGGATCCTCGGCACCCTTGAAAGCGCAGCTGACAACGCGGCTATTTCCCTTATTCCCTCCTATGTTCACGATCGGGACCTCGACCGGGCGAACGGACGCATCTCAGCTACTCAGCTGGTCGCCGACGAATTTGTCGGACCTCCCTTAGGCGGATTGCTATTCACCGTCGCTGCAACTGCACCGGTGTTCATGATGGGAGGATTATGGGCTGTTGCCGGCTTCCTGGCTCTGGCCCTTCCCCGGACCATAAGACAACCAGCCACAGCCGCCAACACGGAGCAATCATCCCGTCCTGCGTTCTGGACAGAAGCATTAGACGGGTTGCGGTGGATCGCCCAGAATCGTGTCGTCGGTGCCCTCGCCCTGGTAGGTGCCCTGGCAAGTGTTGGTTACATGCTGCCGTTCTCGATCCTCGTCCTATTCGCTCAGGAACGACTCGGCGCCAACGAAACCCAGTACGGACTGATCCTTGCCGTCTCCGCGCTCGGAGGGCTCGCCGGATCATTTCTCACCAGCCGTGTCCGAGCACGATTCGGCTACCGGATGACCATCGTGGCTAGCCTTCTCACCGGCGCGATCTCGCTGTTCGCTTTGGCAATAACGACAGAGCCCATCCTCGCCGCAATCCTGTTAGCGATCTACATCCTGCACGCCGTCGTCTGGGGAATCTGCGCCACGTCCCTGCGACAACGGCTTGTCCCGGAAGAGCTCCGCGGAAGAGTCAATGCCGGTTCGCGGGTTCTGGGGCTTCTTGGCTTAGCCATCGGGTCTATTGCTGGAGGGGCACTGGCCACCATCGGTCTGACCCTTGCTGTTGCTGCCGGCGGTATTGTCTTCACCGGCTGCACCGTTCTCGCACTTGTCCTGATCCGGCCCGCCGACGGACAAGTACCGGCAGCGGCCTAAATGTCGCTGCGCCACCGATGCTGCCTCACGTCTTCCTCTACAAACACATATACGCCGTACGCCAGGTTTGCGGAATCCGTCGTTGCGGTAGGGGATCGGTTTACGGACACTGGGTTGGGCCGCTTCTGGCAATATTGCGATATGGAAAGGTTCATGCGATCACTGGCTACTGACATTCTGAGCGC
>NZ_JADOUT010000052.1:0-4243 GCF_015752345.1 Arthrobacter sp. CAN_A212
TCGGCTTCACAAACATCACCAACTATGTCGCCAGATCACTACTCGAATCCGGCGGATTCAGACCGAAACTACACTCTCAATTCTGAAGAGCCGGTTATGGATCGCGCGCCATCCCATGTCGGACTACCGGAGCCCGTAGCGATAGTGCCCGAAACGGGTTCCAGAAGCACGGCGATCGCGTTTCCAACCGCTGTTGCAAGCATTGGCGGCACTGCGTTTCCGACTTGCTCGTACTGCTCAACCCGTGACCCTGTGAACACATATGAATCAGGGAAGGACTGTAGACGCGCAGCTTCCCGGACCGTAAAGGTTCTATCCTGATCATAGTGAAAATATGCTCCCCAATGAGGATCGCACTTAGTAAGAATGGTGGACGCCAACCCATCCGGATCAACTCGCCCATACCTTTTTGTGTGGTCAGTTCTCCTGGCTCTGCGCATACCCGCTGGTAGGAGATCCTCCGGTATGTCCGTCCAGTTACCCCCCGGCGGTATGTGTCGAAGCCTAGCCAGGTTGATTGCCCCCAGCCTTGCAGCCTCGTGATTCCTAACTCCTGTCGATCCAATTCGCAGTGCGCGTTGATACTCCGAGTTGGGGATCGACTTGTACTCTCCTACACCCAGACCATCTTCGCCGTTTCCCAAAATAGGCAGGTCGTCAATGGCATCTCGAACGGTCGTGTGCCCGGGCAGGAATGAGTTTTCCGGGACGGAAATGAGGCTCCTTCCGGCGAAATTGGAAGTGAAATTCACTCGGGCTGGCGAATTCACAGATGGAAGCGGAAAAGCCGCCGAGGCGTCGTCAAAGTCCCGCATACCAAGTACAACCGTCCTCCACCGGGTTTGAGGCACTCCGTATAGTGGCGCGTAAAGTATGCGCACGTCGACCGCATACCCAAGCAGGCTGAGCGCCGTCAATATAGACTGAAGAGTGGTTCCGTTCCCAAAAGAGACCAAGCCGGGTACGTTTTCGATAAGCACCGCTCTAGGTTGAAACTCCTCTACAAAACGTAGGTAGTCCCGGAACAAGTGATTTCGGTGATCATCGGCTCGCCGTACCGGGGCGTTGATACTGAAACCCTGACACGGTGGCCCTCCCGCGATCAGATCCAGCTCGCCTCTTCGTACGCCTAACCTCGCCCTCACCTCACGCGCGTCAACACCCCTGACGTCCTCGCTCTCCACAAATGTGCCTGGGTGGTTCAAAGCAAACGTCCGGGCGTACGCCGGTACAACCTCGTTCGCGTAGAGGCTCTTGAAACCAGCTCGCTTCAACCCCTGCGACAAACCTCCGGCACCAGCAAATAGATCAATCATGGTGTACTTCCAGGGCCGATCTTGGTCAAGCAGGTTCATGGTTCAAGCATACCGAGCCCGACAGACAATCTCGGGACCCGCACCTATGGACCGCTCCTGCCTAAATCTCCAACCTACGTCTTCCGGAGCAACCCGAGGTGTCTTAGAACTGTAGATCTATGTACCGCCTCGACCTGGCCGTAGAGCTCAGCGTTGCTTTCAGCTTGCTTTCGAAGGTCTGGCGCGACATGACCTCAACAGCGTTCAACGCCTTTATCGAGTCACCTAAGGACGAATATCTGATCTCGCCGGGAACGAGTTCTCCCCCAGAATAATCTGCAACAAACCACACTATGTCTGAGGCTGCTAGGCGATCTTGGTGATTGTCGCCGACAGTCTCCGTAAAGTTGGCCATCTGATTGAAGAAGTAGCGATCTACCAGGACTGCTGTCTTTATGCCCCAGTTACGCAGGAGTGGCACCTTGACCGAGAGTTGAGGAGCCAGCCGTTTCGGACCGCTGGACCGATAATCGGGGCGCCGATTACCTTCCGGAAAGACAGAATCGCCAGATTGTTCATATTTTTTGAAGTCGTCTAGCATATTGTGTCCTGAGAAGTACAGTGCCTGAACTTCCAAAGCACAATATCTGATTGCAGGTTGACTATCGTCAACTAATAGCCAGTCAATTCTTCCTGTTCCCGCTTGAATCTTTTTTTCAGTAGGTGATGAACTTGTGAGGAACGACATCTCTCGAACTGCCTTGATACTGGAATCGCCGAGCATAACCTCAGCCACCCATCTCATCAAGCCCTTCTCTTCGAGAAAACGTTGAGGACAGACGCTCACAAGTCCTTCGGGATGCAACTCTGCTCTACCACCCGACCCCTGAGTCACGGGTTGAATGCTGCAGACGCCTCCCTTTTTATTGCAAGGCATTTTTACACCTAATGCAGAGATATACGGGCAGGTCGGGATCTTTGCGCGATCTATTTTTCTCTGCGTGGCATGCTCGATCGCTATTTCTGCGAACTGTTTTCGAGTTTCATTATCCATTTTATCGAGGGGAAACCCATACCACTCACCTACTCCATATCTCGTACTGGTTGATACGCGGTCACTAGTCATTCAATCCCCTTTGATGGGTCATATACGAAGTGCTTAGGGCTATTCGACATGAATGTGGGACGGCACCTGCTTATAAGAATCGATTGTTTGCCTCACACTTATCGCTCTCAGCCCGCCGCCAGATATGCCCTCACACTAGTTCGCAACGCATCGGAGTGCTCATAGATTTCATCTAATGAGGTAATGGGAATGCGCTGCTCAACTTTCTGATCATCGAAAATACCCAAATACTTCTGGACGCGGTTGAAGTGGAGCCGAGCAATCGGCTTCCTGTTGTTGTCATCCAACAGCACCGCGAAATAGGACTTCGCATCACGCTGAACCACGCGCGCTGGCTTCACCTCGTTACAGACGATCGCACGCACAATTTGGTAGCCCTCAAGTTCCTCGAGGGTGGTTTCCACACCGGTCTCGGCGAGATCGTCCTCGACGGCTTGCTCACTGGTGACTGTGGCAGCAAGTGTCGAGTCATTCCCCATGGGGTAATTCGGTGACCCCAGAGCAGCCTTTAGACGTTCATTCACTTGCTCGTTGAGGAATTGCTTCGTCGCCTTTGTGACTAGCCCAGTGAACTGCTCACGCACTTTTTGCGTGTACGCACCCTCATAGACACGGGTGGTTAGCGACTTGATCCACTCACTGTCCGGTTCTTTGAACTGAGCAGCCAAAGTTCGCTTAATCTGCCCGATGTACTTCAACTCACCGGCAGCACTAATGATGGAATCCAGATCAAAGATCTCCTTCGAGAGCTTCATCAGCTCCGGGATCAGCGTCTCATCGATGTCGTTGAGGTCAAGCACAAGGAACGGCTTTGCATCCATTCTGTTGGGTGCGTCAAGGTCAGTGAAAAATTCGTAGACCTCCCCGTTAGTGAGGATTGCGATCCGAGCATTTGTCACAGCAAAATACCGATACAGCTGCGATGCGTGTTCAATTTTGATCGGTTCCTTGGACTTCTTGCACTCGATCAGAATCTGAACCGTGCCCCCGTGCATGATCGCATAGTCAATTTTTTCGCCCCTCTTCACCCCAACGTCTGCGGTGAATTCGGGGACTACCTCAAGCGGATTGAAGACGTCGTACCCGAGAATGGTCGAGATGAACGGCATGACAAATGCGTTCTTGGTGGCTTCCTCTGTTTCAATCTGAGACCTCTGCTGGCGCACCTTTGCCGCCAATGCCGTGAGCCGTTCGGCAAATTCCACAATTCCCCCTGAATCCGAAATCAATGATGCAACTCTAGCCGAGCGAACTCACATTTGCAGGACGACTCGACCAAAGGCGCCAGAGGTGGGCTACTTCAGATCAAAGCCCGATGGTACTGACTCGACCACCGGTCTTTCGGGTCAACGTCATCGATCCTAAGCTTGAAATACGGATCCCTGAGCAAAGCCCGTCCCAGGAGAACTGCCTCGACGCCTGCATCAAACGCCGCTTCCAAAGCCACTGCATCAGCGATCTGGCCGACTGTCCGACTGTCCGACTGTCCGACTGTCAACCCTGAGGATGCAGCAAGCTGAACGGCGTAGTCAACGTTGAGTCCGGTGTGCTGGGGTGGTGGAGCGGTCGGTACCAAAGCACCGGAGGAGACGTCGAGGAGGTCGGTACCCAAGCCTGCCAACTCGGATGCAAAGGCTGTCGCTTCCTCGAAGGTAATCCCGCCGTTCGCTCAGTCGGTTGCGGTCATCGGCACAAACACGGCTTGGTGTCAAGCGGTGGTAGCAACATTGTCGTTGAGTAGTTTGGTGAATACTTCTCGTGGTGTGAGGTAGCCGAGAGTGGCGCGGGGTCGGTCGTTGAGTTCGTCGGCGATGGCGTCGAG
>NZ_JADOUT010000053.1:0-3893 GCF_015752345.1 Arthrobacter sp. CAN_A212
CCCAACGATGTCCATTACAGTTACCAGCAGCCGCACCAGGCAGCGTAAGAGAAAACACTAACTCCGCTGTCCGAAATTCACGCAGCAGCCCACCCTACAGGTTCTGACTGCGGTCGACCGAGAAAGCATCTTGCTCTACGCCTGGGCGGAATTGTCTTACGAGGACATCGCTGCAGCCACAAACGCACCCATTGGGACGGTCCGCTCCCGCATCAATCGCGCCCGACGCAAGCTTCGGGCACACCTGAACATCACACTTAGCGATAAGGAGACCGACCATGGACGACCTGCAACTGCTCCGCGCAACGCGTAACGAAGTCGGAACAATTCCAGCCGCAACTCTTGCCCGAGGACGAGAGCGTCTCATGCGGGCCGCTCATGAAGAAGCCACTTCCGAGGAGACTTCGCCTTCGGGGCCCGCGGCGCGGAAGGGCAGGCGGAACTTCAGGCGCAATCTGACCCTCGCCTCAGCAGCAGCTGCCCTCCTCGTGGGTGCACTTGTATCAACTGATGTCGCCCTGCCGGACCAGCAGGTTCTGAATGCTGAAGCGGCAGCAGTGCTTGAGGACGCGGCCACGGCATCTATCCGAACCGCTGACCCTGTCGTTCTTCCGGGCCAGTATCTTAACATCGAGACGAAAGCTCTCTATGAAACCACCAGCCTCACCGCTGACGGTCTGGAAGCATCCTGGCAAAAGACAAGGGTCGAAGAACTTTATATTCCCGCAGACATCACCGATGAATGGGTCCTCAACCGTGGGCCATACGTACCCTCTGAATCAGCACCCGACATTGTCAAGGAATCAGCCCGTCTGCTTCCGATCGAAGAGCCGGAAACCTATTCCAGACTAGTCGGCGTTTTTCGCGGTCCTGCTGGTGCGTTTAGTTCCGGGGAGCAGTACACGATCATCGGGGAGTCTCCGACAGATACCAGCGACCTCCCTCGTGAACCTCAGGCTCTCTTAAACAGAATCTACGAGCACACTGAAGGCACGGGAAGCGCACCTGACGAGGAAGCCTTCAACCTGATCGCTGAATCTTTGCGCTCTGGCGTTATCCCGGCGGATTTGCGTGCAGCTCTCTACAAAGCTGCTGCACTTATTCCAGCTGTCGATGTGACGGACCCTCGAGCCGCTCTCGACGGTCGAGAGGGAATTGCTCTGGGGAGGGTGAGCGCGGGCGAGAACTTCCGCGATGAGATCATCATCGATCCGTCATCTGGGCTACTCATAGGCGAACGGGTGGTGGCGTTGAAGGATGCCCCTGGTTTACCTGCTGGCACCGTTCTCTCCTGGACTTCCGTGCGTACTTCAGTCGTTGATTCAGCGCCATAACCCTATTCGCACGATGTGATCGGTCTACGGGCCGCGCCTGTAGAGGGATCCGGCTTACGGACACGGGTGGACCTACACGTAAGCTCAGAAGTTGTGAAGATCAAACCGCAATTAGTCAAACCACTCATCTTCCTTGGCCTGCCAGTCGTTGCCGGAGCCATCACATTGGCGAGCGGCAGTCTCCAACCGATTAGCACCGCGACCGGTTTATATTTGATCCCCACCATAATTGCTTTGACTGGTCGAAAGCTTAACGTCGAGCTGTCCGCCGGCGCGTCGAAAGCTGACCAAGGGACGTTCGCGACTTGGTGGAACAACCGCCGAAGGTGGGGATTCTACGCCTCATTCTCGGTGCTCATCATGATCGGACTTGCATTCGTTCGGTCGGCGATAACCGACACCTGGGGTGGTGGTGACGTTCTATTAGCAATCATGTGCCTGATTCCGTTATTTATAATTCTCCGCAAGCCACCACGCATAGTAGAGGGTTTTGGAGTGAAAGATGGGTCTGAAGTCGACAGCAACTGAACTGCGGACCACGGCAACGCCAGCGTCCCGGTGATTCTGGACTATGCAGTCACTCGCATACATTCGCAGAATTCGGTGTCGCGGTGTGGGATCGCTGAATAGGACGACGGGACCGCCAACTGAAGCTGCGTTTAACCGCCATTCCTGGCTAACAGTCACACCCCAGGTTCTAAAAGGGATTTTTGTCGGCGGGGGAGCGGCGAAAAAGTGTCGCGGTGAGGGACCGGCTTACGGGCGCCTATCACCGCAGAGGAATCAGTGCGGATTCTTGTAAGACGGCTGACGATCAGTGCTTTCGGTGCCCTCAATGACTAGACTCGCTGCACGAAGTCATTCGAAATTGGGGGAACCAATGGAGTCAACCGCGAAGAAATGCATTCAATGGGGTGTCGTTCTAATTGTCGTCGGGGGATTTGTGCTCCTTTTGCTCCCAATGCTGATTGGTCTACTGGCGCAAACGGCAGGCCCAACGGCGGCAATCGGAGTTGGAGCCATAGACATCGTCCTCACCTTGGTTCGCTGGGCGATGATTCCGATGGGCACAACGCTGATTGGTGCAGCTATTGTGATCCGAGCTCTTGCCCCTTCGCTTGAACACTCTCGGGCTAGTCACACCTCTAACACCTAAGCTGCAATGTGGTGCACAAAAGGCAAAGAAGCCTAGCGCGCGCTGACGGATCGGATTACGGAACGAATGCGTCCTCCGAAGATTGCAGTTCGATCCCAAACAGGCCTTGCCCGAGGTGATCTGCTGACTAGCACCATACGCTTCGCATTATGAATGCCGATGGGAATCCCGGATCCAAGGTGCCTTGGGGTTTGCTATGCGGGCTGGTTATTTTGTTGAACGCATTGAACTATGCGCTTCAATCGGGGCAATGCACTGATTACATTCCTGAGTCTGGGGCAACGTCGACCTGCTCATTGGAACCAGCAATTGGATGGCCGGGGAGTGTTCTCTTGGCGATCGTCAGTCTCGTCGTTCTTGGGTACTGCATCAGTCGCTTGCTCCGACCATCCCGCGGACCGATCGGCTAAGGGGCATCAGGGAAGGTTGGCCCAATAGGCTCATCAATTCTGACCAACAAGAGGTTTAGGGCGAGATGCGGGGATCCGCATAGTTGTCCAGGACCTGCCGTTGCGTTGAAGGATCCTTGGGTTCTTGCGGTGATTGCAACACTTAGCGAATGGGTGTTGATATGGCGGGCTACTCGATCTTCTTGAGACCGGATCTGCTGCAGGTGTTCTGGGCCGGAATGCAGGCCGGTGACTTCATCACGGACGCTGTCATCCCGCTCGGGACGAGCAGGCGGACCGGGCGCCGAGTGTTGGCCGAGGCCGGCGGTGTCCGGCCCCGGCGGGGCAGGGATTTGAAGGGCCGGTGCTTGTCCTTCGCGCAGCGTGAGGAGATTGCGGTCTTACGCGCCCAGGGCCAGTCATTGCGGCGGATCGCGGCGGTCATCGAGGTGTCAGCCTCGACCGTCTCGAGGGAGCTGAAGCGCAACAGTCGGCCCGGTGTGCCGTATCGGGCGACGACCGCTCATGTCATGGCGTACGAGCGGGCGTCGCGGCCGAAGCCAGCGAAGCTGCATACGAACCAAGGTCTGCGTGCGAGGGTGGAAGCTGATCTGAGGAAGAAGTATTCGCCCGAACAGATCAGCGGGCGGCTACGACGTCAGTTTCCCGACCAGACGGAGATGCGGGTGTCACCGGAGACCATTTACCAGTCCCTGTACGTGCAATCCCGTGGAGCGTTGAAGCGGGATCTGACCGCGTGTTTGCGCACTGGGAGGGCTGTTCGGCGGCCGTGCCGAAAAGCCGGTCAGCGTAAGAACCGGGTGCCGGACATGATCAACATTTCCGAGCGTCCCAAAGAGGTCGAGGACCGTGCGGTACCCGGTGCGTGGGAGGGTGACCTAATCATCGGGAAGGGGAATGGGCTGCTGCGTGAATTTCGGACAGCGGAGTTAGTGTTTTCTCTTACGCTGCCTGGTGCGGCTGCTGGTAACTGTAATGGACATCGTTGGGGTA
>NZ_JADOUT010000054.1:0-3654 GCF_015752345.1 Arthrobacter sp. CAN_A212
AACTCTTCGGGAAAGGCTT
Source organism: Arthrobacter sp. CAN_A212 (assembly GCF_015752345.1). Classification (NCBI taxonomy): domain Bacteria; kingdom Bacillati; phylum Actinomycetota; class Actinomycetes; order Micrococcales; family Micrococcaceae; genus Arthrobacter; species Arthrobacter sp. CAN_A212. The sequence goes on from NZ_JADOUT010000054.1 coordinate 20, forward strand.
TAGGCATGATGAACATCCTTCCACCCGCGAGGCTAATCCTCACAGGTTAGGAGTCAACCAAACCTTCAGCAGTCCCGGGTTAGCCCGCGTGCTGCGCGGTCGATGGCCACACATCGCCTTCAGCAAACGCGGACGCCCAGTAGAAAGGATTCACCTCGATAAGAGGTCGACTCGACCAACCCGTTGCATTGGCAACCTCACCGACGCCAACCTCGACCGTAGGACCCCACAAAGCGAGCCTTTCCTGGCACGCTCCGCACGGAGCCAAGACGGTGAAACCCTCACTGCCCGGTTCACGACTCACGCAGATCGACGCAACAATGCGCCGCCCCGAGGAATACGCCTCACAGATAGGGCCTGTCTCAGCGCAAAGATTCATCGTGGCATTGAAATTATCCAGTGCCACACCCGTGAGAACGGACCCATCCTCCAAATAAACCGCGGCAGCCACCGCTTCAGGCGCATCAGGCCAGCGGCGACGCAACTGATCCACCGCAGAATCGAACAAATCCTGGTCAACTTTCATCCCACAAGTCTTCCAGAGATCTAGAAAGCCGCCGGTGGGTCTCGCTTAGATTGCCCCGCCGGGTCCCAATTACGTTGACATAGCCAGCCACTTTCCTGATGCTTCCCGTTCTCTACTTCATGGTTCTGAGTATGAAGCCCTGAGCGTCTGGTCCTGCGAAGCCGGAAAAATTCACTCAGGTTGTCGCCGCGGGGATGGACGTGTGGACCTGTCAGACCCAACTGAGGGCACGGTAAGGGAGGCAGCGTCGAGCATCTTGAGCGCCGGATGCGCTGGTTGAAAGGCAACACGAGGGTCAAATATTTAGTCCGCAGAGAATTTTTTCATCTTCCACTCAGTGCCATCGGACAAGGGTACGTGTAGGTAGGTCCGCCCGAAGATGCGGCTTTTGCGCTCAGTGGCTTTCCTCCCACTCAGAATGAAGTCGACTATTTCACTAGCGGTCTCTCTTGCAAATTCAAAATGTTCCTCTATGTCGCTACCGATCGCGACGCGCTCCAGGAATCGCGAGTCGTACACGATGTCAGGAACTTCACTGCCGAGCACGACGTCAAAGGCCGGCGAATTTGGCCCTCGTAGTTTCATATGCACAGAGTGTTTGCGTAGATCCATTGCTCCGCTCACGCCCTCGGGTAAGTCGTCGATGATCCGCTGCACTTCTGACGCAATCTTGACTAGGTCCGGGTATGGGTGCGTCTCATCACTTGTCATCCGCCGTGATTCCTCCCCTCCCGTGTCTTCGATCTCATGCCGCCCATCGTATGGCGAGAAGTCGCGCCACCGCACCGACCAGCGGTCGCCACCCAGAGGCAGCCCGGCCTAAATGGTAATTCACTGAGGTGAACGTGCTCGCTGAGGGAGAGGACTCGGTGTCTCAAATCCCATGGTTTCCGAGAACGCCTTGCCCCAGGGATACTGCAAAATTTTCACGCTCAGTTCGCATCGTTGAAGCGCCAGGCAGTCCGTTCGAAGATGGTGAATCCCAGCCTGGTAAGGTTTCGGACACTCGGCGCTCTGGGAGCTGCGGTGGCCGCCGCCAAAGGGGCACCGAGAGACCTCGCCAGCCGAAGCCGGTGTTTCAAGAGGGCACTTTGGGCTCCAGTACCTCGGGCTACCGGGAGTGTGGACGCCCCGCCAAGTACTGCGCCGGTGGGGTGCAGGGACATGGCCGCCGCGGCGAGAGGCTGATCGTTGCGGGAAGCAATGAAACCGCGAATCACCGGAAGGGCGTGTTCCGCTCGGATCAAAGCCCCCACGTCGCTCGTCCCGGCGTACCCGGCGTCCAAAAGACTCATGAAAAGTTTTGCATCCTGTGTGGTGGAGACTTCGTGTATCTGCCACTCATCGATGATCGTGCCGTCCGGTCGGATCGTCGCGCTTGGGCGCAGGTAAGCGATTGGTCTTACGGGTGCCAGCTCGTAACCTTCGCCCAGCAGCCGGCCCATGAGGCCCTGTGATGGCGATGTCGCGACAATCGTTGCTCGGCGTGGGTCCGGGAACCTTTTGAGTAGGTCGGGCAGCACTTCAACAGACTGTTCGTTCAAGCCTTCGATAGTGTTGAGGAAGCCATATTGTTGGGCAGTTGCCATGCTCGCCCGCAGTCCGCCCATGCAGAATGATTCGAACCGGCCGGGCAAACCTGCGAACGCCGCCGCCCCAAGCGCTAACGACCGACGCTCAAAAACAGCCAGCTCCGCAGCTTGAACAGACTTATCGACGATATCCGGCATATCTGAAGCTTAACTTTGTTGGTCAGCCGAATTGCTCTCATCGTCGTGGTGCACCGTCCCACTTACCGATGCTCAATCGGCACAGAAGTCTCCTCGATATGGAGAGTTACAGATTCTCGTCCGAGTAGCGATACTCGTGGCGAAGTGCCTTGATCTGCTTGATAGCCATGAAGATCAGAAGGGGCCCGAGGATAAGAGCTGCAGCCGCTGCGATAGTCGTCTCGGTGGAGGGCTTCCAAAAGGCGAGAAACACTAACGCAACGATGAGGCCGCCGACAGCTATGCTCTGCATCGTCCACCAGATCGTGCCGCGGCGCACTGTCGGATGAGTCCATTTCTCAGTCAAGTCGTCTCCTGCTTACCGGATGCCGGCACTATTCAGCCTTGACTATCGACTCTAGTCACTACAGACGCAGTTCGTTCCGCTAGGGTCAGTAAACGGATCGCTAAATAGGACGACAGGACCGCCAACTGAAGCTGCGATTAACCGCCATTCCTAGCTAACAGTCACACATATGGGATTTTTGTCGGCGGGGGAGGGACTGAAAAGTGTCGCGGGGAAGGACCGGTGTATTCAAGCGGTCGTCGCAACGGTAGGGGTTTCTGGTTCGAATAGTAGTTGCTGCATGGCGTAGGCGGGGGTGATTCCGCCGAGGGTTTTTACGCGGCCGGTCATTGAGTTCGGTCGCGACCTCGAGCAACCGCTGGGGTGAGTGGACGGAAAGGTCCGTGCCCTTCGGGAAATACTGGCGCAGCAAACCATTGAGATTCTCGTTGGAGCCGCGCTGCCACGGCGAGTGAGGGTCGCAAAAGTAAATCGCCATCTTCGTGGCCATGGTGATCTGGCGATGCTGAGCCAGCTCGGTTCCTTGGTCCCATGTCAGCGATCTGGCCAAGTGCGCCGGCAGGGTCTTGATGGCGGCCAGCAAACCATCCCTGACGGTGATCGCGCTGTGATCACCGGGTAAATGGATGAGCATCGCGAATCGTGTCTGGCGTTCCACGAGGGTGGCGATAGCTGACCGGCAGTTCGAACCGAGCACTAAATCGCCCTCCCAATGACCGGGTATGGCACGGTCAGCGACCTCCGCGGGGCGTTCACTGATGAGGATCATGTCCGGAATCTTCCCAGAACTCTTCGTAGCGGTGGGGCGTCTGGGACGCCTCACGGCACGACCGGTACGCAGATGTTGGTGCAGGTCAGCGCGTAAATGCCCGCGTCCTTGGACGTAAAGGGCTTGGTAGATCGTCTCTGGACTCACCTGTAACTCCTGCCGGTCACTAAAAGCCATGGCAAGGTGGTCACTGATCTGTTCAGGGCTCCACTTCACACACAACTTAGCCTGCACCAACGAGGCTAGTTCCAGGTCATCGAACTT
>NZ_JADOUT010000055.1:0-3587 GCF_015752345.1 Arthrobacter sp. CAN_A212
CCCTATGAACGTCACTGCATCTCGGCGTCATGACTGGTTTCGTTGTACGACGCGCGACGGCGAGTGGGTAATACCGGACTGGGAGAAGGTCTCGGAGCGGTGGGACGCGGTGCATGTGACAGTCCTGGCATACCTCAGTAGCGCCAATCGAGCACTTCAGATCGACGCCAATACGTCCACTGTCCTTGCAGGGTGGAACCCCGATACGACGATCTGGCTGACCGATGTCGTGCGCGAGTGGGACGGCCCAAGACAGCATTGGCAACGCTCCACTTACCAGGAGTCCTGGGCCATAACCCCAATGTGAACCGACTGGCCACTCTAAGTCTGTCGCGGTCGGGGATCCTTCACCGCGCCACTTTTTCGCCACTCCCCCGCCGCCAAAAAACCCATATGGAACCTGGGTTTTCTGATTCGCGTTTACCCCGCCCGTTAAATTGTCTCGCTTAGGTAGCTCTAGCGCTACAGTTAGTCTCATGGCCGGACACATCATCGGATACGCGCGCGTCTCCACCAACGAACAAGACCTCACCGCCCAACGCAATGGGCTGGCCGCACTGAATGTGCCCGAAGACCGGATCTATGTCGACCACGGATTGACCGGCACCAACCGCGATCGACCAGGACTGCGCGAAGCCCTCGCCGCCTGCAGAGCCGGCGACACATTGGTGATCACCAAACTCGACCGGCTCGCACGTTCTCTCCCCGACGCCCGAGACATTATTGAGGATCTCACCAAACGAAACGTGAAACTCAGCATCAGTGGATCCGTCCACGACCCCACTGACCCCGTCGGCCGGCTCCTCTTCAACGTCCTCGCCATGGTCGCCGAATTCGAATCAGACCTCATCCGCGCCCGCACCCGCGAAGGCATGCAAGTCGCCAAAGCCAAAGGACGCCTCCGCGGCAAACAACCCAAACTCACCAAGAGCCAGGAAGCACACCTCATCTCCCTATATAAGGGAGGACAACACACCACCACCGAAATCGCCGAACTCTTCAAAGTCGCCCGGAGCACGGTGTACAGGATCGTGCAGCGGACCCCATGACGAAGGACAAGAAAAGTGGGAAAGCGTTGTGCTTCCTGGTTCAGCCTTGTCTGCGATGCAGAGCGTCGGCCCGGGCTTCGCATTTGTCGGCAGGTAGGTGCACCTCGACGTCGGCCGGGATATCTTCACAGTGGTTGGTCTGCCCCCAAAGCCCTACGACTTTGGGGGGCAGACCAACCAACGTGTGCTTAAAGTGGCGACACTCCGGGGTCTACTTTCTGCCTTTCTCATCTCGTTGCCGAGACAACCCGTGAGTCCCCTTACCGGCAGATCGGCCACACTAAAAGTGTAAGCTCATCCCAGCAAAGGGCACCCCGTTGGAACGTCATGACAGTGGGGACCACTTCCGCAGCCCGAATTTACTCAACTTCGCTTCTTGCTTATACGTGGAACTCATTGTTTTCGACATGCGGAACCGAGACGCTGTGTTCCCCACATGTGAGGCTACGACCGTGGAAGCTACTGACGCTTCGGAGATAAGGCGCGGTAGGTCAGAAACCCATAAGCGATTGCTACGCCGGAGCAAAGAAGGACGCGCCCCGACCATGCGATCTGGGGGTTCGAAGTCCAAAGCGCCGTTACCCAGAATGCGGCGGCCGCCGACACAGTGGTCCATACCAATACTCGGTACTTACCCCCTGAGTACGGGTTATGCCTGGAGTCAGTCCTAAGGTGAGCGAAGGCGAGGACAGTACCGCCAACAATCCCCAACATGATCCCTGGCACAACTCCCGAGCTCAGCAGGGTGCCTTCGGGCAGGAGGACTTGACCCATCATGCCGGCGATCACACCCAAAAGCACTGACTCGATCATGGGCCTGACGAATAACCGAAGCATTCGTCTCGGCTTTTCCTTCATCACAATGCCTTCCCACCTGAAGCTATGGCAGCGCGGTCCCTGATTGCAGACTAGCCGCCGCTCACCACTAACAAGACACCGCCAACTTGCGATCGAATCCACGCGCGTATCCCAACGAACAAGACCTCTCCGCTCAACGCCACGGGCTCGCCGCACTGAATGTGCCAAAGGACCGGATCTACGTGGACCAGGATTGATCGGCACCAACCGCGATCGACCAGGACTGAGAGAAGCCCTGCCGCTTGCCGGGCCGGCGACAACCTCGTCATCACCAAACTCGACCGGCTCGCACGATCACTCCCCGACGCCCGAGACATTATTGAGGATCTCACCAAACGACACGTGAAACTCAGCATCGGCGGATCAGTCCACGACCCCACCGACCCCGTCGGCCGGCTCCTCTTCAACGTCCTTGCCATGGTCGCAGAATTCGAATCAGACCTCATCCGCGCCCGCACCCGCGAAGGCATGCAAGTCGCCAAAGCCAAAGGACGCCTCCGCGGCAAACAACCCAAGCTCACCAAGTCCCAGGAAGCACACCTCATCTCCCTATATAAGGGAGGACAACACACCACCACCGAGATCGCAGAACTCTTCAAGGTTGCACGGAGCACGGTGTACCGCATTATGCAGAGATGAGTGGCCTAGGGATTTCGGACAGTGGGACCTCTTAAACTGAGGTTTCTACTGAAAGTGAGATCTGCAGTATGTCTGTTTCGCGTCGCCGGTTTAGCCAGGAGTTCAAGGACGAACTGGCCCGGGAAGTTATTGATACATCCAAGCCCGTGGTGGATGTCGCCAAGGCCTACGGGGTAGGGCCGGAGACCCTGCGCCGGTGGGTGATGAAATACCGCGAATCCCACGGCGGGACCGAGACCGATCTGAGCGTTTCAGAGCGTGCCCGGTTGAAGGAACTCGAGCGCGAAAACCAGGAACTCCGGGCCGAGGCCGCGTTCTTGAAAAAAGCGGCCCCGTACTTTGCAAGGGATCCACGGTAGTGGCGAAGTACGAGTTCATCGACGCCCAAAAACCCTGCCAGGTGCCACTGATCCGGTCTGGAAAATGTGCCGGTGGTTGGCAGTGTCGACCTCCGGATTCTATGACTGGCTCTCCCGGCCACGCTCCGCCACTGCGGCCCGCCGACAGGTACTGGCGGTGCGTATCCGGTACTTCTTCAATGAAGCCGACGGTACGTACGGGTACCGGCGAATCCACACGGACCTCGCCGCTGAAGGGACACTGTGTTCCCCGGAGCTGGTGCGCTCGATCATGCGTGCTGAGGAGTTGGTGCCGTGCCAGCCGCGCCCGTTCCGGGTCACCACCAACGCCGATGCCGAAGGTACTGACGCGGTCCCGGACCTGGTCAAGAGGGACTTCACCGCGGACCGCCCCGGGACCAAGTTCGTCGGGGACATCACCTACATTCACACCTGGCAGGGATTCATTTACCTGGCCACCGTCATCGACTGCTATTCGAAGAAGGTCGTGGGCTGGTCCATCGCCGATCACATGCGCACCGAACTCGTCGCGGACGCCCTGACAAACGCTACCCGGACCACCAGGGTCGAGGCAGATGCGATCTTCCACTCCGATTATGCCGAGGAAAACGTTAAGCCGAGTTTGGTGCGTTTGCCCTTGTGATTCGGGGGTCTTGGTCCCGTTCCTCGGCTTAATATTGCG
>NZ_JADOUT010000056.1:0-3345 GCF_015752345.1 Arthrobacter sp. CAN_A212
ACCCCAACGATGTCCATTACAGTTACCAGCAGCCGCACCAGGCAGCGTAAGAGAAAACACTAACTCCGCTGTCCGAAATTCACGCAGCAGCCCACACCACCCAGTTGCTTCCTCGTGAAGGCCTCAATCAGTTTGCCCCCACCGAGGCTGGCCACTGATACTGGTGCCGGGTTTTGGTTGGCCGTTATCCCCAGAAAATGGGATCCCCGCTTTCATCCACATGATCCAGCAGTACTTGAAGGCTTGGGCTCGGAGCAAGAAATTGGTACTGATGGAATTTCAGATTCCGGTCGCGCCAGTACAAGGCCCACAACCCTGTCTTCTTCGTGAAATGCATCCGAGCTATCGGAAACCGCGACCACTGCGTTTGCCCATCCCCATCCCACGGGGGACGGCATTCGAGAATCGTGATGTGACGGGCAGCGACGTCGCACTCCACCCGCATCTCAGTACTGAATCTGGCCGGCACCCGTCCGGCACACCAACGGCGCGCACGAGCAACCTCGAGCTCAGGCAATCCAGAAGAAACCATAGTCTCAATAATCCCAGAAGCTCGGCAGCCAAGAAATCCCGGGAAACTTTGGAGGGCGTCAAAGAACCGTGGCCGCAGTGAAACTCAGATGACCTCCACCACGGTCGCTGGATGAATCAGCTGCAGTATGCAGGTCTTGACCGGTTTGTTCCGTTGCTGCTTTGACGATGATCCGATGGCGTTACGGCGACCGGCCATAAAGGGCTCCGCCGACTGCTACGGCCAAGGCAATGCCTCCGCCGATGCCGCACCCGCCGATGTCGACCGCGCGTTTGGTGGATAACCCATCCAACATGGTCGGGGTGACGAATATCCCGGTAGAGGTTTTATGACAACGGCGTATCAAGCCGACTGATAGCCCGATAGTTGTCCCCCTAGATGCCTCGCCGGAAGGCCTCACCATGATTACCAGGAACAAAGTTCTCAGCGTCACGTTCACCGCAGCCCTGATCGCAGGAGCTGGCCTCGGATCCACCGGGGTAGCCACGGCCGCCCCTGGCCCGGTATCCCAAGCAGTACCAGCCATGACCACCGGAGCAATGTCCATCAGCATCGATGACTTCGTATTTACAGGACCCGGCACCGTCAACCCCGGCGGCGAAATCACCGTCACCAACAACGACACCGAAGCCCACACCGTGACCGCTGATGATGGCTCCTTCGATGTCACCATCCCCGGCGGAGCAAGCGCTACCTTCACCGCCCCAGACGCAGCAGGAAGCTACGGATTCTTCTGCAAATTCCACGGCAACATGCGCGGCACCCTCACCGTCGGCGCTGAAGCCATGGCACCAGCACCCACAACATCGCCAACCGCCGCTCCAGCTCCGGAGATTGCGGAATCAGGTAATGCAGGAAACACCGGGATGGACCAGATGGGCGAGGTACCTAAGGGCGGCGCCGACACCGGTGTCGTCACCCAAAACCCAAGCGAGGCACCACTGCTACTCGCCCTCGGAGGTGGGCTGGTCCTGGCCGCAGCAGCCGGTGGAACCTACGCCGTCCGCCGCCGGACCACCAACAACTGAACCCTTCTACCTGAACTGATCGGGGGCTGACTCCTTCCCCGATTAGTTCACCCAAACGGCCGCCGCGGAAGCCCCCCAGCTCCCGCGGCGGTCGTCTGTCCAAAGCACACCACTCACAACGGACTCAATCAAGCCGAAACGGCCACTCGGCATGCCTTTGTCGTAGTTTTCAGATTCCCTCAATCAAGAGGATGGACCGGGCTGTTGTCGACGAATATTCGGATGTCAGGGGATTACCTTCCTCCTGACCGGAGGCGGTGCTGTAAATCTAGGATCCATTGAGGCGACGGCTATCCTTTAGGCTGATTTTATGTCCACTTCGTTCGTCCTAACCCTCGCTGCTGTCGCATCTATCCTGTTAGTCCTCCGGCTGGTGGTCCCAGGCTTACCCATCAGGCGGTTCGCGCGACAGTTAACCCCGCTGGATCTCGCCCTAACCGTCGTGGGTATGTTGGGGCTGATCCTGCATTGCGCCTCCATGTTCTTCCGCCCGATCGTCGCGGCAATACCAGGCACAGAAAGGGTAATCGAGCAGATCAATTCCATGGGAACGGCGAGCATGATCTGGTACACGGTCCCCGCCCTCATGGTTTTGGTCGGCTTGCGACGTCAACAGTGGGTCTCGCTCATCCTTCTAGCAGCATCGCTACTAGCGGTCGGCGTCACGATGTACAACGGCACCGTGGTGTCCACCCATCTCAATACCATCTTCGCCGCCGGCGTGATCATCGCCGCCACAGTCTTCTTCCTCAGCACTCCTCCCTGGTCCCGCAAACCATGGCCGGGCACAGCCCGTCCTCCGGCGGTGAACCCCTAAACTTGATGCCAGTGAGTCACTTAACGAAGGTAGGGCCGGCTCCTGCACCACACAGTGACCGGCCCCGTTGTTCTTCCCTGTTTTCCCTGCGAAAGGACATCTAGTTCCCCTGGTGCTTTTCTTCGCTAGGAGTCCGCCCTTACTGGTTCACTTTTTGTTTGGTGTCTTGGTGGTTGGTGGGGTGATGCGCTGGATGAGTGCGTCGTGGCTTTGTTGCAGCGTGTCAGCCCGGGCGCGAGCGGCTGCTAAGTCATGAGCGAGGGTGCCCGCGTCGGAGCGGGCACTCACAGCTGCGGTTTCCGCCTGGTGTACACGCCCTTCCGCGTCCTCAGCCCGCGTCACGGCAGCCATCAGTTCCGTGTTCAACGCCGCGGCCTGAGCATTCTTTTCGCTGGTGATCCGATCGAGGTCTGCCACGAGCTCGGCCAGCTCAGTATCTTTGTCCTGGCCCTCTTTCACCCAGCGGGCTTCGAGGGCTGCATGCTGCTCGGCAGCCAACGCCACGGCATCAGCCCACACCGATCCGGCCAACCGCGCCGCTTGGTCAAGCAGCGGTTGCGGTGTAGCAGCGATCCGTGAGCCGGCAACAGCGCTCTCCTCCCTCCACGCCTTCAAATACCTGGTCGCGTCAGCGTTGGAGACGCCCGCGGCTTCCCGGACACTAGACACCGTGGGGTTACGCTCAGCACTGATTTTCTCGGCGGCGGCGAACACCCTGTCCCTGGCAGACCCTGTCGGGCTAACTTGCTCACTCATCACAGCGGACCACTCCAAAAGTAGTAGGAATAGTAGTCATACTACTATTCCTACTCGACTGTGGCTACTCGTCGACGCTGGTTTGATCGTGAAATTTGGCAGGGTCGGTTCGCTGCCGCGGAATCTGTCAAGGCGTTTGAGACACAGCTAAGTGGTTAGGCGTGTGTGGGGACCTCGCTTTGTTGGGGCTGGTTGATCCACGCCGCCGTGGG
>NZ_JADOUT010000057.1:0-3061 GCF_015752345.1 Arthrobacter sp. CAN_A212
ACCATCAACAAGTCCCGGCAAAACTGACCGGAACACCAACAGGGTGGGGCCAAAACAAGCGGCGAACCCGGGGCCAAATCAACTTGCTATTCCCAGTGCTGCCCCGTTCGAACGCTCCGAGGCGCGCACGACCCAGCGCAACGGGTCCCGGGCCCGGACATTGACGACCACCGCGGGGGACCTGAATTTGAAGATCCCCAAGCTGCGTGCCGGGTCATTCTTCCCGGCCTTGCTGGAGCGCCGCCGCCGGGTCGATCAGGCCCTCTACACGGTCGTGATGGAGGCCTACCTACACGGGGTTTCCACCCGCAAGGTCGATGACCTGGTCAAGGCCCTCGGCGCGGACACCGGGATTTCCAAGTCCGAGGTATCCCGGATCTGCGAGGACCTCGACCAGGAAGTCGGTGCGTTCCGCGACCGGGACCTCTCGGGGCTGGAATACCCGTACGTGTTCCTGGACGCGACCTACTGCAAGGCCCGCATCGGGCACCGGGTGGTGTCCCAGGCCATCGTGGTCGCTTTCGGCGTCGCCGCCGACGGGCGCCGGGAAGTGCTCGGCTTCGACGTCGGCGACAGCGAAAACGAGGGCTTCTGGACGGCGTTCCTACGCTCCCTGAAGACCCGGGGCCTGGGCGGGGTCAAGCTCGCCATCTCCGATGCTCACAGCGGGCTGAAAAAAGCCATCAGTACCGTTTTCCAAGGTGCCGCGTGGCAGCGCTGCCGGGTGCACTTCATGCGCAACGTCCTCTCCACCGTGCCGAAGGGCTCCCAGGAAATGGTCGCCTCGATCATCCGCACCGCCTTCGCCCAACCCGACACCGCACACGTGCACACCCAATTCGACGAAGTCACCCGGATGCTCACCAAATCACATCCAAAGGTCGCCGCGATGCTCAACGACGCACGGGAGGATGTCCTCGCGTTCGCAGGATTCCCTACCCGACACTGGCGCCAAATCTGGTCCACCAACCCGATGGAACGAGTGAACAAAGAGATCAAACGCCGCACCGACGTCGTCGGTGTCTTCCCCAACCCCGCAGCGCTCCTTCGGCTCGCCGGCGCGGTCCTCGTCGAGCAGCACGACGAATGGGAAGCCGGCGACCGACGCTACCTCTCCGAGGCGTCCATGGCCGAACTCACCACCATGAACGCGACCGCCGCCACACCGATCAAGGAGACGGTTTTGCTTCCCGAACTTACTGCAGCATAATCAAGGAACTGACCCAAACGGTGTCGAGAAAACTCCACCACTCAGCGGGACGTAACCCTGGTGGAATAGGGGCAGCTACTTCACCGGCTCGATCAGCTGGGGTCGGTAGCCCTCTGGTTTTGATAGCGTTTGCCAAATGATTAAGACTGCAAGTGAAATGGCTCTGGATGGCTTGATTCTTCAGAAGTTCGATGAACTCACTGAGCTTTTAGTAGGACTCGATGATGAGCTGGCAAATAGGTCTCTTCCATGGAAGGGAAGCAATTCGATTGTGCAAATTTTGGTGCACTGCTGCGGCATGATGCGCCATTGGTCGTCAAGCGTGAACCTGGGCAACGATATCCCAAGGGATCGAGATACCGAGTTCTCAGCCATTATGTCTGTCACTGAAGCCACACAATTGGCAAGCGACACTCGGGAGTCCTATATCTCCGACATCAAGTCTACGAACATGCAGTCGCCACCGGTAAGGGTGCCAGACGGCAGAGAGCATTATTGGACCGTCACCTGTGAGAGTGTCCTCTTCCATGTACTGGAAGAACTGAGTCAACACTTGGGCCAGGCTCAAGTTACGCGTGATGCACTGATCAAAAGGTAATTATGTAGTGACCGGGAGCTGTTGGGCTGGTGCTAGAAGAGATCGAGTCCCGCTACTTCGCTGACTCGATCAGCTGGGGCCCGTTGTTGCGACGGAGCCAACTTCTTTGCCAACGACTCGAGGCACCAGGTGAGGCTCAGGAATAGCGTTGACCACGACGAAAACGCCATCTCTGTCCGTGGTCGCTGAATCCAATCAGTCGGCATGGAGCTTTTGGGGATGGTCTAGCGCACGTTCGTCATCATTTTCGATGGGTCGGCCAGGGCCGTGAAGCCAAACTGGCTGTAGAGTCCATGAGCATCAACTGTCGACAAGAGGACACGCTTCAAATTTAGGGATCCCAAATCCTCCATGATTCCGCTGGCAAGCATCTTGCCTATTCCTCGTCCTCGAACTTCGGTCGCCACGAACACGTCACATAGCCAGGCGAATGTGACACCATCTGTCACGACGCGTCCGTAAGCGACCTGCTCTTCACTTTGGCTGTCGTACACGCCATAGTTCCGGGAAGCATCAATAGCGGCGTCTTGCGCTTGTCGGGTTCGACCCTGTGCCCAGTAGGACTGCTCGCTCAGCCACCAATGAACACGGGGACGATCGATCATGTCCGGTTCCGCAGAGAAGAAGAAGGTTTCAGCCATACCAGCACTTTAGGAGCGCCGCGATACTTGCAGCGAATTCTGGTCCCCACACCCACTAGCAGGAGAGTCCCTTACCGCGCCATAACAAACCTGGTCAGTGCGCTGATCCAATCCTCGAAAGCGTCAAGATGCGCGTCGTGCGAGGCGCCAGCAAGACCAACCCGTCTCGCCCGTGCTCCTTGGCTGACGAAGCGCTATGTAATCCCCGGAAGCGTTGACGGTACGACTCCGCTATGTGTGGGACCTACACGACTGCTCACACCGTATCCACTACCCGGCCCCTCAACGCGACGGAAGTTTGTGGGAGAACGGTACCGGCAGGTGCCCCCGAGCGCGGTCGTCAGCACCGCCGCTCCTCTAGGGTGTAGTGATGACGGCCCGCACAGCTGAAGCGCGATCTACCGCCTCTATGCTTGCCGGTCTCGATGATGCCCGCATCCGGCTACTTGTCGATGCTGCCCGTCCAATAGGTGTCGGTATTGGAGGAACCACCAAGATCGGTTTCGTCGGTGGCACCGCTGTTTTCGTAAAACAGCTCCCACTGACAAGTATTGAAGAATCGGATCCGGCTGGCACTACGAGTCGGCTCCAGCTCCCGTTCGTCTCCCACTA
>NZ_JADOUT010000058.1:0-2789 GCF_015752345.1 Arthrobacter sp. CAN_A212
CCCCACCGCGACACGATCGGCTCAGACAATGGCACCGGTCACTTCTCGGCCGACGATCATAGCTAAGAGGTCATCGAGAGTTCCGTGGCACTTCTCCAACTCAGGTAGGTGGTAGAACGTGCTGGTGGTCTCAAGGTTGTTGATGACTTCGTCCGGCGAATGCAGGATTGTCCTCCTGCCTTGAGCGATCGCGATGCCAAACTCAACATGGGTGCCCTTCCCGCCTGGAAGCAGGATCACGACGACGTCGGCACCCATCACTCCATCTCTCTCACGCTGCCCGATGGAGCGCAGATCCCCTAAGGCCACATTCTCGGTCGGGTCCACCGATGGGTTCGGCGATCAGCTGGGCCTCCCTCCGCAGGAGGCAATGAACTCCTCAAGAGCTCTGGCACCCCTAAAGTGGTGCGCATTAAATCCCAAACCTTCAGCGCTCCGAGTGTTGATCAGAGTGTCGTCGACGAAAAGGCAACGGTCAGCTGGGATACCGAGTTCCACAAGCACTGCCTTGAAAGATTCAGGAGAGGGTTTCGCTATGCCAATGACACTGGAGTTGAAGATTAGGTCAAATTCATCGGTGAGATCAAGGCATGACAAATCAGAGTCAAGTCGGGTCGTGGCATTACTAAACAGTGCGACGGTCCGCCGCTTTCGTACCCGTCGGACAATGTTGAGCACCACCTCATTGACCATTCCCGCATGGCTCGACCATTGCGCCACCGCCTTCTTGGCATCTGTTCCGTAATGCGTTTCCAATTTGTCAGAGATTTCTCCCCGCCATTGGCCATCCGTGATCGCCCCGGTAATTGCGTTCTGCAGCATTTTGGTATCGCCGAATGCCACCGCTGCGAGACTACCGGCGGGAAGGTTGTTGTCCCGTTCAGCATCGGCCATAATCGCTGGATCCCAAATCCTCAGGACACCATCGAGGTCAAGGACGAGAGCCTCGAGTGGTTTCGACAGGGCTTCGGACGTGGTCGCGGTGCCCGCATCATTTCCCATGACCAAAGGCTACCGGTTCGTGGGAGCGCGGAGTTTGGTGAGCTCGTCCCCCTCTGCATTCGTTCGATCACGGAGCTTCGGCCCGCCTTGCACCTCGCCTGCTGCCCTTTAGCCCATCCCCAATCACGACAACACACATCGTTGTCCAGCCTTCGGGCAAACCGATCCTATGTGGTGGAACAGTCAGTGGTAGCCGTCGCTACTAACGGGAGTTGACTAGAGGTTCGTTTACTGAGGGCGCGTCACGGCGCCCGAAGAGGAACCAGGCGACCGGGCCAAGGAAGGGGAAAACGAGCGTTGCCAACACCCAAACTGCTTTGGTGCTGGTAGCGAGGTGCTGGGAACGAAGTATGTCGATAAGTGCCGCTACGAAGAGCATCAGGGCCAGGATGGCGATTCCCAGCACGCTAAACTCCCAGGCATTCGGAACAAGAGGATTTGACCCCTCAATGGCTGGTGACAGCACCTAAAACCCCCATCGCGACAGCGTCTTTCTAGACGGAGCTTGAACGTATTCAACCCGAAGCATTAGATAGCAGCATACAGTTGGAAAATTGCCGGGATGCAGCGACTTCGAATCCCTCAATTCCCAGACGATCCTCGGCCGCTCGTTGATCATCCGGCCATACAGCAACTCCAGGAAGCCAAACGTGATTCCTTCAAAACAGATTGTGGTTGGCCAGTTCGTGGAGAACCTGTTGCCAGCGGAGCTGATACGTGATGATCCGGCATTCAAACGTGATGGGCTACCGGACGATTTATACGCCGGTCATCCAGGAGTCATCACGGATGCCACCCCGCAGCACGTGCTTGTTGATTGGGTAGGGCTTGAGGATATGTACATCAGCTTCGCAACCGGAACATCTGTCTATTACTTAGGTGGGCCCATCCACGGAATGTCCGTAATCTCCGAGGAGTACTACACACAGCGAAGTGAACGGATCCGGATGGGACTGCCACCGTTGCCCTAAACGGATCCCTTACTGGGGCATCTGGGTATAGAGCCTCACGAGACTCTTAGAAGGGCAGGTTGTTTGCCTGCATTGGATGCACGATGAGAATCCCGGTTACTTTCCCGGCGCCGTTGTAGGAAACCCGCCCAAGCCATTCGCCTGCTTCGTGATTAATTTCCGTTTGTCCTGTCAGGCCGCCACCGATGTACTGGTTCAGTTTCTGTGCAATAACATTCGTGCCATCGGCAGTTTGAATGGTGGTGTTGGAACAAAATTCGAACTGTCCGCTGTCTGCCACCACTTGGTCCCAAACGTCCATCACCTTTTTCTTGGTCAGGAGGCGGGAACAGGTGAAGGTCATCAGTGATTTTACCGAGCCGTAGTCGCCTCTGCTGAGGTGCGCAAAAATATCTTCGGTCCGCGATGTGAGGTCAATAATTGGGTTACCCATAGCTTCTTCTCCGATGTCTGTCGTTGAAATGGTTCCGAATCGCTTGAACGCCGCCTGTCGAGTGATGCCGAAAGCACTGCCTATGGCTTGCCATGACACACCTCGCACCCTGGCTACAGCAACGGAATTCTCCAAATGTGCTTGAGCTGCCCGCTCGATTTCGATACCAAGTTCGACTGCTTTGACCGCGTTCGTCTCACTTGTCGGTAGTGGTCCCAAGTTGGAGGCGTTTGTTAGCAGTTCAGAGAGCCGGTCAAGTGGGGATTCCCTACTTCCTGTCATGACTTAAACCTAACCCAGACATGTGAAATGTCAATCTATGATTGACAAGTCACTCTATGAGATGATTGAGGACAAAATCGTATCTCACAGTCCCGCAAGCC
>NZ_JADOUT010000059.1:0-2736 GCF_015752345.1 Arthrobacter sp. CAN_A212
AGCGCGGTCAATCCAGTAAAGAAGTGGGCAGATCCCATGGCCACCGGCGGGCAGTTTTACTGGCCATCAGTGGGCAATTCCGTGGCCGCCTATGGGCAGTTTTTCATGGCCGCTGACACTTACGGGCGGCCTTGGACTGAGACCGTCCCGCGGAACGCTTTCGGCCTGCCTATGGGCAGACCGGTAAAGGAGGCAAAATCCGCTAGGCTGACACCAATAGGCGAAGATGAACGGGTAATCAATCCCATGCCTGGCCCGCCCGCCCGCCCCAGATAATTCTGATAGAAACGGATGACGTTCAATGGACCTCTTTTTGGCTGCCGTTACCCACGACGGTACCAACTGGTTCGTCGTGATTCCCATTTTGATATTGGTGCTTGCTGTAGGTGGCACATTAGCGATCAAGAATTTGCGTAGGAAGTAGTGATCGCAGGATGAAACCTGTATCCAGAAGTGCGAAAAAATGGCTACTTATGTGCATCTCCGTGGGCTTAGCATGCCTTGTCGTGACCTTGATCGCCCAGATTGTTGCTGTAGACCCGGGATGGGGTTACACGCTCGGGGGAGTTGTTATCGCCTCCATCATGCTCGTGACGGTCAGTAGGAGTGAAGTACGGGACGGGTGAGTCTGATTCCCGAACGAATCCAAAGGGTGCCTAACAGCGAAATTCTGGCTACTACCAATCTTCAATCGGCTTCCCGTATCTGTGTGTTGCGGTTAGGGATCGGCGGATTCAAGCGGTCATTGCAACAGGAGTCCTTCGATCAGTTCGATCGGCTTCCTGAACTCTAATCGTTTGCGTGGCCGGTCGTTGAGTTCGGCGGCGACCCAGTCGAGGTCTGCGGCGCTGTGGATACTCAGGTCGGTGCCTTTGGGGAAGTACTGCCGTAACAGACCGTTGGTGTTCTCGTTGATGCCTCGCTGCCACGGAGAGTGCGGGTCGCAGAAGTAGATGTCGATGCCGGTATCGACCTTCACGGTCTTCCAGTCCTGCATCTCAATGCCCTGGTCCCAGGTCAGCGAATGTCGCAGCGCGTCGGGGAGCGTCTTGATCTTAGCGGTCAACGCATCACGCATCTGCTCGGCCTTGTACCCGTCCGGCAGGTGCACGAGCATGGTGTAGTTGGTGGTCCGCTCCACGAGAGTCCCGATCGCGGTTTGGTTACCTTTACCGATGATCAAATCCCCCTCCCAATGCCCAGGCACTGAACGGTCTGCGACCTCGGGCGGACGCTCGGAAATGTTGATCATTTCCGGGATTCGGTTCTTGCGCTGCCCAGTCTTCCGGCTGGGATGCCGCACCGCCCGTCCGGTGCGCAGACACAAGGTCAGATCCCGCTTCAGCGCCCCACGAGACTGCACGTACAGGGACTGATAAATCGTCTCTGGTGACACCCTCATCTCCAGCTCATCGGGGAACTCAACCAGCAGGCGTCCCGCGATCTGCTCGGGTGAGTACTTCTTCTTCAGGTCGTCCTCCACCTTCCCACGCAGCACGAGGTTCGTGTGCAGTTTCGCCGGTTTCGGGCGTGATGCCCGCTCGTACGCCATCGCGTGGGCAGAGGTGGCACGATAAGACGACCCGGCTTTGGTGTTGCGCCGCAGCTCCCGGGAAACGGTCGAAGCCGACCGCCCAATCGCTGCACCGATCTGCCGCAGGGAACATCCCTGGGCGCGCAGCACTGCAACCTCCTCACGCTGACCGAAGGTCAAGCACCGGCCCTTCAGATACCGGCCTCGGCGTGGACGTACACCACCGGCCTCCATCAAGATTCTGCGCCCGGTCCGCCGGCTCGTATTGATCGGAACCACGGCATCAGTGATGAAATCACCGGCCTGCATGCCAGCCCAAAACAGCTGCAAAAGATCCGGCCTTACATAAATTGAATACCCCGCCATGACAACACCCATCTGCTAAGTGTTGCAATCACCGCAAGAACCCAAGGATCCCTAACCGCGAGACGTCCCCGACCCGCCCGACAGAGTTTGACGCAGTCTATGCGCAGGGCGATGCCCGCACCTCACTCGGCACCGTTTCACCGCAGGGTGAGGCTTTAGCCCTCTAGAATCTTGCTAACGCTACAAGTAGATATTTCAGGATGGAGTTATTCGTGTTTCCCAAAAGAGGGCAAGTGTGGACCTATCGTGAACGAACGAGGTTCCTATCATTTATGTGGACCATCCCCGCCCTAGGATTTACAATTCTGGGTTTATACCTCGGAGTCACTGACGGAAGCTGGACGGTACTGGTTCTCGCAGTCGTTCTTCTAGGATTCATCGGAAGTTTCTTTGCTATAAATGAGCGCAAGTACCGTGGTGAACCCTGATTTTGGCCAGACCGCGCTTATTCGCGTCCTCGCTCGACGAATAACCCTTTCTCCCCGGGGTTGGTCTTGCTTCTGATGACAGTTGTCGGAATGATCACCCAAGAACGACGGCGGCGTATTTGACTGCTCGATGGACCATTGTCCCGTGATCTTGCATGAAAGGTGTCGCGGTGAGGGATCGCTGAATAGGACGACGGGACCGCCAACTGAAGCTGCGTTTAACCGCCATTCCTGGCTAACAGTCACAGCGATGCCAGGTTTCATATGGGATTTTTGGTGGCGGGGGAGTCCAGTAACTGTGTTGCGGTGGGGGATCCCCATACGGGGCGGGTCAGTATGAACATGATGCGGCTTGCGCCCGTTCACGAGCGTCTCACCGGATGTAGAGCCTGCTTGTCAAGGGAGTTG
>NZ_JADOUT010000060.1:0-2521 GCF_015752345.1 Arthrobacter sp. CAN_A212
ATTCAACCAATCAATAAAACAATCGGTATCAACAAACATGGCACACTATTGAGTTCTCAAACAACAGACACACCCGGCACCAAACAGAACCAAACAGTTCCATCATCGCTCCGGAGCAACTTTTCAAACTTACCCGAACTCGGAAGCTTTAGCAAATCAGCGTTTCCGCGATTTTCGCTTACCTTGTGGGTCCCTACCTGCCGCAATCGCACGCTTGAAGCGTGCCATTATCAGGCTGTTTGTAAGGGGTCGGTCGCTATCTTTCCGCTTCAGCGGCGGCGACTTGTTCTACTTTACACACCACATGGACTGGCGCCAAATCGCCCTTTTGGGGTCCGCACCCAGGTTCCTGGAGGTGCTTGGACTCCAGTATCCGCGCGGATTTCCCGGGAACTCAACCTCTCGAAAGCGCTCCATCTCGCCCCTCAGCGCACTCAAGCCATTAGGTGGGCTGCGTCACTCCTCGGGCGAGGAGTTCTTTACTTCCTCCAGACGGTCAATTTGTCCTTGGTACCCCCACCCGGACGCGCATCTTTCAGCGGCCACTCGATCGATGACTCCTGCACCGCGATAGTTGACCGACTGACATCCTCATCCCCAACCCAAGGATCACGGGGCCTGAGCGCGTTTCATCTGCTCATCCGACTTCCTCGGATCGATGTTTCGCCCGAGGAAACAGGGGATAGTCTGAACGACTATGAGAGGCATCGACCGGGAAGTTAGCTACGTCCAGTTCGAGCATGCCGCTCCAGACGACACTTGGGTTGAGATCACGAATCTCTTTGTCTCGAGCTTCGCAGCTCCTCCCTACAACGAATCACCAGGCGAGCTAGAAAGCATCGAACAATGGGGGCGCGGCCAGCTTGCGAGTCCCGGTGGGCGACTTGTCGCGGCAAGTCACCATGGGCATGTGATCGGCTTCGCGCTATCTCAGAGGCTCGACCAGGACACCTCCTGGCAGCGACGACTAAACGGAATGGCGCCAGCGCAAGACGCTGTGATCACACCATCGAGGACCGTTATTGTCCAGGAACTCGCCGTTGACGAAAGCTTTCGGGGCCGTGGGATAGCCAAACAGTGCGTCCGTGAGCTCCTCTCGAACCGGACAGAACACGATGCCGTCTTAGGCGTCTTTGGCCAGGCACTCCAGGTCCGCGAGATGTATGGACGCTGGGGTTTTTTGGAGCTTGGAGCCTCTCCCATCTACGGCGGAACCGTAACCCTTCATGCCTTGCACCACCGACTGCCCTGGACCGCCTAGCCATCGAGTCCATCTGTGTTCGCAGGAGTCGCTTGGCTTGTCGAGCCCCATCACCAACGCGGGCAGATCGAAAACATCAATATGGCGATCCTCATGGAAACGATCGGAAGCGGCAGAAGCATCAACATCGGCCGGCCCCTCTCCTGTGACGCCATAGGGTTACTTCCCTGTGTCAGCGCCGGTGCCAACAGGCCCAATGGTCCCATCTTGGGTCGGCGTTCACAATTACCGCTCTGTTCTCTACACGAACCACTCAACAGCGCGGCGGCCTCCCTGCAGGTGCTTGTCATAGCCGGCGAGCCTTACCCAATTGAATGCGCGGTTGGACCTGAAACTCATCGCGAGACCTGCAGACACCGACACCCACTGATCAACGTTTGGCCTCAGCGCGTACCTGGAGGGTGGATCTCGGTGAAGTATGGACCAGCACGCCGCTAGGATCGGGACATGGCAGCTGAGATGAAGAAGCCCTCGCCCCTCGGGAGGTGGGAAAAAACCTTGATGCGGTCGAACTGGTGGGTTCTTCTCGGTGGCCTGCTGGTCTCAGCTGTCCTCCGGGAACCACTTGGCTTCTGGCTATCGCTGACACTCGCTGCGGCGTTGCTGGCTGCCTTTGCCCTCCTAGTCCGACGACTGTCAGGGTCGGAGAGGGAAGCGCGGCTCGTCCGTGATGTTGAGCGCGGACTCATCGAATGCGCGATCCGCTACCCCAAGGCCCTCCCCGGTTCACTGCGCAGCAGGTGGGAACGGGGGTTCGCGCAAGTGGATCAAGGCATCGTCAGGTTCATGCCGCTATCCGGAGGGTTGGGTGCCCCCGCACCACAGATGCGGGAGTTCAGCGGGCTACGCCGCCTTGAATTGCTTGACTTGCCCCCGAAGAAGCCGGCGGAACTCGCGCGATCGTGGAAGATCGCAGCAATTGGCACCGACAAGGGTGACCTGGAGATAGCTACCGGGCAAGCCGGACTAACTTTGCTGGCCGGGCATCTAGACGCCAGCTCTGAACTTCCCTAGGGTCCTTGTCTGCACTTCAAGCGCACACCGCGGGCCCACGTTTTAAGCACAAAAGGCCCCACCGTGGGGTGGGGCCTGGGTACCAGACTATCGGGCCATGCCTGGTGGGGTGGTTAAGTGCGGAAGGCCCCACCGGTGGGGTGGGGCCTTCCGTCTAATGGTTGTCCGGCGGCGTCCTACTCTCCCACACTCTCTCGGGTGCAGTACCATCGGCGCTGTGGGTCTTAGCTTCCGGGTTCGGAATGG
>NZ_JADOUT010000061.1:0-2316 GCF_015752345.1 Arthrobacter sp. CAN_A212
GTGTTTCTTACCGGAGGTAGAGCTACTGGATGGCTAATGGGCCCTACAAGGTTACTGACGTCAGCCAAACTCCGAATGCCGGTAAGTGAGAGCGCAGCAGTGAGACTGTGGGGGATAAGCTTCATAGTCGAGAGGGAAACAGCCCAGACCACCAACTAAGGCCCCTAAGCGTGTGCTAAGTGGGAAAGGATGTGGAGTTGCGAAGACAACCAGGAGGTTGGCTTAGAAGCAGCCATCCTTGAAAGAGTGCGTAATAGCTCACTGGTCAAGTGATTCCGCGCCGACAATGTAGCGGGGCTCAAGTACACCGCCGAAGTTGTGGATTTCAGATATTAGCTAAGCCGGAGACTTGTTCTCCTGAGTTCAGGCGTCTGGAGTGGTAGGGGAGCGTCGTGTGGGCGGTGAAGTCGCGGTGTAAACCAGCGGTGGAGCCTACACGAGTGAGAATGCAGGCATGAGTAGCGAAAGACGGGTGAGAAACCCGTCCGCCGAATGATCAAGGGTTCCAGGGTCAAGCTAATCTGCCCTGGGTAAGTCGGGACCTAAGGCGAGGCCGACAGGCGTAGTCGATGGACAACGGGTTGATATTCCCGTACCGGCGAAAAACCGCCCATACTGAGCAGGGGATACTAACCGCCCAATACCTGACTGCCCACCCTTTTAGGGTGACGTGGTTTTTGGTGGAGCGCGGGACCTGATCCTGGGAGGTAAGCGTATTAACAGGTGTGACGCAGGAAGGTAGCCGGGCCGGGCGATGGTTGCCCCGGTCTAAGGATGTAGGAGGGACCATAGGCAAATCCGTGGTCCTGGTTTTGATACCGTCTCTGAGACCCGATGGGCCCCGTTATGCGGGGATCCGGTGATCCTATGCTGCCTAGAAAAGCATCGGCGCGAGGTTTTAGCCGCCCGTACCCCAAACCGACACAGGTGATCAGGTAGAGAATACTAAGGCGATCGAGAGAATTATGGTTAAGGAACTCGGCAAAATGCCCCCGTAACTTCGGGAGAAGGGGGGCCTCACCCGTGACCGACACTTGCTGTTGTGAGCGTTGTGGGGCCGCAGAGACCAGGGGGAAGCGACTGTTTACTAAAAACACAGGTCCGTGCGAAGTCGCAAGACGATGTATACGGACTGACTCCTGCCCGGTGCTGGAAGGTTAAGAGGACCGGTTAGTGCCCTTCGGGGTGCGAAGCTGGGAATTTAAGCCCCAGTAAACGGCGGTGGTAACTATAACCATCCTAAGGTAGCGAAATTCCTTGTCGGGTAAGTTCCGACCTGCACGAATGGAGTAACGACTTCCCCGCTGTCTCAACCATAAGCTCGGCGAAATTGCACTACGAGTAAAGATGCTCGTTACGCGCAGCAGGACGGAAAGACCCCGAGACCTTCACTATAGTTTGGTATTGGTGTTCGGTGTGGCTTGTGTAGGATAGGTGGGAGACTGTGAACCCTGGACGCTAGTTCAGGGGGAGTCATCGTTGAAATACCACTCTGGTCATACTGGATATCTAACTTCGGCCCGTAATCCGGGTCAGGGACAGTGCCTGATGGGTAGTTTAACTGGGGCGGTTGCCTCCTAAAAAGTAACGGAGGCGCCCAAAGGTTCCCTCAGCCTGGTTGGCAATCAGGTGTCGAGTGTAAGTGCACAAGGGAGCTTGACTGTGAGAGAGACATCTCAAGCAGGGACGAAAGTCGGGACTAGTGATCCGGCGGTACATTGTGGAATGGCCGTCGCTCAACGGATAAAAGGTACCTCGGGGATAACAGGCTGATCTTGCCCAAGAGTCCATATCGACGGCATGGTTTGGCACCTCGATGTCGGCTCGTCGCATCCTGGGGCTGGAGTAGGTCCCAAGGGTTGGGCTGTTCGCCCATTAAAGCGGTACGCGAGCTGGGTTTAGAACGTCGTGAGACAGTTCGGTCCCTATCCGCTGCGCGCGCAGGAAATTTGAGAAGGGCTGTCCTTAGTACGAGAGGACCGGGACGGACGAACCTCTGGTGTGTCAGTTGTACTGCCAAGTGCACCGCTGATTAGCTACGTTCGGATGGGATAACCGCTGAAAGCATCTAAGCGGGAAGCCTGCTTCGAGATGAGATTTCCATACACATTTGTGTGAGAGGCCCCCAGCCAGACCACTGGGTTGATAGGCCGGACGTGGAAGCAAGGACTAACGACTTGTGAAGCTGACCGGTACTAATAAGCCGATAACTTACACCACACACACCACCCGTGAACGGCATCAAAAGACGTTCACACCCCGGATGGTGTAAAAGATATGCTGCTTTCGTCCACTATGCGGTTCCCAACCAACAAC
>NZ_JADOUT010000062.1:0-2316 GCF_015752345.1 Arthrobacter sp. CAN_A212
ACTCCGATTATGCCGAGGAAAACGTTAAGCCGAGTTTGGTGCGTTTGCCCTTGTGATTCGGGGGTCTTGGTCCCGTTCCTCGGCTTAATATTGCGGCCTAGCCTGTCTTGTATCCATGTTCCTAGCGGAAGGACAAGGCAATGGATAGGACAGTCGCGGCCATCGGAGATGTTGTTGTAGCCGCGTTGGAGGACGCCGGCTACATGCAGTCCACGATTGGCCAGATTCGCAAGTCCATCAGGTGGCTGGGTGTTCTGGCCAAGAAACATGATGGCGTTTATACCAGTGAGTTGGGTGCGGAATTCGCCTCGATGACAACGAGCCCGCGGACCGGCAGGTACAGTTCCCAGCGTCATACCGATTATGGCCGGCTGGTGTGGTTGTTCGACTCGTACGTGCTCACTGGGACCGTGGATCTTTCTATGAGGCCCCGCGGTCAGCAGAAGCAAGGGCCCAGCAGCCCGGAATTTTCCGCGCTGTTGGCTGCGTGGTGTCATGACATGGATCAGCGTGGTTTGGCACGTTCCACCCAAAACTGTTTCGGAGGGTTGGCCTGCGAGTATTTGAATTATTTGGAGGCTGGCGGGATTTCCTCGTGGGAGGCCGCGGACGGGGCCAGCGTCCTGGGATTCCTTGAGTCACTTCGAAGCCGGTGGGCTGAATCAAGCATGTGGTCGGCCGTGGCCAGCTTCCGGCCGTTCCTGAAATTCACAAACCGCACGGACCTGCTCGATGCTCTGGCTTTGGCCAGGGCCAGGCGCCACCATGAAATCGTTCCATTGCTCGGGCCCGGAGTGGAACGGCAAGTCGTTGGCGCCTGCCGGGAAGGTCTGGTTTCGGCACGGGACGCGGCGATTACCTTGCTGTCGCTGGCCACGGGTTTACGTGCTTGCGATATCCGGGGCCTGCGGCTGCGGGATATCGATTGGCGGGGCGGCACGGTGGGGATCGTGCAGCAAAAGACGGGGAACCCGTTGACCCTGCCGTTACCGCCCTTGATCCTGGTCAACCTTGCGCAGTACGTGCTCGAGGAGCGGCCGGCCTCCGACGTGGAAGAGGTGTTCTTGAGGCTGAAAGCCCCGCATGTTGCCTTGGCGGATCATGCGTCGATTTACGTGATCGTCAACAAGGTCTTCCGTGTCTCCGGGGTGGAAGATGTGAAGGTTGGAACGCGGGCCCTTCGCTATAACGCGGCATCCAGGCTGTTGCGCGCGGGAACCGCTTTGCCGACCATCTCAGCGGTGCTTGGCCATGCTCATGCAGACTCGACCAACGTGTATCTGAGCACGGATGCCGAACACCTACGCTCGTGTGTCCTTCCTTTACCGGAAGGGGCATGGTGATGCGCAAGTACGAATTCACCAGTGTGTTCGCGCAGGAACTGAGGAGGTATCTTGCCTTCAAGCAAAGCATGGGCTGCTACGGCGCATCGCGGATCTGGTACCTGCGCAGCTTCGACACGTACTGCACCGAGCACAGTGTGACGGCTTTTGACCGGCAAGCCATCGAGGGTTGGGTCATCTTCAAGAAATCCTCCCAGCCAGGGTCCAGCCCATCCTGGATGTCATACATCAGGGACTTCGGTCGTTGGATGCTCACCCACGGCAACCCGGACGCCTACGTGCTTGCCGAGTCCTGGAAGAGTGGTTTCTCCCGCTCCCAGCCCTACCTACTGAGCCGCGAGGAAATCTCGTTGTTCTTCCGATCCGCAGCCGCCTTGGAAACCCTCTCACCGTGGAAATGGCAGTCCGTCGCGTTTTTCGTGCTGATGCATTCGTGCGGGCTTCGGACCTGCGAAACCCGAAGGTTGCAGCCCAAGGACGTTGACCTCACCGGAGGTTTCATCGATGTGCTGTGGTCCAAAGGCAACCGAAGCCGGCGCCTTCCAATCACCGGCCAGGTCATCGATGTCCTGGCCGATTGCGACCAGATATCCCGACAGAAATTCGGGCATCACCGTCCCGGGTTCTTTGTCTCCTCGACCGCAGCACCGGTCGCACCGGCCTCGATCGGGGTCACGTTCAACAGGATCTGGGACCAAGCCGGTTTGAATCGGTCCCCGGGTGGCAAACAGCCCCGTCCTTACGATTTTCGGCACCACTTCGCCTACGCCAACATCGAACGGTGGATGGCCGAGGGGCGGGACGTCAACGCAATGCTGCCCTACCTCTCCCGATATATGGGACACGCAACACTGGACAGCAGCTTTTACTACATCCACACATCACCGGACTTCATGGACGACTACGCAACACTCGTCCAGGAAGGCCAAGGAATGCTTCCCGAGGTGGGATTCCAATGAAACGCACACCGAAA
>NZ_JADOUT010000063.1:0-2265 GCF_015752345.1 Arthrobacter sp. CAN_A212
GAGAACTTCCATCATCGGAAGGCCTCGACCCCTATCCCGTGACCGACGCGCCCATCCCGCTCACACCCCGACTACACCCTCAATTGCGATGAGCCGGTAACCAAGTGCCCCGCATCGGATCCCATTGGATTGCCTGTGACGGAGATGGGAGTCCTCGCATCATCATTCGCAGTGTGGAGCTCCGCATTGGTGACTTCACCAGTGCGGATGCGAAGTTTGCCGTCGACGAAGGCGAGGATGATCTAAGCCTGGAGAGTTGGCGGCGCGAACACCGCCGGTACTGGACACGGGTTTCAGCGGCACAGGACCGCCAATGGACGGAAAGTGATGAGATCGTGTTCGAGCGTTTCAGCGTGGTCTGGCCGCCCGAACATGCGGACTTGGCTTCCACCTAGCCAGTTATTAGCTTCGGCACCCTGGGCCGCGCGCGGCCCGAAACAGTCACCATCACTGGCTGGCTATTTAGATTTTCCGACTCGGTAGCGCTGGGGCACGAACTTCTGGTGGTTCATGGGCGGTCGCTCGTAGATCCGGTTCTGGCGCTCGGGCAAGTGGATGTCCGGCAACGCTGGCCGCTCGTAAGGCAACAGCGATAGCAAATGGGCCATCAGGTTAAGCCGGGCTTCCTTCTTGTTATCGGCGTCCACCACCCACCACGGGCTGCGCTCGGTGTCACTGAATTCAAACATTCGGTCCTTGGCCTCTGCATAATCAACCCAACGGGCTTGCGCCTCGAGGTCCATGGGACTCAACTTCCACCGCTTAGCGGGGTTGTCGATGCGTTGCTGGAATCGACGGCGTTGCTCGGAGTCGGAGAGGCTCAACCAGTACTTCACCAGGACGATCCCATCGGAGATCAGTGCCTCCTCAAGCATGGGGGCCGCGTCGACGAAGTCGGCATACTGTTCATCAGTGCAATAGCCCATCACCCGCTCGACTCCGGCCCGGTTGTACCAAGACCGGTCGAACAGCACAATCTCCCCCGCCGCCGGCAAATGGGCAATGTAACGCTGGAAATACCACTGCGACCGCTCGCGCTCAGTCGGCGCCGGGAGAGCGACCACCCGGCAGAAGCGCGGATTGAGCGCCCCGCTAATTCGTTGGATCGTCCCACCCTTACCGGCGGTGTCACGACCTTCAAAAATAACTACCAGCCGCGTGCCTGTTGCGCGCACCCACTCCTGCAACGCGACCAGTTCCTCCTGCAACCGCAGAAGTTCTTTTTCGTAGTCCTTCTTGGACAGGACCTGGGAGGTTGCCTCGCGGCGCGTTTTCTTGACCACAACTCACATTGTGCCTCAGACCGTGCACTTCAGGGAGGTGCTTTGGTAAGGAATCAGGGTAAAGCTTCGTTCGACTCGTGTTCGGGGTGCCATAGAAATTCTTTCGGCTGAAATCTTTGGGCAGGCGCCCCGTTACGAGGTAACGACAAGATCTTGATGACCATCGAAGAGCTCACGCACGATGTCCAGGTGTCCCGCATGGACGGACGTCTCAACAAGTACGCGAAAGAGGACCTCGTGCCCGTCACGCATTGGTGGTCCGCCGTAGACATCTGCCGGGGGTATCCAGCACGGCGGTGCGTCGAGATCGACGCCACCAAGGATGTCGTCGCTGCGAACGATCTCCCGCCGGTAGGCGGTGATCGCTTCTGCTCCGGTCATCGGTTCCGACGCCCAGCCATTGTGGAGGCGTTCGATGGCTCCCTGGTCACCGCCGAGAACGGCCGAAATCCAGAACATCTCATCATCGAATGCGAGGTGATTAAGGAGGCTGACCACCGACCAACCGGACGGGACCATCACCCGGTGGAGCGCCTCCTCTGGTAGCCCCTCGACGGAGCGGAGTACGTGTTCTCGGCCAGCGGTCAGCTGTGAAAGCAACTGTGTGTCGTTCACGCCTCGGGTTCATAACCGACGAGCCAGTGAAGTCCGTGCCGGTCGACGACCTGGCCGTCGGATGCGCCCCACGGCTTCGGTGTCAGAGGGTCGATGACAGAGCCGCCATCAGCGAGCTTGTCGAACCACTCATGCAACACTGCTGGTTCCGCGGTACCCAGGAGCGAAAGCATCATCCCTTCACACCGGACGGTTCTTTCACCTGCAGCGCCATCCGATCCGGCCAAGGCCCTACGTGTCAGGGTGAGTTGAGGCCAGTGGCTCATAGCAAGTCCGTCTAATTCGTAGGGCGAGAATCAGGATCAGAACCAATGTCTATCTCCACAATTTCCCGGGTGCGGGAAGATGGGTCCATGAGTAATTCTGG
>NZ_JADOUT010000064.1:0-2140 GCF_015752345.1 Arthrobacter sp. CAN_A212
AACCGCGCCTCTTTCTCGATCCGTTCCTTCTTCGACAACGTACGCAGCACCTCACATCAATAGGGGTGTTGCAACGACCGCTTGAGCTCGCCATCGCTCACTGCATCGTTCGGGGTTGGAGCCTTGACAAGTATTCTGGGCGATAGGGGCGAAATTCCTCAGTTCCTCGCAATGAGGTGGGAGTGGAGGGTCTATAGGGTTGGTGCTATGAACGGAATATTGGAAGAGATCGCTCTGGAAGTCTTTCCTTCAGGCGATTGGCGTGAGGCTCACCATGTCGATTTCGGACAGTTCCATGACGTGCTTGTTCTCCAGGACGTTGCCGTTGTTCGGATCGCACGATCACTAGACCAGGGTCTTAAGATGACTCGCCGGATGGAGTTATTGCGTCGCATTAATAGGCAGGTCCCTTTCAAGATACCTGTGCCGCTTACGGAGGTTCAGTGGCACGGGGATCGGGCAGCGGTCGCGCAGCAATATGTTCCAGGTGTTGCTCACCCATCCGGGTCTGGGGATCCTGAACAACTACGTGCCCTCGTCCAGTCGCTCGATTCGATGGAAACGGCGCCACTGGGTGACTTGGTCGGTGAACCATTCTCCTATGCCGGTCCGTGGGATTCCGGCAAACAACAGAGGTTGTTCGCAAATGTTCCACGGGCTGTTCATGGTGAGCTGCACCGTCGGCTTGATCCGCTTTTATCAATGGACGTAGTAGAGCCGTCCTTGGTGCACGGAGATCTGGCCGGCCACAACATTCACTGGGTGAAAGGTCGCTTAAACGGTGTGCTCGATTGGGATCTTGCCAGCCTTTGGGATCCTGCAATCAATGTCGCTTACCTCTCGATGTGGCACGGCGACGATATTGCCGGGAAGATCACGGACTCCGTAACCGCTGGGAGAGCGCGGGTATGGCGCGAAAGCCTCATTCTTGAAAGCATTTCTCGGGCCATCAGCGATGGGCGAGCTGACCGTGTCGAAATGCTCACCGAGAAACTGCGCAGCTCGATGTGAAGCATTAGTCAGCGCTGCAAGGCGGAGAGCGCGTGGCCCGTCCGCGGGTCTGACGACCACACGTCGAGGCCCAACAATATGGTCAGCCGTGAACTGCTGACGCGTCAGGTCGATTTCAAGACCGCTAGAGAGCCTGTTCCAGTAATGAACCCGGTTAACTTCGTCTCCACCAACAACGTCAGCGATGAGTAGATCCCCGCCCAAAAGGTCTTGCAGGACCAGTGCTGTGGGCCCGCATTGTCCGTATTCCGGGGTGTTGTGATGCCAACGCGTCTGGCTGCTCGGTTGCAAGCAGGTGGTGTCTGCTCACCAGGCCTGACGGAAAGCCGCCTCGAGCGTCCGCAAGGTGACTGCCACTGGTTTTTGCATCCGATCAGGCATGGGCAATGATCAACCAGCCACGGCTGGGTGCGTACGGAAGATCCCGGACCTGGATCTGGGCGAATCCCGCTTTTGACAAAGAGTCTCGGAATTCTTCCTCGGTGCGGAAGCGCAACGTCGAGGTGGAGTCGACACGCTCACCATCAGCCAAGAAAATTGTTGGAGAGTCGAACGTGACAAACGCGCCGTCGACTTTGGTTACTTGGACCCATTCCTCTACTGGCCCTTCTCCCACGACGTCTACGACGCGTTGGGTCAGTTCCTTCGTCCATCGGGTCCACCCGCGGTCCGAAGGCACCCGGCTTTTGAACGCAACATATCCGCCCGGGCGCAGGCAGGCGCGGATTGCCTGCAACGTCAGAGCCCATTCCTCATTGCTTAGGAAGACCTGGGCAACGTTGGCGGTCATGGTGGCGAGGTCCCACTGCTGTTGCTGGGCTGGGTCAGCGGCAACGTCCAGGGCGGTTCCCACAATCCACGTCACCTGGTCCGCGCTGGGCTTAGTGTGGGCGACGGCTGCGGACGCACCGGCGGGGTCGACACCAAGCACTCGCGTACCACGCTGCGCCAGGAGAGAACCGAAAGTCCCTGTGCCGCAGCCAACGTCCAGGACAGCGGAAACGTTGAACTCATCGATCAACGCCAGGTATGTGTCTAGTGCTCCGTGTTAATGGTTTGTTTGCGTTTCATCTTGCCTAGGAGGTACTCCGCTGATTTGGTCCAGGTGAATGGTTTGGCGTCCTGGTTG
>NZ_JADOUT010000065.1:0-2011 GCF_015752345.1 Arthrobacter sp. CAN_A212
CCGATTCTCTCCCAAGGCCCTCCCATCAGCCGAAACAACCTCCCGCCCCAGACTCCTCACGGCGCCGCCAACTACACTCTCAATTCTGAAGAGCCGGATAAGCTAGATCCCACGGGTATCGACTGCGACCGGAAAAAAGGGGGAACGATTTGAGTGACTACGGAAGTCGGAGAAACGGCGGTTCTGGCATGCTCGCTCGGTTCTGGGCTTGGATTATGAAGCTCCATCGAAGAGACATTTACACTCATTTAGGACTCCCACCTTCCGCAGCCGACGATCAAATAGACCGTAAAGCAGGTCCAGACTCTACATAGGTGTTCCTTTATCCTTTTCCAGAAACACGATTCGACTCAGATGGATAGTTTTCTGCGATCTACGATGTCTGGATAGCTTCGCTCACTCAGATCGCGTCCTCTTTCATATTGAGATGGTGTAGTCGCCAATGATGGTTTGGCCCGTGGAGTCGTAGAGGGAGACCGTGATGGTGCGTGACTCTCGTGGGATGTTCGATGGTTGTCCGTCCGTTCCGAAGAGGTCCTGTACGTAGACGTAGCCGGAGGTTCCGTCCTCTTTTTCCACTGCAAGGAGATCTGGCATTCCGTTCTCATTTGCTGCACCGTAGGTCTGACCGTTGTCGTTGACCGCCCAATCTGTGGGTGCGCGGTTTACGTAGGTAGCGACGATTTTCCACTGGGTGTCCGGGGCAGTCTGAATGGTCACACTTGTCTGTCCATCCTCTCGCGGTAGGAAACTGTTCCCAGTCAGCCCCCCGTGATCCTCTAAGCAACTCAGGATTCTGAGGTCTTCGTACACGAAGTAGCCGGATGTGAGGCAGGTTAGTTCCAAAGCGATATCCGTAGTCCCCTCGGGTGCAGGACCGAGATCGATCACTGCGGTTCCGGTGTTTGATGCGATCACTGGTGTGACGAGTTCTGTCACCCTGTCCTCACCGGGCACGAGAAAGTTCCCGCTGGCCACTGCAGCCACGCCGCCAAGGACGCCGAGGCCACCGAGCGCGATACTCCCGGTCCAGATGCGACGACGTGTCCGAGCAGCCTGCTCTGAAAGGGTGGGCCGAGGTATTCGCCGGGTATTGGGCGTGGATGCTGCTTCGACCAAGAGGTTACGGATGGCTGTTCCCCTACCTGGGCCGAAGCCGTCGTGCTCGGTCATCGCGATACTCCTTCGGTAAAGTAATGGTGCGTTGGGGCGAGATGGGGGATAAGGGCACCTAGGCGCTTCTTTGCCCTTCGGAGCCGAGTCTTGATTGTGGCGGCGGGCGCACCCAGGAGGTCCGCGGCCTCTCTGACAGTCATTTCTTGCAGCACGCACAGCGTGAGCACGTCTTGGTGACGGGCAGTAAGTTGCGCGAACGCACGATTCACCTCGGTCGCATGATGTGCTTGCCCAAGTGCCTCGACTGTGTGTTCTGCATGGTCTGGAACGACCGCGGGTGCGGGTAACCGTGCGAGGTATGCGGCGTAGCGTCTTGCGCTCCGATGGTGGTTGCGGAGGATATTGTTGCTGGTCACTAGGAGCCAGGGAAGCACGGAGTCGTCGACGGACCGAATTCTTCCGCGGGCCCGCCAAGCTTCGAGAAAGACCATCGCGACGATGTCCTCGGCTTCCGCTGCTCCACCAATCTGCCGACGTACGTGGATAAGTACGCGTTTCCCATGGCGGTCAAACAGCACCCCGAAGCTGTCCGGGTTGCCGTCGATAGCATCGGCGAGCAACTCTACGTCTGATCGCTTTGCAGGAATGTCCATACCTAGATAATGTCCGTACCTCTCGAAAAGGGTTCACCCGAGTATCCCGCTGTTCGAATACCTGAAGGTATCTGCTCGTAGCAATCAACCCCGTGCCTACACAGAAGTGGACGGAACCATCGCGCGCCGAGAATGTGTAGCACCCAAGGATCGGCGAATTTAGGCGGTCGTTGCAACGATGGGTTTGCCTGGTTCGAATAGTAGTCGTTCCATGGCTTGTGCGGGGGTGATCCCGCCGAGTG
>NZ_JADOUT010000066.1:0-1803 GCF_015752345.1 Arthrobacter sp. CAN_A212
GCTTCGGCTGCCATGGACCCGGCGACCTGCGCGGTGCCTCTCAGATACAGGGTTTTGCAGGCTGCGCCGATCGCCGCCGCGGCGGCGGGCTCACTGAGCTGGCCCATGGACGGTCCTTGCCCGGCGCTCATCGGCTGCCCGCCGCGGCCAGCAGCCCGTCATAGCCGGCCAGCGAGGGCTCCCAGCGGTCGGGCAGGTGCCTGATCCGTCCGGAAACTTCATCAGGTAGCGCCGCCGGGACGTGGTGGAAGCTCTGGCTGGCACGTGCGTGGATGGCCAGATGATCGGGGTCGAAGTCCCCGGTCCTCACGGCGTTCTCCATGGCGCCGGTGACCGCGGCGGCCGGCAGGGTCCGGGCCATCAGCAGGACCTCGATCAGGGCCTTCGTGCCGGCCTTGTCGCCGAGCGCGGCCCGGGCCCTGTCCCAGTATTTCTGGTGGGCTCCGGTGAAGGCCCCGGAGGCGCGGGCGGCCATCAGCGCTGTTGCCCCGGCCAGGGCGCCGGGTTTGCGGGTGAGGACCTCAAGGTAGTGGTCCAGTTCCAGGACGTAGGAATACTTGTGGATGGCCCGGACGTGGGACGCGATCCGGGCGCCTTCGGCGAACATCTCGATGGTGCGGGCACCGAGCCGGACGCTGACCCGGCGCCCGGCATAGCGGGCCGGGACCGAGTAGTAGGACTGGCGGACGCAGACCTGGGACTTGTGGTCGGCCTTGAACGAGAACGTCGAGGCGGCCTCGAACGTGTCCGCCGGCAACGGCCGAAGCATGCCGGCTTCCTCCGCTGCCGCGGCACCGACGGTGACGGGGCGGCCCGTGATGACGCGGTGGTCGTCTTTGACATCGCAGCCAGCCATATACGCGTTCAGCCCGGCCAGGGTATCGAACTCCGGAACCGGGGTCAGCCAGCGGCGGCGGAACCTGCCGACTTCACCTTCGACGCCGCCCTTTTCGTGGGCGCCGTCGATGCCGGGCAGGCAGAAGAACGAGTCGAACCCGTAATGGGAGCGCAGGGCGATGAAGCGTTCGTTTTCCAACCGTTCACGGCCCAGGATCACGGTGGTGACAGCGGGTTTGAGGTTGTCGTAGCGGATCATTTTGGCCGGGATCCCGCCGAAGCGTTCGAACGCGGTGTTATGCCCGTCCAGAAAGGACTCCTGCGACTGGTTCGCGTAGGCCACATGCGCGGCGCGTCCGGAGTAGGACAGCCGCATCACGAACATGAACAGCTTCGCCTGCACGCCGCCGATCACGGCCTGGAACTCGCCGAAATCGACCTCGGCTTCCCCGCCCGGGGTGTGGGTCTGCGGGACCGCGACGTCAGCCTGCGTGTCGACGAGCCCGCGGCGGATCCTGGCCACAGCGTGGGCGACCGTGGACTCGGCAACCACGACGCCGTGTTCATCGACCAGCCGCTGCCAGATCCGGCGGGCCGTGTGGCGCTGTTTGCGCGGTGACTTCTGGTCCGCGGTCAACCAGGCCCGGATGGTGTCCTCCCAGGGCCCCAGCTTCGGAGCCTTCCGCTCCGGCGTCTTCCGTGCCGGCGGCGTGGCCTCCGCCAACGCGGCCCGGACGGTACGGCGGTGAACGCCGTGCACCCGTGCCAACTCTCTGACCGACATATCTTTATCCCTCGCATCAAGGCGGATACGCTCGAATTGCTTCACTCTCGATCTCTCTTTCAAACCCGTTCCGATCTCTTCGTCTTGGCCGACAAAAAGAACGCTACGGGCGGGTCGAGGGTGGGGCCACTTCAAACGGCTAAAAGTCCCCTAAGTGGGGCCATTTCAGAGTGCCATACCCA
>NZ_JADOUT010000067.1:0-1759 GCF_015752345.1 Arthrobacter sp. CAN_A212
CTGTTGTTTGAGAACTCAATAGTGTGCCATGTTTGTTGATACCGATTGTTTTATTGATTGGTTGAATTTGGCTGCATGATGCCACCCCGTGGTGTTGTGTGGTTGTTTTTGGCTGGTTTCGAATTTTGCGCGTGCCTGTTTACTGGTTTTTCCTGGTGGTGGGTGCGTGTCTGTAATGCATTTACGGAGAGTTTGATCCTGGCTCAGGATGAACGCTGGCGGCGTGCTTAACACATGCAAGTCGAACGATGATCCCAGCTTGCTGGGGGATTAGTGGCGAACGGGTGAGTAACACGTGAGTAACCTGCCCTTGACTCTGGGATAAGCCTGGGAAACCGGGTCTAATACTGGATATGACCTTCTGGCGCATGCCATGTTGGTGGAAAGCTTTATTGCGGTTTTGGATGGACTCGCGGCCTATCAGCTTGTTGGTGGGGTAATGGCCTACCAAGGCGACGACGGGTAGCCGGCCTGAGAGGGTGGACGGCCACACTGGGACTGAGACACGGCCCAGACTCCTACGGGAGGCAGCAGTGGGGAATATTGCACAATGGGCGCAAGCCTGATGCAGCGACGCCGCGTGGGGGATGAAGGCCTTCGGGTTGTAAACCTCTTTCAGTAGGGAAGAAGCGAAAGTGACGGTACCTGCAGAAGAAGCGCCGGCTAACTACGTGCCAGCAGCCGCGGTAATACGTAGGGCGCAAGCGTTATCCGGAATTATTGGGCGTAAAGAGCTCGTAGGCGGTTTGTCGCGTCTGCCGTGAAAGTCCGGGGCTTAACCCCGGATCTGCGGTGGGTACGGGCAGACTAGAGTGATGTAGGGGAGACTGGAATTCCTGGTGTAGCGGTGAAATGCGCAGATATCAGGAGGAACACCGATGGCGAAGGCAGGTCTCTGGGCATTAACTGACGCTGAGGAGCGAAAGCATGGGGAGCGAACAGGATTAGATACCCTGGTAGTCCATGCCGTAAACGTTGGGCACTAGGTGTGGGGGACATTCCACGTTTTCCGCGCCGTAGCTAACGCATTAAGTGCCCCGCCTGGGGAGTACGGCCGCAAGGCTAAAACTCAAAGGAATTGACGGGGGCCCGCACAAGCGGCGGAGCATGCGGATTAATTCGATGCAACGCGAAGAACCTTACCAAGGCTTGACATGAACTGGAACAGCGCAGAGATGTGTTGGCCGCTTGCGGCCGGTTTACAGGTGGTGCATGGTTGTCGTCAGCTCGTGTCGTGAGATGTTGGGTTAAGTCCCGCAACGAGCGCAACCCTCGTTCTATGTTGCCAGCGCGTTATGGCGGGGACTCATAGGAGACTGCCGGGGTCAACTCGGAGGAAGGTGGGGACGACGTCAAATCATCATGCCCCTTATGTCTTGGGCTTCACGCATGCTACAATGGCCGGTACAAAGGGTTGCGATACTGTGAGGTGGAGCTAATCCCAAAAAGCCGGTCTCAGTTCGGATTGAGGTCTGCAACTCGACCTCATGAAGTCGGAGTCGCTAGTAATCGCAGATCAGCAACGCTGCGGTGAATACGTTCCCGGGCCTTGTACACACCGCCCGTCAAGTCACGAAAGTTGGTAACACCCGAAGCCGGTGGCCTAACCCCCTTGTGGGGAGGGAGCTGTCGAAGGTGGGACCGGCGATTGGGACTAAGTCGTAACAAGGTAGCCGTACCGGAAGGTGCGGCTGGATCACCTCCTTTCTAAGGAGCACCTCGAGCCTGTTCTCATTGGCCCTGTGTGGTTGGTGGGGGG
>NZ_JADOUT010000068.1:0-1655 GCF_015752345.1 Arthrobacter sp. CAN_A212
TATGTCTACGTGCCATTGTTGTGAATCTCCTCCTGCACCCATTATCGGATGCGAAACTCACATATTCACCGGACTCCTACCCGGGGACCCAACCACACCGGTAATCATCCAGACACTCTTCACACTCGCAAAACCGCGTCCCGCCGGAGAAAGAACTCGTTCCCTAGACCATTCCCACACCGGCGAAAGCCTTCACGACGAGGCCAAAGCCGGCGTTGGCCTCAGAGTACCGCCGCCAAAGTGAAGCCGCCACTATAACCAAGAGCTCGACCAACACACTGCACCACCTGCCAGGCATAAAACCGCGCCGACATCAACTGAACCGCCATGGGTGGGAAAGGTGCGTGGCCTGGTCCGGCTAGATGCAAGAACAGCACTCTGGGTCATACCGAACGACCAAATAGCCGACTAAGCCAGTTCATCGCTCCGGCACCCTCTTCTTTCGTGGTGGGCGTTCGATCGTTGGCCTTTGCGCAGGTACAACGTTCACGCTCGGGTACACGTCGCATCACCTCGTCGATGTGGTTGCCGCATCCGGACCATGTGGTCTTGCGGCAATACATACATGTGGTTGCTCGGCACATCGTGCTTCCTTTCGGTGGAACGTCAGA
The DNA here is from genome assembly GCF_015752345.1 of Arthrobacter sp. CAN_A212. Classification (NCBI taxonomy): domain Bacteria; kingdom Bacillati; phylum Actinomycetota; class Actinomycetes; order Micrococcales; family Micrococcaceae; genus Arthrobacter; species Arthrobacter sp. CAN_A212. Next base: position 612 of record NZ_JADOUT010000068.1, read on the forward strand.
GTCCCTCAATAATACCCATGGGGGTATTCTTCGCTATTCGCCATGCGCTTGCGTTGATACCCCCTTGGGTATTATCGTTAATCCCAGACCGATACCCCCATGGGTATCGAACTCAAACTATCGGAAGGAAAATTGTGCTTCTTCAGCGTATTTATGACGAGGATCTTGCCCAGGCGAGCTACTTCATTGGCTGCCAGGCCAAGGGCGAGGCAGTCGTGGTGGATGCCCGCCGCGATATTGCCCCCTACCAGGAGTTGGCGGCGGCCAATGGAATGCAGATCGTCGCTGTTACCGAGACGCACATCCACGCCGACTACCTTTCCGGTACTCGGGAACTGGCCGAGGCTACCGGCGCGGCCATGTACGTCTCAGGCGAGGGTGGAGACGACTGGCAGTACGGTTTCGACGCCGAGCGGCTCTACGACGGCAGTTCCATCACCTCGGGGAACATTACGATCCAGGCCGTACATACCCCCGGGCACACTCCGGAGCACCTTGCTTTCCTGATTACCGATGGTGCTTTCAGCGATCAGCCCGGTTACCTCCTCTCGGGGGACTTCGTCTTCTCGGGCGATCTTGGCCGCCCTGACCTTCTGGATGAGGCTGCCGGCGGGGTGGATACCCGCTTCGTCGGCGCGAAGCAGTTTTTCAGCAGCCTCCGTGAGAAATTCCTGACACTCCCCGACCACGTGCAGGTGTTCCCGGGCCACGGTTCGGGCAGCGCCTGCGGCAAGGCACTGGGTGCCCTTCCATCCACGACGGTGGGCTACGAGCGTCTGTACGCCTGGTGGGGCCCTTACCTGGCAGCTAATGATGAAGAAGGTTTCGTCCGCGAACTGCTGGACGGGCAGCCCGACGCTCACGCCTACTTCGGGCGGATGAAGCGGCAGAACCGGCTCGGCCCGGCAATCATGGGTCCCCGCGGCGAGCTGCCGCAACTGGATAACCAGGCCCTAGGGCGTGTCTCCTAATTCTTTGAGCCAAATAGTGATGGCTCGGAGTACGACTCCTCCGCGGTAGGTGAGGGCGAGTTTGTCGTACCGG
>NZ_JADOUT010000069.1:0-1605 GCF_015752345.1 Arthrobacter sp. CAN_A212
GGGGATCGGTTTACGGACACTGGGTTGGGCCGCTTCTGGCAATATTGCGATATGGAAAGGTTCATGCGATCACTGGCTACTGACATTCTGAGCGCCGTTGGTCGAGGGCGCCGGTTCGTGGCAATCGACGGCGTGGACGGCAGCGGCAAGACATCCTTCGCCGCAAACCTGGTATCCGAGATCCAGAATCGACCCGTGATCGTCGTCCACGCCGACGACTTTCTGAACCCCTCAGCTGTCAGGCATTCCAAGGGACGCACTTCACCCGAAGGATTTTGGGAAGATACCTACAACTATGTGGCCCTGCGGGATCAGTTGTTCGCGCCACTCGGCCCGGAGGGAGACGGCTGGTACTCGCCGGCCGCCTATGACTCAGGTACCGATCAAGTGAAACAAGCGGACGCCGTTCAGGCCCCGTCAGAGGCGGTGATCATTGTGGAAGGCATGTTCCTGCATCGCGATGAACTCGCCTCCTACTGGGATGCATCGGTATTTTTGGACGTTCCGTTCAAAGAAACCGCCGCACGAATGGCAGTTCGAAACGGCAGCAACCCGGACCCTGAACACCCAACGATGCGCCGGTACGTCGGAGGACAGCGCCTCTACTTCGACGCCGCCCGACCTTGGGAACAGGCCACCTTCGTCGTGGACAACTCGGATTTCACCTCACCCAAAGTTGTCCGTCCCCATAGGGACACAACCGTCCGGTGAGGCAGCGTCAATTGCTGGGCTGCAAGCCGTTGGCGATTGTTTTTCCGGAATAGCGAGGATGCGATCGAACTAGCCTCGCCGGATGCTGCCCTAAGGAGTGCCACCCATAGGATCTAGAGATGACACTTCAATGGAAGATGCCCCATCCAACCGTCCGCAGCGTGACGGCGGCCGGTGAGGGGCTTCTATTGAGACCTTGGGGCCGGGACGACGCGGAGACGGTTTACCAAGCCTGTCAGGATCCCGACATCATCCGGTGGACGACTGTGCCATTCCCTTACACTCGCGACCACGCGGCCATGTTCACGCAGTCGGCTGAATCTAACTGGCAAAAACGCACTGGAGTGGCGTTCGCTGTGGTCAGCGAAGAAACGGGGGCAGTCTTCGCCTCGTGTGGGCTGGTCGACGTCGATGATTCGGACAGCACGGTTGAGGTCGGATACTGGGTCGCGCCATGGGCCCGCCGTCGAGGCGTTGCAACAGCGGCTGCAGGTGGGGTGGCGAGGTGGGCTATCGAGGATCTCGGAGCCCAGCGAGTGACGCTGGAGGCTGCGGCAGTCAATCACGGATCTCAGCAAGTCGCTCTAAATGCCGGCTTCACCCATGAAGGAGTTCAAAGGTCGAAAGCCGCTCGTTTCGACGAGCGATACGACATGGTTCTGTTCTCGCTGCTGCCCGCAGACCTCTCACGCTGACTCCGTCAAGAATGACCCGTGAATTGGCGGTATAGGCAGTGGAGGGAAGCGGACGACTTTAGCTCCATGTAGCGCTTAGTGATCCCAAACGCCACGTCAAACCGCCAAACCAAGCTGTGAAAAAGCCGCCATTCTGAGCTAACAGTCACAGGATTTTTGATGGCGGACAGGTCGTGGAGGAGTGTCGCGGTGGGGGATC
>NZ_JADOUT010000070.1:0-1556 GCF_015752345.1 Arthrobacter sp. CAN_A212
CCCTACGTGTCAGGGTTGGGTGAGGCCAGTACTTCGTAGCAACTTCGTCTAGTTCGTAGGGCGAGAACCAGGATCACCACTAATGTCTATCTCCACAATTTCCCCGCCGCGGGAGAATGGGTCCATGAGTAATCCTGGCCCCAGGTCCGGAGGCCCGACCCCTCGTAGGTCGTTCACTCCGGCACAAAAATTGGCGTACTTGGATGCGTACCAGCAGGCCTGTGACGATGGCACCGGCGGCGGGGCTTACCTGCGCCGCGAGGGCCTGTATTCTTCCCAGATCACCGAGTGGCGTAAGCTCCGCGACGCCGGTGTCCTCGAGGGCAAAAAGCCCGGGGAAAAGATCGGCAAGCCCACTGCTGAACAGGCAGAAATCGGGCGTCTACGTCGGCAGCTGGAGGTGAGTGAACGCAAGCTGGCACGGACTGCAGCTGCGTTGTCGATAATGGAAAAAGCACGGCTGCTTTTGGAGGATATCTCCGAAAGCGCGGAGCAGCAGCCCTGGTACAAGAAACCCTGATGAGCGCCTACACCGCCCTCACCCTGGCGGATATCTCTACCCGGGAAGCGGCCGTGATTGCAGGGGTATCCAGGGCCACAGCGACCCGCAAACCCCGCATCGCGGTGGAAGACCCTCCGCCGGTCCCGGCGCCGGCAAACAAGCTCTCAGTGGCCGAGCGCGCCCACATCCTGGCGACCGTGAATTCGAAGGATTTCGTGGACCTGCCGCCGGTGCAGATCTATGCCCGGCTCCTGGACGAAGGCGTCTATTTGTGCTCAATCTCCACGTTCTATCGCGTCCTGGAGGAGAACTGCCAGGTCAAGGAACGCCGCCGGATCGCACGCCACCCGGCGCGGGCCGTGCCGGAGCTGGTCGCGACCGGACCCGGACAGGTTTACACCTGGGACATCACCAAACTCGCTGGCCCGATCAAGGGAAAATACTACGACTGCTACGTCATGATCGACATCTATTCCCGCTACATCGTCGGCGCCTACGTCCATGCCCACGAGTCCGGGGAACTGGCCGTGGAAATGATGAAGGAAATCTTCGGCATCCACGGCATCCCGCAGATCGTCCACGCCGACCGTGGCACCTCGATGACCTCCAAAACAGTCGCGGCGCTGCTCTCGGACCTGGAGGTCACCCGGTCCCATTCCCGTCCCCGGGTCAGCAATGATAATCCGTACAGTGAGGCCTGGTTCAAGTCGCTGAAGTTCGCTCCCACGTTCCCCGAACGCTTCAGTTCCCTACCCGACGCGAGAGCGTTCATGGACTTCTTTGTCGACGGGTACAACCACACCCATTGCCACACCGGAATCGGCCTCAACACACCGGCGGATGTCCACTACGGACTGGCCGCCAGCAAAGCCCTCGAACGAGCCAAAATCTTGGCCGCCGCACGGGCAAAAACACCCGAACGATTCACCACCAACAACGACCCCAAAATCCTCGCCATCCCCAACACCGCCTGGATCAACAAACCAACCGAGAAAAACGACACAAAAGCAGCAGCCTAATTCCCACTGGCCTCATTCACCTTGACAAATTCCGC
>NZ_JADOUT010000071.1:0-1447 GCF_015752345.1 Arthrobacter sp. CAN_A212
GGCTCTTCAGAATTGAGAGTGTAGTTGGCGGCGCCGTGAGGAGTCTGGGGCGGGAGGTTGTTTCGGCTGATGGGAGGGCCTTGGGAGAGAATCGGATTGTCTAGATCTTGATTCCTCTACCGCAAGGCCCTCGTGTTCCACGCTACCTTTCATAGTCCTGACCTGACCACATTCTGTCGGCTCGATGAACTCGGGCTCGAGGCCACGGGGCAGTTTCTGAGCCGTGATCGCGCCGTTCTTGCTTGCCGTGTTGTTGACCCGGATGAGTGGTGCCGTAGCTGTGGGTGTCAAGGCGTTCCTCGGGACACGGTGACCCGCCAGCTCGGTCACGAACCCTTCGGCTGGCGCCCGACCACGCTGCTGGTCAGGGTACGCAGATACAAATGCTCCGGGTGCGGGCAGGTGTGGCGGCAGGACACGTCCAAAGCCGCCGAACCGCGGGCGAAACTCTCCCGACGGGGGCTGCGGTGGGCGTTGGAGGGGATCGTACGTCAACACCTCACGGTCGCCCGCGTCGCCGAAGGGCTGGGCGTGAGCTGGAATACTGCCAACAAAGCTGTCCTGGCCGAAGGTAAGCGTGTGCTCATTGATGATCCGCACCGGTTCGACGGGGTCAAAGTCATCGGTGTTGATGAGCATGTTTGGCGGCACACCCGCCGCGGGGACAAGTACGTCACCGTGATCATCGACCTGACCCCGATCAGGGGCGGCACGGGCCCGTCCCGCCTGCTGGATATGGTCGAAGGCCGCTCAAAACAAGTCTTCGCCTCCTGGCTAAAAGCACGCCCGCAACAATGGCGGGACAGGATCGAGGTCGTGGCCATGGACGGGTTCTCCGGGTTCAAGAGCGCCGCGGCCGAAGAACTTCCCGGAGCTGTTCCGGTGATGGATCCCTTCCATGTCATCCGCCTGGCCGGAGAGGGTCTGGATAGTTGCCGACGACGAGTCCAGCAACAGTCCTGCGGGCATCGTGGGCGTGCCGGCGACCCTCTGTATTCGGCAAGGCTAACCCTTCATACCGGGGCGGATCTGCTCACCGATAAGCAACGTGCACGTCTTGAAGCCCTGTTCGAAACGGACACCCACGTCGAGGTAGAAGCGAGTTGGGGGATTTACCAGCGCATGGTTGCCGCCTACCGGGAGGCGGACCGGGCCAAGGGACGAAAGTTGATGCAAGCAGTGATCACATCCCTGGGCACAGGCGTTCCCGCCGCGCTCATTGAGCTTAAAACACTCGGGCGAACCCTCAATCGCCGGGCCCAAGATGTCCTTGCCTACTTCGACCGCCCAGGGACATCCAACGGCCCCACCGAAGCCATCAATGGACGCCTCGAACACCTCCGCGGATCCGCCCTCGGCTTCACAAACATCACCAACTATGTCGCCAGATCACTACTCGAATCCGGCGGATTCAGACCGAAACTACACTCTCAATTCTGAAGAGCCG
>NZ_JADOUT010000072.1:0-1436 GCF_015752345.1 Arthrobacter sp. CAN_A212
GGCTCATCGCAATTGAGGGTGTAGTCGGGGTGTGAGCGGGATGGGCGCGTCGGTCACGGGATAGGGGTCGAGGCCTTCCGATGATGGAAGTTCTCACGCTCGCCATCCGGAAGACCTCAACGTGTTCAACGCTACCTTCGCTGCACCCGATCTGAGCACGTTCTGCCGACTCGATGAACTCGGTCTGGAAGCCATCGGTCAGGAGGTGAAGCCCGATGGTGCGGTGCTGGTTTGCGAGGTAGTGGAACCGGACTCGTGGTGCCGGCGCTGCGGAGCCCAAGGCGCTGCACGGGACATGGTGACCCGGCGCCTGGCGCACGAACCGTTCGGCTGGCGGCCAACGACGCTGCTGATCCGGGTCCGCCGCTACCGGTGCACCGGATGCGCTCACGTGTGGCGGCAGGACACCGCTAAGGCCGCCGAGCCGCGGGCGAAACTCTCCCGACGGGGCCTGCGCTGGGCGCTGGCCGGGATCGTGTGTCAACACCTCACCGTCGCCCGGGTCGCCGAGGGCCTTGGGGTGTCGTGGAATACCGCGAACACCGCGGTCCTGGCCGAGGGAAAGCGGGTCTTGATCGATGACCCGGACCGGTTCGACGGGGTGAAGGTGATCGGCGTCGATGAGCACGTGTGGCGGCATACCCGCCGCGGGGACAAGTACGTGACCGTCATCATCGATCTCACGCCGATTCGCGAAAAGACTGGGCCGTCAAGGTTGTTGGACATGGTCGAGGGCCGCTCAAAGGCCGTGTTCAAGCAGTGGTTAGCCAAACGCCCACAGGCGTGGCGGGACGGGGTGGAAGTCGTCGCCATGGACGGATTCACCGGCTTCAGAACCGCGGCCGCCGAGGAGCTTCCCAGCGCGGTGGCGGTCATGGACCCGTTCCACGTCGTCCGTCTCGCCGGGGACGCGTTGGATGGGTGCCGACGCCGGATCCAGCAAGCTACCTGCGGTCACCGCGGACGCAAGGGCGACCCGCTCTACAGCTCACGGCGGACCCTGCATACGGGGGCGGACCTGCTCACCGACAAACAGGAACAACGCCTCACCGACCTGTTCACCACGGACACTCACGTCCAAGTCGAGGCAACCTGGGGCATCTACCAGCGGATGATTGCTGCCTACCGGCACGAGGACCGGGCCCGAGGACACGAGTTGATGCAAGCACTTATCGAATCGGTCAGCGACGGTGTCCCGGCCGCGCTCACCGAGATCCGCACTCTGGGCCGGACCCTCAAACGCCGGGCCGCCGACGTCCTGGCGTACTTCGACCGGCCCGGCACCAGCAACGGACCCACCGAAGCCATGAACGGCCGCCTCGAACACCTCCGAGGCTCAGCCCTGGGCTTCCGCAATATCGCCAACTACATCGCCCGCTCACTCCTGGAAACCGGCGGCTTCAGACCCCGACTACACCCTCAATTATGAAGAGCCT
>NZ_JADOUT010000073.1:0-1424 GCF_015752345.1 Arthrobacter sp. CAN_A212
GGCTCTTCACAATGGAGGGTGTAGTCGGGGTTGGCGCGTCGGTCCAGTGATTGGGGTCGGGATCTTCAGATGATGGAAGTTCTCACACAACCCATCTGGAAGACCCCGACGTGCTTAACGCTACCTTTGTTCGCCCTGACCTGACGATGTTTTGCCGCCTTGACGAGCTCGGTTTGGAAGCCGTTGGCCAGCGCTTGGAGCCCGGTCGGGCGGTGTTGGCATGCCGGGTGGTCGCGCCCGATGATTGGTGTCGGCGCTGCGGATGCCAGGGAGTACCTCGCGATACGGTGATCCGCCGGCTCGCGCATGAGCCGTTGGGGTGGCGACCGACGACGCTGCTGATCCGGGTCCGGCGGTACCGGTGTACCGGGTGCGGGCACGTGTGGCGCCAAGACACCACGAAAGCGGCCCAGCCGAGAGCGAAGCTTTCCCGCCGGGGACTGCGCTGGGCGTTGGAAGGCATCGTGTGCCAGCACCTCACCGTCGCCCGCATCGCTGAAGGTCTCGGCGTGTCCTGGAACACCGCGAACGACGCAGTCCTGGCCGAGGGCAAACGGGTCCTGATTGATGTCCCGGACCGGTTCACGGCGGTGAAGGTCATCGGCGTCGATGAGCACGTCTGGCGGCATACCCGCCGCGGGGACAAATACGTGACCGTGATCATCGATCTGACTCCTATCCGGGACGGCACCGGGCCGGCGCGGCTGCTGGACATGGTCGAAGGACGCTCGAAACAGGTGTTCAAGGACTGGCTGGGCGAACGCGACGAGTCCTGGCGTCAGGACGTGGAAGTCGTCGCGATGGACGGCTTTACCGGGTTCAAGACCGCCACCGCTGAAGAGCTCCCCGACGCCGTCGCGGTGATGGACCCGTTCCATGTGGTCCGTCTGGCCGGCGACGCACTTGATGGGTGCAGACGTCGGATCCAGCAGCGCACCCACGGTCACCGTGGCCGAAAAGATGATCCGCTTTACCGTGCACGGCGGACCCTGCACACCGGCGCTGATCTACACACCGAAAAGCAAAAAGACCGGCTCACTGACCTGTTCGCCACCGATGCGCACGTTCAGGTCGAAGCGACCTGGGGAATCTACCAGCGGATGATCGCCGCTTACCGCGAACCGGACCGACCTCTCGGCCGAGAGCTGATGAGCAAGCTGATCGAATCAATCAGCCACGGCGTTCCCAGCGTGTTGACCGAGGCCATCAGTCTCGGACGGACCCTCAAACGCCGCGCCCCCGATATCCTTGCCTACTTCGACCGCCCCGGCACGTCCAACGGGCCCACCGAAGCGATCAACGGACGTCTCGAACACCTCCGCGGCTCAGCCCTCGGCTTCCGCAACCTCACCAACTACATCGCCAGATCACTACTCGAATCCGGCGGATTCAAACCGAAACTACACCCTCCATTGTGAAGAGCC
>NZ_JADOUT010000074.1:0-1412 GCF_015752345.1 Arthrobacter sp. CAN_A212
CCCCACGGCGGCGTGGATCAACCAGCCCCAACAAAGCGAGGTCCCCACACACGCCTAACCACTTAGCTGTGTCTCAAACGCCTTGACAGATTCCGTATGAAAGGTCGGGAAAGGAGCGCAGCATCCACTTATCGAGGCTGAACCGGACCCCGGGCAACTCGTCTTCGAGTTGGCGGGCGCGTGTCGTCTTGCCGGCTCCGTTGAGACCACAGAGCAGGTGAACAGTTGGTTGAGACACATACTTGGCAGTCCTGTAACTTTTCACCATTGGATTCTCCCAAAGGGACAGGGACGCCGTCGACGCGGATCTTGGACAAGCGGAGTGAGAAGCCCTGCCGGGGATCGATGCTTACGGACACCTTCGCATAGGCTGTTTCGATGACCAGCTGGGATTTGGAACTTCTGGATAAAGAGCAATCCGAGTACGTCGCGCGGCAACTCGGAGCGCCTGTGGTGATCGAAGACTTGTCTTGGGGGCTCGTAGACACGAAGGTTCTCCATGTGCGTGCTGGCGACCGGGACTTCGTAGTGAAGGCTGCGCCCCTGACCAACCATCACATCGGGCGAGAAATCACGGCACACGAAACCTATACCGAGCCGCTAGTCAGACTTGCTCGGACCGGACAACTCGTAGCTGCCGATCGAGCCGCGAACATCCTGATCTCTACGTATCAACCCGGGACGCTGGTCGAGGGGACATCTTATGAGTTCGCTCCGGACGTTCACGCCCAGGCAGGCTCGGCGCTCCGGGCTTTCCACGACCAGCATCCACGCTCGGATGGTGAATATGAAAGCCGTGCGACAGACAAGGCGAACGCCTGGCTAGATCGAAAGCACAGAATCGCCCCGGCAGTGGAGGCCGAAGCGAGGCTCGTCCTCAGCACGTACCGCCCGGCGTCGATCGTTGTCGCACCGACGCACGGCGACTGGCAGCCGCGAAACTGGCTGATCGAACAAGAACGGGTGCGAGTCATTGACTTCGGCCGGTTCGACTTCCGGCCACCAGCTACGGACCTGTGTCGGCTTGCCACACAGCAGTGGAAGGCGGTTCCCACTCTGGAGGCTGCATTTTTGAGCGGCTACGGCCCGGACCCGCGTGACGATCAGGTCTGGTCGATGGATTTGCTGCGAGAGGCCATCGGCACCGCGGTATGGGCCTTTCTAGTAGGTGACGTCAAGTTCGAAGCACAAGGGCACCGGATGCTGGAAGAAGCTATTGCTTGCTTCTAAAACTGCGCCGGGGAGAGGCAGACGGGTAAGAAAAACGCCGCCGATTATTGTTGCGATCCACTGTCGTGTCTCACTCGGCCGCGTCATGCGGAATTTGTCAAGGTGAATGAGGCCAGTGGGAATTAGGCTGCTGCTTTTGTGTCGTTTTTCTCGGTTGGTTTGTTGATCCAGGCGGTGTTGGG
>NZ_JADOUT010000075.1:0-1332 GCF_015752345.1 Arthrobacter sp. CAN_A212
CCCACGGCGGCGTGGATCAACCAGCCCCAACAAAGCGAGGTCCCCACACACGCCTAACCACTTAGCTGTGTCTCAAACGCCTTGACAGATTCCGGTCAGCGATGTCCTGCCACTTCATGCCCGAACGTAGTGCGGCCTCAACCTGACGAAGCTCCAAGGTGTCGGCGAGAACGCGCAGCGTCGCCACTGCTCGCAACCCAGCTCTCGGGTCGCTGGTATCGGCTGCCACGGTCGCGATCTGTGAAGACTCCATGCCGTCAACCTACGTTGCTAAAAATTGTTCTGTCAACTTGGGTTGCTGTTGTTCTGGTTCATCTGCCTGTCGATGCAGCTCTCAAGTGCGGTGATGAACACACGGATGCCGAAATCCAATTCGTCCCGACTCCGTATCCGTGATTTGGAACGTCCGAAAATGACGGATTCAGAGACCCTGATGAGTGAGATGATATTGCGATCGCGGCGATAAGAGCTACTTTGTAGGGGTTAGCACCACAGTCAGCCGACTCATTTGGGGAGAGTATTTCCTCGGATTGCGGAGTAGAGGAGCATGTCGCATCGTTTTCCTGCGATCTCCTGATGGCTGCGTAGCCGGCCCTCTCGTTCGTAGCTGGCTTTCTCGGCGGTGCGGATTGAAGCGGCGTTCCATGGTTCTATGTGCAGCTCTATTCGATGCAGTCGCGGGATTGTCCAGGCAAAGGTAGTCAGAGCGTGGAGGGCATCGAGTGCAAGACCGCGGCCTCTCTTCTTCGGGGCGATGCCATAACCAATCTTGGCGCGGCCTGCGGCCAGCTCATGTGTCCATAGTCCGATGGTCCCAAGTGAACGATTGGTCTCAACATCGGCGATCGCAAAGGAGAATCCTGTCCCATCGACGTGGCGCTGCTGCTGACGTTCAACCCATGCCAAGGCTTCTTCATCAGTGGCATCCGGTGGGAGGCTTCCCACACTGGGCACATACGGATCTTGGGAGAGATCCCTCGCCATCCCGAGGTCTAGATTCGTGAACCTACGTAGCCGGATCCGGCCGTACTCGGGATTTGAAGACGGCCAGGGTGGGATCTCACTACCGATACTCATTCCCTAATTTTGCATCAATCCACTCAGTCCGAGGCATCAAATGGGGTGTTTTACGCCCGGCAGGGTCCCTACGACGGGCCACCCAGCGTACCCGGTAACGATGGATCTAGAGACGCGTTCGTAGGCCACCACATGGAAAGCTGTTGGGATGACAGCGCTCGCTAGTGCTCCGTGTTAATGGTTTGTTTGCGTTTCATCTTGCCTAGGAGGTACTCCGCTGATTTGGTCCAGGTGAATGGTTTGGCGTCCTGGTTG
>NZ_JADOUT010000076.1:0-1246 GCF_015752345.1 Arthrobacter sp. CAN_A212
GCCGGTCTCGCCGGTCAGGGCCAACCCCTTCTCCCGGGCCCTCCCGATGAGCTGCTCCACGAGCCGGCCGTCCACCACGTCATCCTGCTTCACCGTCGCCACGGCTTCACCCTCCACGTCGATCTTCACGTCACTCATTACGGTTCCTCCTATTCAGGAGTTACACCGAAAATCGTACAGACCCGCCGCACCAGAAGATCGGCCGTATCTTTCTCGATTGGTCCTGAGTGTGCCACGATATCTTGCAAAGTAGATGGGGGACAGATAATGGTGAAAAGCCGAATTGCGGTGATGACAGCGTTTCTTACACTTCTCGTCGGAACCTGCACTGCCTGCAACACGGAGAACCGATCTACTGATGGGTTGCCGTCGATCAATTCTTTGGAAGATGCCCGAGGGGCTGTATCCAACCATCTCGACTGCTTGGATGACCCACCCTCACCCACTACTGTCATGGGGGATGACGGACAGATACCTGCCGAATCGGTGAAGTGCACTCAAACGGCCGAGATCTTTTACTTCACATCGCAAGATGCCCGTGACGATGCATACAACTTGATGGCTGGCACGGCGGAGACTGGCGGCTCCGTGTACTTCGCCGAGGGAAGGAACTGGTTCGTCGTTGATTACTCCGAGGTGGGGCTCGGCGCCACAGATCCTGAAACCTTGGACCTCTCAGTTCTATCTGAACCTCTTGGCACTCGTTTCACTGAAGTGAAGTAGCGCTGAACGCCCGCGGGCGGATGGTGAGTTCAGTCGGTCGTTGCAACACCCCCTATTGATGCGAGGTGTTGTGAGTGTCATCGAAGAAGGAACGGATTGTTCAGGAGGCACGGTTCTGGGTATTGATGGCCCAGGGGTCTACGCTGACCGCGGCCTGTGATGCTGTAGGCGTGAATCGACGAACTGGACAACGTTGGCGCCGGGCAACCGGCGGTCGTATCCCGCGCGCTAAGCCTGAGCCCTCGGGCCGGTACCTCTGTTTGGAGGAACGATTACGGATAGCTGACCTGCACCTGGCCGGGCACGGCGTGAGGGAGATCGCCCGAGAGATAGGCCGGTGTTCTTCGACGGTCAGCCGCGAACTACACCGGGGCGAACCACCCACGGGTGTCCGTAGACGAGCGTCGAGCCAGACGAAGTACGCCCCGTACGCTGCCCAGAAACGAGCAGAGCTATTGGGCCGGCGGCCAAAAGCCAGTAAGTTCGATGACCTGGAACTAGCCTCGTTGGTGCAGGCTAAGTT
>NZ_JADOUT010000077.1:0-1128 GCF_015752345.1 Arthrobacter sp. CAN_A212
CACCGAAAGAACCGACCCCTGATTTCTGGGGTTACGCCCGGAACTACCTGCACGACTACCTACCCGACGTCAGGGCCATGGCACCACGCAGCATCGAGGCGTATCGGATCAGTCTGGAGAGCTACGTCCACTACCTGACCACGGAGCAGCACGTTCTTCGCCAAGACATCAGCTTCGATCACTTTGAGCGTCAATTTCTCAAAGACTGGCTGGTATGGATGCGCCAAGCCAGGAACTACCAGCCCGCGACCATCGTCCTGCGCCTGAGCGCAGTCAAAGCCTTCCTGCATTTCGCTTCCGCTGAAGACCTCACGTTGGTTGCGGTTTACCATGCTGCCAAGAACATCAAGGCGCCAGCCGCACCGCGCAAACCTATCGAATACCTGGAGAAGAACGAGACAACAGCGGTCCTGGCCGCGTACGACGGCAAGGACCAGAAATCCCGCCGCAACCGCATGCTGCTCATCCTGCTCTACGACAGCGCGGCACGCGTCAGCGAGATCACCGCACTCACAAGTGAGGACCTGAAGCTGGCGAAACCAGCCCATCTGACGCTCACCGGCAAAAGGGACAAGAGCCGCGTCGTTCCCTTGGGAGAGAAGACAGTTGAACATCTCAAGGTTTATCTCGACGAGTTCCACCCGCAACGCACAACCCAGCCCGCGATGCGGCCCCTGTTCTATAGCTGGCACCGCGGGCAACCGATGCCGCTTTCCTGCGATACCGTTGCCGCGGTGCTCAAGAAAGCCGGGGACCTCGCCCGTGGACGATGTCCCTCAATCCCAGGCAACCTGCACTGTCATATGCTGCGGAAGACCAAGGCCATGGACCTCTACAAGCAAGGCATCCCGTTGCCGATCATCATGCAGTTGCTCGGGCACGAAAGCATGAGCACCACCTCGGCGTTCTACGCGTTTGCCACCCTCGACATGATGCGAGCAGCACTGAATGCCGCCACACCCGCGATCAGTGAAACGAATACCGAAATGCTCAGCGAAGACAAACTTCAGCTGCTCTACTCACTGAGATAGCGAGGAACGTTAACCCGAGGAACGGGACCGAGACCCCCGAATCACAAGGGAAAACGCACCAAACTCGGCTTAACGTTTTCCTCGGCATAATCGCTGT
>NZ_JADOUT010000078.1:0-1100 GCF_015752345.1 Arthrobacter sp. CAN_A212
ACTAACCCCGATCGAGTTTGAGACAATCAACAACATGGCGCTAGCCGCCTAAGAAACTATCAACCCCACGAGTCAACCAAACCGTGGGCAGTCCCCACCGCACCGTGTTTCGCATTGGTCAGACTAGGGTCCACCTCGACCTCGTCGACGGATTGGGCGCGTTCTTGGAACTGGAGGTCACCGTCGGAGACACGCTGGAGCCTGACGCTGCGGTGTCAGAAGCGCATCGCCTCCTCGCTGCGTTCGGGATCGAGGACGGCGCGCTCGTAAAGGGTGCCTATTTAGACCTCCTTGACGCCGCCGGTGCCACGCAAGTCCGGTAGAGGATCGATGCTCCTATGGATCGTCAACCGCCAAACCGAGTTGTGAAAAAGCCGCCATTCTGAGCTAACAGTCACAGGATTCTTAGTGGCGGCTGATCTCGAGTGAGTGTTGCGGTGGGGGATCGGCATACGCATACGTCGGTCGGCTCGCTCGATGATGGTTTTTCTCACGTTGGGTGTGTCCGACGCTTGACCACAGATGCGCCGTGGTCGCAACTAGCTAGATGCAGGTCAAGACTAGTGACAGATATTTTTAGAAAAAGATGGGATAACCGTGAACTTTCTGGAGGGATCGGGCATTACTAAGTGTGAATACAGATGCAGAGATAGTTGAGCGGTCGCGTTACGGCCCCGCAGCTTTCGGGGAGCTCTACGATCGACACGCCGCGGATATATACCGCTATGCAGCTCGCCGAGCCGGCGATTTCGTAGCTGAAGATGTAATGGCCGAGACCTTCCTCATTGCCTTTGAGCGACGTTCGGACTTCGTTGGCTCAACAGATGGCGTACGGCCTTGGTTATTCGGTATCGCTACAAATCTGCTGCGCCGGCACCACCGCGCAGAATCAAGAGTGCTGCGGGCTCTGGTGAAACTGGGAGCCAGGGCCGAAGCGTCCGACGTTCTCGATGACATTGATACGAGGCTCGATGCCCCCGGTAATCAAGCTCACATAGCTCGAGCCCTGGACTGCTGTGGAGATTTAGGACAGTGGGCCCTCTTAAAATGGGGGTTCTACTGAAAGTGAGACCAGCAGCATGTCTGCATCAAGATCACGC
>NZ_JADOUT010000079.1:0-1099 GCF_015752345.1 Arthrobacter sp. CAN_A212
TGTGGGGGTTGTCTGCTGGTGGTGTGGGGTTGTTGGTTGAGAACTGCATAGTGGACGAGAGCATCTTAAAAATAAGAAGCAATTTCAAAAAATCTTGGTTTCAGACTTTATGTTTGTTTCCATGGTTTTCTCGATATGTTTTTTGATCTTTTGTGGTCAAGTTTTTAAGGGCACACGGTGGATGCCTTGGCATCAGGAGCCGAAGAAGGACGTGGGAATCTGCGATAAGCCTGGGGGAGTCGATAACCGGACTGTGAGCCCAGGATTTCCGAATGGGGAAACCCCGCCTGGCCAGCGATGGACCGGGTGACCCGCATCTGAACACATAGGGTGCGTGGAGGGAACGTGGGGAAGTGAAACATCTCAGTACCCACAGGAAGAGAAAACAATAGTGATTCCGTTAGTAGTGGCGAGCGAACGCGGATGAGGCTAAACCAGTGGTGTGTGATAGCCGGCGGGCGTTGCATCACTGGGGTTGCGGGACTTTCCGTTCTGATTCTGCCGGATCAGTGAAATGAGTGCAGGCGTATAGGTGAACGGTCTTGAAAGGCCGGCCGGAGAGGGTGTAAGTCCCGTAACCGTAATGCGTGCTGCCGTTTGGAGAGTATCCCAAGTAGTACGGGGCCCGAGAAATCCCGTGCGAATCTGCCAGGACCACCTGGTAAGCCTAAATACTCCCTGATGACCGATAGCGGACAAGTACCGTGAGGGAAAGGTGAAAAGTACCCCGGGAGGGGAGTGAAACAGTACCTGAAACCGTGTGCCTACAATCCGTCAGAGCGTTGTCATCCCTTCGGGGGTGGTGGTGTGATGGCGTGCCTTTTGAAGAATGAGCCTGCGAGTTAGTGTTACGTCGCGAGGTTAACCCGTGTGGGGAAGCCGTAGCGAAAGCGAGTCTGAATAGGGCGAGTGAGTGGCGTGATCTAGACCCGAAGCGAAGTGATCTACCCATGGCCAGGTTGAAGCGACGGTAAGACGTCGTGGAGGACCGAACCCACTTCAGTTGAAAATGGAGGGGATGAGCTGTGGGTAGGGGTGAAAGGCCAATCAAACTTCGTGATAGCTGGTTCTCCCCGAAATGCATTTAGGTGCAGCGTTG